>JAKAFM010000002.1 GCA_021817905.1 bacterium | reverse complement strand
TGGGTAACCGGACGATTAAAATAGGGCAAGACAGCTTTTTTGGTAGGTTTATAAAATTGTTGCCACAAGACCACCACTGCCAAGATAAGTACTACTATAAAACTGTAAAGTACTGATTTAGTCATAAAAGTTAGATATCCTTTTTTTTACGAACAATGTATGCCACTCCTCCAATAAGCAACAACAGTATCACGGGAAGTCCGATATCACCATAACGAACGACCTGTTTCATAGTATCGCTAATATTTTTAAGTGGTGGATTGCTAATTATTTTTGCTCGAATCGATAATAATGAATCATCTTGAGATAAATAATCAATTAAATTAAAAACCATTACCAAATTTTGTTGATCACTGCTTACAAATTGATCTTTAATTAAATCACTATTACCAATAACAGCAATTCTGGAAGTATCGGTATTAATAGCTGCTACAACTTTCTTACTGACATCATTACCTTGGACCACTTTTGCCAATGGCGATAAGTTACTTAAATCAGATACCGTCCAGGCGTCAGGACTTGAATATACCATTGCCTTTGCTTTTCCCTCAACGATTAAGGGAGAAGTCCAGGGCATCAACATTGATTGTAGTCCTGAAAGCGGTGGTAGTGATTGATTGATATTTTCGGGTCGAATCTGCAACCAGTAAAGATATTGAGTATAAAAACCACCACTTTTAGTACTAAAACTTGCCACTGCCGACGAAGGGTCAAGAATCAATTTTGGCACCAGCTCAATTCCCTGAGATTTAAGTAATGATTCAATTCCCATTGGTGGTCGGGCTTGGCCTTCTAGATTACTGTTTACACTTGCCGAATTTACCAAAAATAATACCCCTTTCTTTGCCTCTACCCATTGCGTAATCTGATTCTGAGCTGCTTGGTTAAACGTCGATGTTGGTCCGTCAATAATTAAAATTCCATTTTTAGTATCAAGCGCTTTTTCCTTTGACAAATCAACTGTCTCCAATTGGTAATTTGAATCTGCATATTTGCTAAATACCTGCATTTCGTCGGTACTTACTTCACCATTCCCTGTAGCCAGCAGAATTGTTGGAAGTTGTTTTTCCGTCAACTTTTTAATTCCCGACACCAAAAAGTATTCCAGATTTCCCACGTCTCCAGCCACTGACAGCACTACTTGTTTATTGCCATACACTAGTACCAATCCGAAATAGCCATTGGCAACTTCAAGTTTATCCGATTTTACTGAGGAAAATTGTAAAGGTGTAATTCCATAGCGAAGTGCCTCTTCTTTAGCAGCACTATCTTTATTTGGGTCAGCATAACTTACTTGTAATTTGCTTTTATTAAGACTACTAATCTCGCTAAGCACTGTTTTAAGGTTATCTGCCAATGGTTTTATGTCGGGCGGAACATCTTCACTTAAATAGACTTTAATTTTTACCAAGTCCTTTAAGTTTCTTACCATTGACACGGTTGCTGGAGACAATGTGTGAATCTTATTTGCCGTCAAATCAACCTTAACATTAGGTAAAAAAAGGCTGACAGCAATAGTTGTCAACAAAAGCGCCACCGCTACGTTTACTCCGGTCAAAAAAAAACTTAATTTTCGTTGTTTGATGGGTTCCATATTACTTATTTCTAGCTTTAAGATATAAAACTGTCAGAAGCAGAAAAATACCTGTTGTTGAAACCAAAAAAGTTATATCTTCCAAACGTACTACTCCTAATCCAAATTGGTTGGCGTGCCAGGTAATGCTCAAAAACTCAAAAATTGTTCCCAAAAACACAGGAAGACGTTGTAGAACTCCTGCTTGACCAATAAAATTATTCACCAGCAGGAGAATTGTTGCCATCAAAAAACCCACGGCCGGTTGGTTGCTTAAACTCGAACAAAAAATTCCCACTGCTAAATAGACAACAGCCAAACCCAATACGCCCAACCATCCGCCAATTAATATACCCAAATCGGGTTTACCTAATAATAGAACTGTTATTACCGTCGGCGATAAAAGTAGCAAGGTAACAAAAATATAAAGGAATGCTCCAATAAATTTACCAATCACTAATTCAAATTCCGTCACCGGCAGACTCAAAATTACTTCCCAGTTACCATTTCTTTTTTCTTCAGAAATTAAATTCATTGATAAAGCTGGAATAAATATTGATAATAAAAATCCCAAACTATTCCACAAGGTCGTCAAGTCGGCCTGATTTAAAAGAAAGAAATCTTGAAAAAAAAGCCAGTTAGCGACAATTAGCAATAATCCGGCAAATACATACCCCACCGGGCTCGTCAGATATCCCCAAACTTCCTTTAAGGCTATAGTTCTAATTCGTTTCATGCTGTTAACTCCACGAATTTTTTCTCTAAATTTTTAACATGGGCCACACTATCTTCCAAAACAATCATTCCTCGATTAATAATAACCAAGTCATTACACAATGCCTTAGCTTCAGGAAGAATATGAGTAGATAAGATCACACTCTTTTCTTTAGATAATTTTTGAATGAGCGTTCTGATTTCAATAATTTGATTTGGATCAAGGCCTGATGTTGGCTCATCTAAAACTAACAATTGTGGGTCTCCCAAGAGTGCACTGGCCAGTCCTACTCGTTGTTTATATCCCTTTGATAATATTTCAATTTTTTTATGAATTACTTCAGTTAAACCACACTGTTCGCATACCCGTCTTACTTCACCTAAATTATTTTCGTTGGTTTTCAATTTAAAAATATAATCCAAATATTCGCCCGTCGTCATCCAACCATACAGTGGGTTATTTTCCGGCAAATACCCTATCATCCGCTTATAGTCTGGCTTAGTGGTATCAATTGGTTTGTTGTGCCATAAAACCTCACCTGTTGTCGGTGTTAAAAAACCTGTAATAATTCGCATAATCGTTGTCTTTCCGGCCCCGTTAGGTCCTAACAATCCAACAATTTTTTTATCACCTACAGTAATACTAACCCCGTGAAGAATTTCGGTGGCGCTAAATGATTTAGTGATCTCGTGGAGACTTAGCATAACTCAAAGATAATGTAGCCCAAATTTACTTAAATGGCAAGGTCTAGTTCCCGCCAATGAGCGTTAGTTTCTACTCTCAATTCCAGAAATATTTTACGGTTGCTCATGAGTTCCAATTCTTTTCGGGCATTATATCCAATTTCCTTTATCTTTTGGCCGTTTTTTCCAATAATCATTTTTTTGTACCGTTCTGCCACCGTTTCAATAACCGCCTTAATTACAATAATTCTTTTTTTATCTGTTATCGACTCAACCTTAACATTTACCGAGTAGGGAATTTCGTCTCGTAAAAATAAATAAGCCTTTTCTCTTATAAGTTCAGCAATAAATTCAGCTGATGGTAAAGAAATGATCGGACCACCACCTTGTTCAAGTGCGTCAATTTCTTGACTCACTCCTCTGGTATCATCATCTGGCAAAAGTTCAAAAATCGCCGATACTAATGATTTTAAATGGGTTAAGTTTTTGGCGGAAACTGCCACCACACGGTCAAACTCCGGTTCTAAATAATTATATTCAGCTAAATGATCCTTTGAACCTTTGGCAATATCAATTTTATTGTAAACTAGTACCTTCTTAGCGCTGGACTTTCTGACTAACCCGATTACTTTGTTCTCTTCCTCGTTTTTGGGCCGGGAAATATCAACCAAACACACCACCACATCAGCTCTACCTAATTCCTTGGGAACCTCCAAATTTACTCTTTTTCCCAATACGTCATCAACTTTCCCAAGTATCCCTGGAGTATCAGATAGCAATAATTTTCCCATCTCACCACCAAAAACAACCCTCATGTTTTTACGTGTCGTCTGCGGTAAATGTGAGGTTATAGCCACTTTCTGTTGAAGTAAATTATTGATTAATGTTGATTTACCCGTATTCGGCCGGCCAACTATAACTACTCTGCCATATTTCATATCTCTAGTATACTATCATATTGACCATTTGACAGTTAGCAAGGTCTTTGTTAGACTGCTAATCATATGCCAGAAAATACCAATAATGACATCTCCACCCTTGAGCCAGTAAAAAAAATATTACCGCTAATTCCTTTGAGGAATTTGGTCCTATTTCCATCAGTCGACACCTCCTTATTTTTTGGTCGTAAAGAATCAACCAGGGCATTAATGGACGCCTACGACAACTTTAACCATTTAGTGGTCATTACTGCCCAAAAAAACCCCCGGGTAGAAAAGCCGGAAATGAATGATATTTTTACAGTTGGAGTCCTGGCTAGAATCGAACATATTCTTCAAACTGATGGTAATATTCACGCTATTGTCCACGGCATTTCTCGTGTAAACATTGTTAATGTTGTTCAAGTAGAACCCTACTTAAAAGTCGAATTTGTCGATTTGCCAATTATTACTGAGCCGGCCGGTGAAATCCAGCATTCAGCTGAAGCTCTGTTAGGACAACTCAAAAAAGCCTTTGCCTTGGGTCGACAATTTGATCTTCCGGCTATGATGCATCTCTCTACCGGCATCTCAAGTAGTGATCTAGCCGACCAAGTCGCTTTTTCAGTCGACGCTAAAATGAATGAAAAACAAAGTATGTTGGAGATGCTTTTGGTTAGCCAAAGACTAAAAAGCGCTACTGAAATGCTCTTGCGCGAAATGAAAGTAGCCGAATTGGAAAAAGATATTGAAACCAAGACACAAGAAAAGTTTAATACCGGGATTAAACGAAACGTTCTTGAAGAACGCAAACGCCAAATAGAGTTAGAACTGAAGAAACTTGGTAGCGATGCCGATTCTGACCTCGATGATCTCGAAAAAAAGATTAAAAAGGCCATCATGCCTGCCGATACTAAAAAGAAACTACTCAAAGAATACCGTCGTCTTTCCGAGATGGGGTCAATGTCGCCAGAATCAAGCTATATTCGTACTTATCTGGAAACAGTCGTTGAATTACCTTGGGGAAAATATAGCAAAGATAATCTTGACATTAACAAAGCCCAAGAAATATTGGAGCAAGATCACTATGGATTAAAAGAGGTAAAGGACCGAATTCTTGAGCACTTGGCAGTTCTCAATTTAAAATCAAAACAAAAAGGGGATAGTCACAGTACTAACATCCTTTGTTTTATTGGTCCTCCTGGTGTTGGTAAGACCTCGCTTGGGAAATCAATTGCCAAGGCTTTGGGACGGGAATTTGTCCGCGCTTCTTTGGGTGGTATTCGTGATGAGGCCGAAATTCGCGGACATCGTCGCACCTATGTTGGGGCTATGGCCGGACGAATTGTTAAAGGCATCAAAGATTCCGGCACCATGAACCCGGTTTTCATGCTTGATGAAATCGATAAAATAGGTGCCGATTATCGAGGCGACCCAGCTTCTGCCTTATTGGAAACGCTCGATCCTGAGCAAAATAAGGATTTTGTCGATCATTATCTTGATTTCCCCCTTGATCTCTCAAAAGTTTTTTTCATCTTAACAGGTAATGATCTCAGTAATATTCCCGGGCCGCTTCGTGATAGGGTCGAGGTTATTAATTTTTCCGGCTATACTGCCGACGAAAAATTCCATATTGCCAAAAAATATCTAATTGAAAAACAGCTCAAGGCCAACGGACTAAAACCCAGCCAGATTGTTCCCCTCGAAGATAAATATATTCACTACATTATTGACAACTATACTCGCGAAGCTGGTGTCCGGACATTGGAACGTATTTTCGCCCAATTATTAAGAAAATCTGCCAAAAATATAGTTACCAAAAAACTCAAAAAATACGATCTCAATAGTGAGGCAGTCATCCAAAAAATGCTTGGCCCTATCAGATTTACCCCTCAAGTTAAGGGTAAAAAAGATGATATTGGAGTTTCCACCGGGCTGGCTTGGACCAGTGTTGGCGGCGAGATACTCTTTATTGAAGTCAATATTATGCCGGGGCGTGGTCAATTACTGCTTACCGGAAAGCTTGGTTCGGTAATGAAAGAATCCTGTCAGGCGGCATTATCATATGTTCGTTCACAAGCCAAGAAATTTGGCATCAAACAGAACTTTCATAAGATTGACATTCATATCCATGTCCCCGAAGGGGCTACTCCCAAGGATGGTCCTTCAGCCGGTGGTGCTATTACGACCGCCCTTGTTTCCGCACTCAAAAATAAACCAGTACCCCGCGATATCGGCATGACCGGAGAAATTACCCTCCGTGGTAATATCCTGGAAATAGGTGGACTGAAAGAAAAGACAATAGCTGGTCATCGAGCCGGACTAAAAACAATCATCATTCCTTACGACAACAAGAAGAATTTAGTCGATGTCCCCAACGAAGTTAAGCACGACATAAAATTTATACCCGTCAAAACATATCTGGAAACCTATAGGCTGATCTTTGGGAACACCTTACCTTCAAAAGCTACATCTTCTCCACTGTCTTAATTCCCAATAAGGTTAACCCTGTATGGAGGATTGAGGCGGTCGTTTGGGTCAGAAAAATTCTTAGGATCTCATGTTCAGTTCCAATAATTTTATTTTTGGCATAAAACTCATTATAGATTCGCGCCAAATCAATCAAATAATTGGCAAGGATTGAGGGATTAAAACTTTCAGCCGCGTTCACTATTTTTTCTTCAAACAAATAAAAAGTCCGTAACAATTTTAATTCCTCAGCAGTCAGTGGATCTGAAATATACTCCACATCTTTAGTTTCTTTAATTTTTGATTTGGCTAAAACACTTTTACATCGGGCATAAGCGTATTGTAAATACGGCCCAGAATCACCTTCAAGACTCATAATTTGTTCCCAATCAAAAATAATATCTTTGTGAGGATCAGATGACAGGTCACTAAATTTTATCGCTCCAATTGCCACCGCTTCAATCATTACTTTTTGCTCGCTTTTTGTCAGATCTTTACCTACCGCAGTTCGCTCCGATATTTTTACAGCCTGTTCCATTGCCTTTTCAACTACATCCGATAAATGTATCGTATCGCCTTTACGGGTTGAAAACTTTCCTGTTTTCCACCGTATTAATCCGTGAGCGATATGAACAAATCCCTCAGTTGGTTGCCAACCCAATAATGCAGCAGTAGCAAATAATTGTTGAAAATGAAGTTGTTGATCGGCACCGACCTCGTAAATTACTAAATCAGGATGCCAATTTTCCCTTCGATATTTTATGGTTGCTAAATCTCTTGTAAAGTAAGTAGTTGTCTGGTTACTTTTTTCAATCATTGCCGGAGGCATCGACGGGAATTCCACAATCAATGCCCCTTGACTTTCGTGAGCAATTTTTTTAGCTTTTAATTCATTAATTACATCAGGCAACATGGTTTCATAGAACGATTCACCATGAGTATAATCAATCTTAACGCCTAAAAGTTGATAAACCCGGTCAAATTCCTGAAGCGATATCGTCACACAATCATGCCAAAGGGCTCGAGCTTCTTTGTCGCCATTTTCCAACCGGGCAAACCAGGCCCTACCTTCTTCGTTTAAAGATTCATCATCTTCTGCTTCGCTATGAAATTTTACGTATAATCGTTCTAAATCAGCAATAGTCATTTCCAATACCGGCTTATCACCCCACTTTTTTATGGCTACAATCAATTTTCCAAATTGAGTTCCCCAGTCTCCTAAATGATTGTCTCCAATGGTTTTCCACCCCAAAAGTTTATAAAGGTTATAGACCGCCTGGCCGATATTGGTCGATCTTAAGTGACCAATCCCAAACGGCTTGGCAATATTTGGCGCCGAATAGTCAATAACCATTGTTTTCCCTTGGCCATAAGTCGCCATTTTTTCATGAAATTCGAGGTCAAAATTGTAATCAATTGCCTGCTTGAGCAAATAATTCTTATGTAAATAAAAATTAATAAACCCTGGCCCTGCTATCTCAATTTTTTCAATAAAATCCCCCTCGTTTATTTTAATGTCTGAAAGCAACTTTGTTTTAATATCTTGAGCAACAGACCGTGGATTCTCTTTGTTATCTTTTGCCATTACCATCGCCATATTTGTTGAAAAATCCCCGTATTGTGGATCAGCCGGATGTTCCAGTTTAATATCCTTTGATAACGGAAAATGCTTTAATATCAACCCCAAAATGTCGCTCTCAGTTTTTGTCCTCATCATAGTACATTTTAGCAAATCTATGGTCAAATTTTACCAATTATAATTTCGGTTCTAATTTGCTATAATATGACAATATTTCCCCAATACTATGGCTAATAAAGCTAAAACACTCCGGTCAGGCTGGTTGCCATATCTTAACCTGACTCCCTATACGCTTATCAGCAAGCAGGATTACGTTCAGACCGATTTTCACTTACCGGCTGCTCAAGCCAGCTTTGATCAAACACAGGCACTAAGTGATTGGGGGTGCTCAATTTACGCTGCTTTTCACGCACTTTTGGCTTTGGGAGTCGAGACTTCTCTTTCTGAAGTTACTAAAAGGGGTATAGCCTATGGTGCAAATCCAAAAATTGGTGGAGATTACCGCGTTATCAAAAAAATATGTCAATCTTATGGCTGCTCCACCACGGACATGACAATCTATCACCCTCGTGATTTAGCATCACACTTGGACTCTAATCGTGTTGCCATAACCTCACTTACCAAACATTATCCTTCCGCTGGGTTTGAAGAACATTGGGTTGTTGCTTCAGGAGTAAACGATCTGGGTATTGAAATTCTTGATTCAGACGAGCGTTCTGACACAAAAACCTTTGGCTCCTATGTTTTAACACCACAGGGTTTTCAAAAGTCTTGTTTTTGTGTATATCGCGGTTGGTGGCTACCAAATCGTTTATCTGTTATTATGGCCAGAATATATTTTGGTGAATTCATTATTATTACCAAAAAGCAATCACCGGTCTAAGAATTCGAAAATTGCTTCATGGCTTGGTCTATTTCTTGATTATATTCATCTTTCATTTGTTTCAAGTTGTCGACCAATAGGGCAATAATATAAAGCTTCACTGATCTAGTCTGCTCTTCGTTAAGACCTATGGATTTCGCAAACTCATCAATGGGAAGCATGTGTGGATTGTTCATATATTTGTTGTAATTTGACTTACTTTACTATATCATCATTTCATGAAAATCTCGACCAAAATAACAATTATCCTCACAGTATCCATACTACTCCTTGCCTTTCAATTGAAACCAGTACATGCCTTCGAGTTTAAATCGGGATCCACCGTAACAATCCCTTCAAAATCTGTTACTAACGGGTCACTTTTAATTTCCGGAAACCAACTGGTAATTGACGGAAAAGTTGATGGTGACTTAATTTGTGCCGGAAAACAAGTAACTATCATTGGCGATGTCACCGGAGATATTATTTGTGCAGCCCAGGATATTACCATCACCAATACCACTCAGGGCAATCTTAGACTTATCGGACAACGAATTACCATTGCCTCAAAAATTGCCAGAAATAGCACTGTTTTTGGCCAGGATTTAAATTTTACCCCCACCGCAACCGTTAGTGGTGAGAGTCTCTTTGCTGCCCAAACCGCTACAATTTCAGGAACAATTTTAAAAAATATCCAAGGATGGGGGGAATCACTTAATATAGCGGCTAAAATTGGAGGTAACGCCAGTTTTGAAGCTCAGACTTTTACCCTCGACTCTCAGTCTCACATTACCGGTAACCTGGATTACCGAACGCCAAGTCAACAGATACTTCCCGGAGTCGTCAATGGTAAGGTCAGTTTTGAAAAAAGTACCATCGACTTTCAATCATACATCCCTCCTACCAGCCAGCAATTTTCCCAGGCAATAAATCAAATTGGTATTTTTTTGATGATTACCAAATTTATGACTACCCTCATCTTTGGGATGTTTATTTGGTGGCTTTTTCCTGGTTTTATAGAAGCTACCAATAATGTCTTATCATCAAGTCTTTCTAAAGTACTTGAATGGGGATTAGTTATTGAAATTCTAGCAATTATTACCTTAGTAGTTCTTCTTTTTAGTGTTATTGGTGTTCCCTTAGCTTTATTAGAAATGCTCATCTGGATTTTGATGGCTTTTGTGATTGATACCGTTATTGCTAGTTTTGTCGGTTACAAACTTCTCGCCAAGGCACCGCGAATAATTACCTTTACCTTAGGGTTGATCGCCATTACTGCCTTCACCCAAATTCCCATTGCTGGAGGCATGTTTTCTTTACTATTTTCCTTTGCTGGCCTAGGGGCTATCTTTCTCGTTAGCCGCCAAAAATGACCTATCAACCCGAACAAATTTATATTGATCGTTATGCTGCTGTTTTGGTAAATTATGCGCTAAACAGCGGCCATGGTATAAAACCTGACGAAGTTGTTTTTTTGCAAGTACCCGAATCTGCCAAGCTTTTATTACTTGCTCTCAATCGTGCAGTTCTTCAGGCGGGGGCTCACCCGATAATTCAATATGTCCCAGATGAAATGGAGCGGCAATTTTTTGAATATGCATCTAATCATCAACTCGAATTTTTTCCGACTGCTTTTTATAAAGGCCGTGCCATTCAGGCCGATCACACCATTACCATTATTGCCGAAACCAATAAACATGAGCTTGAAGGTATTGATCCTAAAAAAATTATGACCAGACGTTCAGTTCGTAAGCCTTATCAAAAGTGGCTTAATACCAAAGAAAATAATGGTAAATATACCTGGACATTAGGTCTTTATCCAACCGAAAGTATGGCTAAAGAGGCTGGAATGACCCTCGAAGAGTGCTGGAGCCAGGTCATCAAAGCATGTTATCTCGATTTTATTGACCCTGTGACCCAATGGAAAAGTTTAACTACTGACCTCGATCGACTCAAACTGAAGTTAAATAAACTAAAAATTGCCACGCTTCGGCTTACAGCAGTTAATACAGATCTTACAATCAAGCTTGGAACAGATCGTCAATGGCTTGGCGGTAGCGGTCGCAATATTCCCAGTTTCGAACTTTTTATTAGTCCTGATTGGCGGGGAACTGAAGGTTACATTTATTTTGATCAGCCTCTTTATTATGCTGGCCAAGTTATTAAAGATATAACTCTTGAATTTAAAAAAGGTTTGGTTATCAATGCTACGGCCAAAGTCGGCCAGAACATCCTGACAGAAATGATTAATGTTAAAAACGCCAATAAGATTGGAGAATACTCATTAACCGATACTCGTTTTTCTAGAATCGATAAATATATGGCAGAAACACTATACGACGAAAATTTCGGTGGTCACTATGGTAACACTCACCTTGCCCTTGGTTCAGCTTACCAGGAAAGCTTTACGGGAAACATCTCCAAAATGAAAACCGCTGAATGGACTAAACATGGTTTTAACCAATCAGTTATCCACACCGATATTATCGCCACCACTCCTCGATTAGTCGTGGCTACCCTGATTGACAATACCAACATAGCTATCTACCGTGATGGTCGTTTCCTTATTTAAGCAAGGTAAAATAGAGTATGAAAGTAATGTACATCGTACTCTTCGTCTTGGTTTTTTGTCTTTTTTTTATCATTCCCTTCGCGCTTCGAGCTAATCAGGTCCATCCCATTACCTTTGTAACCCCCACCATAAACGACTACCAATTTGTATCACCGCCACCCCCATCCCAGGCTATGATTGGGCAAATTTCCAACATAATCGGTAATGTTATAAAAGCTGAACGTTACACATCTGCCACCAGTTCTGCCGTTAATAATAGTCCGTTGCTACAGGGCGAAAACTTAAAAACCGGTCAAAACAGCCAGGTTACTTTAACCCTCATGTCGCAGCTAAGTGCCACGCTTGAACAGAATGCGGCTTTGAGTCTAACCAATAGCTTGCTTCCTAATATTCTTATTACCCAAACCGATGGTCAAGTTATCTATCAAATTGCTTCTTCATCTGCCTCTATTCGCACTTTACATTTACTGATTAGGCCAGCTCTTGGTCGATTTGAGGTCACTAAAAATGATAATGACATACTTTTAATCGGATCTGGACAGGCAGCCTACGAGGACAGAAACAACACTACTCATTTAATTACTTTACGTGAAGACCGTCGTTTCTATTTTGACGATATCAGACGAACATACCGGTTTATTCGTTAATGCTGAGAATAAAGAATCCACCGGTAATCCTTATAATCAGCCAGAGGGGATAGTAACTGACTATCTTCGTAACCAAGTGCCCACAGCGCCACCCCTGCTAATTTATATTTTTTAGCCAAGGCAACCTTTGACTCCATTGTTTGTTTATCGCCGATCGCAATCTGATGAAAGGATTGAGTTGTTTGGTCAAAATAAGCTATTTCTAATTCTTGGGATAAGGGGTTGCGGTCGACCGTGCAATTGGTGCAAGATTGCAATAAATCATTGATGCGTTGATTACTGGCTGTTACTCCACTAGCGGGAATAATGGGTGCCCCCGCGGTAGCAGTCATCGTCTCCCACTCGTAACCATAAAGGGGAACTCCTAACAGTAATTGCTCAGGTTTCATGGTTGTTAACGCCATTTTAACCGCTTTATCAACATCATTTTCCCAAGCAACTTGTCCGCCATCAATCGGCGCTACCGGACCTACCACATATGAACTTCGATAATGATAGTCATAGGCCATCAAAACAACGTAATCAACCGTACTCGGCAATCGGGCAGGATCGTAGATAGTTGGCTTTAAGTACGCATATACAGGAATATCAATATATACATTTCCCCGATTATGTTCGTGAGCCAGCATTGATAGTGTTTTAACGAATAAGGTAAATTGCTGTTGTTCACTCTCTGTGGCTTGTCTGGAACTTTCGATATCTATTGTTATATCTTTGAAACGATGATTATCCATAATTGGTTCCACTTGTGACATTAATACTTTGGCATGTGCCACTGGATCTGTAATCAATTTTGTAATTGCATTCTCGTCACCACTTTGAAGCAAAAGTGAGCGATTGACCCCCGATGCTTCGGCGTTGTTCAATTTTGTTTTTAGATTATCTTTTGATAAAGCCAACCAACCCGGCTCAGTCTCGTTTGGGTTTGTTTGAGTTACTATGGTTCCATCCCCATTAACGATAAGACCAAAGTAAGCAATATCAGTAAGGGTTGATGAATAATCGGTCGCGGATTTATCGATTAACCAGTAGGGCAAATACCCCTGAATAATCGGCCGTCGCATCCCCTCAAGCTGTAATAATGCTTCGGAATTTGAGGTTAATTTTGGAAGATAATGCAAAGCCAAAGTTCCTCCAAAATATCCCAATACAGCCGAACAAAAAAATCCCAAGACGATCCACCGGTTAACCATTATTTATTATCTCATGGTAAAGTAAGACTATGTCCAAAAACAGTCTGCTTACCATTGCCATTATTGCCTTATTAGGTATTGGGTTATACAGCCTTTTGTCATCAAATCCCAAACCTGCTCCTCAACTAAATAACAATCCGCTATTATTAATTACCCCCACCCCACCTATGTCTCAACTCAAGATTGAAGATCTTAAAATTGGCACCGGCCCTGCAGTTAAATCCGGTGATACTGTTATTATTAATTATGTTGGAACCCTTGAAAATGGCACCAAATTTGACAGTTCTTATGACCGTCACCAACCTTTTGAAACTCAAATTGGAGTTGGCCAGGTAATCGAAGGTTGGGACAAAGGGGTAATTGGTATGCAAGTTGGTGGCAAGCGACGTCTAACTATCCCTCCTGAGATGGCCTATGGAGCCCAAGGTGCCGGCAATCTTATCCCTCCCAATGCCACACTTATTTTTGAAGTCGAACTTGTTGGTATCAAATAGCCGAACTCCTGTAAAATTAACAGAGTGTCTAAATATTTACTAATCGTACTATTCTGTCTTTGTGGCCTATTTTTAATTCAAAAGGCTAAGGCTCAAACGCCCACCGATGATCCTGGAAAAGTCGAAATTGAAAATCAAATTGATATTTACAAACGTCAGATCAGCAACCTTCAAAGTCAAGAAAAATCACTAAGTAATGATATTGCCTTAATGAACAGTAAAATACAACTAACTCAATATCAAATCCAAACTACACAAAAAGAAATAATCGCCATCGATGCCAGTATTGTTACAACCACCAACAATATCAACAATCTCGAAGTATCACTCAATAGTATGGCCAAAGTTTTATTAGCCAGAATTGTCGCTACTTATGAGGCCAGCAAAATGCCTACTTTTAATTTTGTTTTTAGTTCTGACTCCATGCAAAACTATGTTAAAAAGCTCACCTATCTTCGTCTAGCCCAAAGCCATGACAAACAACTTATGGTCAGTGCTCAAACTACCCAAAACGATTTTGAAGCTCAAAAACAAGAACTTGAAAACGAAAAACAACAAAAAGATGCCCTTCAAAAACAATTGACCACGCTTTCCAAGAGCTTAAGTGCTCAAGAAGCCAATAAAAAAGATCTTCTCGCTCAAACACAGGGAAGCGAATCAAACTACCTTAAATTATTAGCTGCTGCAGAGGCTCAATTAGCCAATTTTGGTCGTTTCGTCGACAGCCAGGGTGGTGCCTCTTTGCTTTCCAATCAAACCAATTGTGACTCATGGGGTTGTTATTACAATCAGCGTGATTCACAGTGGGGAGCCTTACCGTTAAATGGCACGCGTTATACTTTGGCCAGTGATGGCTGTTTATTAACAGATGTGGCTATGGTTTTTACCCATTTTGGTCACAGAAATGTTAATCCGGTTACGATAAATAGTAATCCCGCTAATTTCGCCTCTTATTTTCCGGCATATTTACAAAGAACGGTTTATGCTGATGGTACTTCACTTAGTCGTGACCCATCCCCAATTGATGGTGAATTGGCCGCTGGTCGTCCCATTATCGTTGGGATAAGTTACGATAACGGACCAATGGCTGATCATTTCGTCACCCTAATTAGCGGATCTAATGGTAATTACCAAATGCTTGACCCTTATCTTGAAAACGGCCACAATATCCCATTCACTGATCACTATACGATGCGTAGTATTCGCATCACCTACAAAATTACCATGCAATAGTCGCGGTATAATTAAACATACTTTATTTATTTAATTAAAAACACATGGCATTTAGTATTAACATGGCGATTATCACCGGCAACGTTACTCGTGATCCGGAATTAAAATACACACCGAGTGGCTCCGCTGTCTGTAGTTTTGGCGTTGCCACCAATCATTCCGTTAAAAAAGGGGATCAATGGACCGATATTCCTACTTTTCATAACATAATTGTCTGGGGAAAACAGGCAGAATTTATTTCCAATGCCGTCAAAAAGGGAACCAAAGTTTCTATTGTTGGCCGTATTGATAATCGTCAATATGAAGGTAAGGATGGCACTAAGCGCTATATTAGCGAAATTGTCGCTGAGACCGTAATTCCCTTTACTGATCGTCGCAGTTCAGGGGATATTCCCGAATTACCCGGCCAAGATCGTTCACCAACTACTGATAATCCCAAAGAAGATCAGGGTGGCGAAAAGATTGAAGACATCATCATTCCTGATTCAATGCCCTTTTAAGGATTTGCTACAATACTACCCATGATCAATATACCGTGTGGCAATAATCACTTGCTTGAACAAGTCATTAATAATGTCAACTCTAACGAAGAAATCTCCACCATGTGGGAAATGACTAATACTAATGCGGTTAAGCGAATGGGGTGGTCCGACCATGGACCGGTTCACTTTCAAATTGTTGCCAATGGAGCACTGCGTATGTGCCGAATATTAGAAAAACACCATGTCGAAATGGGGATTGTCAAAGATTTCGGTTTAACCAACCACCATGCCGAAGTTGTAGTTGTCCTGGCTTCACTTTTTCACGATTTGGGAATGATGATTAACCGTCGTGGCCATGAAGAATATTCTCTTTTCTTGAGTATGCGCGTTATGGATCAAGTTTTAGATTTTCTTCCTATCCGAGAAAAAATAATTATTATTGGAGAAACCCAGCATGCCATCATAAACCACCGCGACGATGGTAAACCAAAGACGGTTGAAGCCGGCATTATGCGTGTTGCTGACGCTTTAGATATGTCCGAAGGTCGTTCCCGTATTCCTTTTGAACAGGGTGAAGTCAATATTCACTCACTTTCAGCCTATGCTATCAATAAAGTAGAAATTGAAGACAATAACGATACCCCTATCGAAATAATCATTTCCATGAATAATTCATCAGGGCTTTTTCAGGTTGACGAATTACTTAAAGAAAAACTAATCAATTCCGGGATCGAAAAATATTGTAATGTCAAAGCCTATGTTGTCGGCGAGACTGAAAAGAAGCTTATTACTGAATTTATAGTTAAAAAGTAGCTAATTACCCGTTACATAAACGTTTGGTGACTCCACGGGGATTTGAACCCCGGTTAACAGGATGAGAACCTGCCGTCCTAGGCCACTAGACGATGGAGCCTTAGTGTGGGTAGAATAAGGTAATGAATTGTAACAAATTTCGGGCTTATTTCATCATTTTTCTAATTTCGGTTATTCCTAGCTTTGCCTTTTGGGGAATTTTTCACCTTAACCTGCCTGCCAAGATTGGTTACCCCAATGTTACCCTTAAAACAATTTTTGCCAACTATGATGGCCCAAACTATATGGTCGTCGCCAAATGTGGTTATGTAAAAGACTGCATCCGCACCCACTTTTCGCTTCCCAATAAACTTGAATATTACCCCGCTCATCTTCCAGGGTATCCAGCCTTAATTAGTCTTTTTAATCTTTTGCTCCCTGGACCGGTGGCGATGCTCTTGGTCACTCTTATTGGCACCTTGATCGTCAATTTTGCCTTTTTTAAGCTGGCATCAGAAATTATTAACCAAAAAAATGCCTATTTCCTAACCGCCGCTTTTACTATTTTTCCTGGTCGTTGGTTTATTCTTCACCAAATTGGAGCCCCCGAAACCTTGTTTGTCGGTTTTTGCCTCTGGTCAATCATCTTTTTCCGTCAACGAAAATACCTTTTGGCAGCATTAGCCGCCGTTGCTGTTCAATTAATCAAGAGTCCGGGTATTATTCTGGTCGGCAGCTACTATTTGCTGGCTTTATACGAATTAATCGGCGAGAAAAAAGCATTTGCATTAGTCGCTAAAAAATATGCTCCATTTTTGCTTGTTCCATTGGTCGGTTTAGGAATATTTTATGTTTATTACCTTCAAACCGGTGATTTCTTCGCCTATTTTCATAGTGGTGATAATATCCACTTAACTCTTCTTCCTTTCACATCTTTGATAAGTTCCCAATCGTGGGTTAATGGCATTTGGCTTGAAGATATCATTTACATCTTTTTTTTGGGACTTTATGGTTGCGCCCGATTATGGGGTAAATATAAATGGAACATACTCTCAATTTTTCCGATACTTTTTTTAACAGCCTCACTTTTTGTTGCCCATCGAGACATTAGTCGCTACGTTGCTCCTATCTATCCCTTTCTCTTTTTAGCCTTTGCGCCGCATCTTAAAACTAAGGCTTTTCGTTTTGCTTTAATTATTATAATTCCAGCTATTCTCCTTTACGCCATAAATTTTGTCATTGGTAATACTGCACCGATCGCAGACTGGACTCCTTATCTTTAATTATGGAAACTCCACTTATATTTGCCGTCGAAGATTCCATTAAATCGCACATGCGAACGTATTACGACGCCCTTAAAACTGGCAAAGTCGTTAATGTTTCTGACTTTATTCCGACTTACCGGGCCATGATGCCTTCACTTCACCACCGCCTCTCCGAACCGTGGCTTGACGTCGCCACTCTTAATTATGCATTAACTCGTTTTCCCCAAGAATTACGTGATACCAGTCAGGTGGTTATGGTAAAAGATGAAAAACAACTTCAACTAATTTTACCTAATTCTCACGTTTGGAAAAAAGTTAAAGCCCAAAATCGTCGACGTTTATGTTTTTACAACTCCATTAGTCGAACCCTTGTATTGGTTATCACTTCCGACTCAGATATCGACGATATTGTTAATGCCCTTGTTGCTATTGAAATTGAAACAAAAAAAATCAACGAATGTTTAAAAAAACAACGGAAACAATACGACGAGACAGAATTAATCAACCTCTTTGGGATAAATGCCGAGGAATTTTCCATACTCAAGGGATTGATGGGAGATGATTGGAGGATGGGTTTATCTTCATGGGGTATCCATCCGGGAATGTCAGTCCAACTTACAAATAGTGATGTGGATTATAGTTGGGGTTTTAAAGTTTGGGTCGATCAACTTCAGCGGGAATCGCTTTACTTTGATCTCTTTAATACTCCCGTTTATTTCGTCTCATCCAATACCCACAGCTTAACAAATCTAATATCTGGCTATGTTTGGCAGATTGAATCACGTGTTTTTAACTACATCGAAGGAAACTATCCCCAACTTTATCAACAATGGTTAAATATCAAACTCAATAATGATCCTACCCGTGTCTACGATCTTGTCTATTACCTTTCAAAAATATATTTAGATAATCATCCCGATGAAATTCGAATTCGGGATCAAATGGAATCCGAAAAGGGAATACGCCGGATTGTCTCTACAGGTCCATTTGACACTTCAACCCAAATTATCCCACTCAATGCTATTCCTAATTTTGCTTATCCCGACCCGTTACTTAATAACCTACCACTTGATGTACTTAAAAAAAGTAACGCAATTATTATCAATATTGAATACCCACTTGGTCAAGCTGCCTTCTATTTACTGAAAACTTTTTTTAATACTTTTCGACAAGTTAAAGGTGTCTATATTATAGGTAAAGCAGCCATCCTTAATGGTAATATTGGAGATATACAAATACCGCGGGTAGTTCTTGATGAAAAAACCGCCTCCACTTTTTCCTTCGACAACTGTTTTAACCACTTTCCGGTTTCTACACCAGGTGTCAAAACACACGAATCTCAAAAAGCCCTCTCTCTTCATGGTACCTATTTGGAAAATCGTCGCCAAATGGAAAACTATCTAGCCAGAGGCTACAACGTTATTGAAATGGAATCAGGTTCATATCTGGCCGCAATGTATCAGTTTTTACATCCTGATCAGTCCGTTTTTGATGGTAATTACGACATTAACCAAACTCCATTTGAAATTGGCATTATCAATTATGCCTCTGACAACCCACTAGTCCAAACCTTGGGGGATACTCCACTTATTACCCGTGGCATTGAACCTACCTATGCTGCTACCAGCGCCGTCATTCGTCGCATTGTCGATCTAGAAACAAAAGCTTGACATAACAATAGTTATAGGATATAATATATATATTAACGATCAGAAGAGAGATATGGAGTAGGCGGTTTGTCCCTCTACCCCGCTTCTCTTCTGATCGTTTATTTTTTGATAAGTCGAAACATCCCCTGAGATTCCACAATCCATCCTTTAAGTGTCATCAAACCAAGGGTACTGCTCAGGCTAACTACGTCCTTTTTAATAATCTTTACCAAATCATCAAGCGATAACGCCTCAGCCTCTAACGCTTTGGCAATAATAAGTTCCTCCTGGTTATAATCAGTCCATAAATTGAGTTGATTACCATTTGACGACTCATTAATATCCAATATATCACTACTACAGGTTACAAGTATTGCTTTATTATTTTGCAGCAACCAATGATTTCCGGCTGATTGACTCGAGGTGATCGGCCCCACCCACTCCCGCACAGACGAGGGCTGGCTGGACAGAAAACAAAGGCTAAACCTACAACCCTAAGAAACTATCTAACCACTAAACTGGCGACCAGGAGAAGGTTTGATCATATGATCACCACCGTCCGCCGGTTTTGAGAAATGGTGGTATGATTCACTTATGTTGGAAATAATAGATATGTTTTTTATCCAACCTGTAATTGGTTTTTTTACAATATTGATATTGCTTTACAATCTCCTTCTCGGCATATTTCATTACCTTATGGATTACTACCCAACAAAAATAATTAAAAAGGGAAGTTTAGCTGGTGAAATGATGCTTGATGCGCCTAATACTTTATTAATTTCTACCTGTTTCTGGTTACTACTGGCATTAACAATTATAATACTCACATCAAAACAATATGGCTGATCCGGATAAAGGATATTACGATTATGAATCAGAACAGAGTAACGACAAAAACTATGGTTTATATCTTCTTATTGCCTTAATCGTCCCACCACTTCTTATGATTACTTTATTTATACTGGCTTATTTTGGAGTCGTCCATTTCAGCCCTGGCTCGGTTGATCGGTCACTTCAACAAAGTGAAAATGTTTTAGAACCATAATGTCTAACTACCTTATCCTTATCGACCTCCAACTAATTACTTTTTGGGCGGTGATAAGATTTAGGAAATGATTCAATCACCAACAACCAAAAAGGGCTTTTATTACTGGTATTCCGAGCAGATGAAAGAAGTAATAGGACGAAATCTTAAAGCTTATGGGGTAGTTGGTTTAACGATATGTGCGGGGCTTGGATATAAACAAGCGGGATTAGAGGGAATTATATATTTTCCGTTGATGTTTATATTAATAATCATATTTTTTGCTATCCTATCTTTTCCCTTTTATTTGATCAAAAAAATCAGTGAAAAGTGATATAGTCGTATTTTCTATTTCCTAAATGTAACAAACCTGCCATGCCACCTAACTATCTATAAACTATGTTAACCCACACGGGCATGGGTTTGCCGCAGCCACCAACATAAACTGGGCAGGAAATTGCACCGACCCGGCTGCCCGCGAAATTAGCACCTTACCATCTTCCATTGGTTGACGTAGCGCCTCGAGACTTCCGCGACTAAATTCCGGAAATTCATCCAAAAACAAAACCCCTCGATGAGCCAACGATACCTCACCAGGTCTTGGATTCGAGCCACCACCAATTAATCCCACTTGTGATGTGGTGTGGTGTGGGCTACGAAATGGTCGGTGCTTAACTAATGAACCTCCCGGAGGAATATTTCCAGTTATCGAAAAAATTTTGGTGACTTCCAGACTTTCTTTTTCTGAAAGTGACGGCAAAATTCCCGGTAATGCCCGCGACAGCATGGTTTTCCCGGAACCGGGGCTACCGATCATTAAAATGTTATGTCCGCCAGCGGCTGCAATTTCCAAAGCTCTTTTGGCTGTTTCCTGGCCATAAATTTCCGAAAAATCAAATTCCGGATCGATCGACGATAAACTGTCTTCGGTTGAAACATAAGTAAGAGGAATAATGCGTTTTTCACCCTTCAGATGGCGAATTAGATTTTTAATGGTATCAACAGGATAAACGTTAATTCCATCAATTACGCTACCTTCATTGGCAGATGTTCGGGGGACATAAATTGACTTAACTCCTTTTTCTTTAGCTAATAATGCTAACAGGAAAACACCTTTGCTGTGTCGCAGGCTACCATCAAGTGATAATTCTCCATAATAATATGCCTCTTCAGTTGGACTAGGTATTTCTCCGATAGATGCTAAAATGCCAATCGCAATTGGCAAATCATAATAAGGTCCATCTTTAGAAATATCTGCCGGAGCCAAATTAACCGTAATTTTTGCATTTGGAAATTCGATATCTGAATTAATCAACGCCGTCTTGATCCGTTCTTTTGATTCTTCACTAGCCTTACTAACTAACCCGACAATTGTAAATCCTGGAAAACCTTTCTCGGCCACATTAGCTTCAATCTCAACCTCGGTAGGTTCTAGCCCTAAACTAACCATTGATCTCACTTTTGATAGCACACTTCACTCTAACACAAATTAAAAGTATGCAAGTTGTTTGCATCACTATTCTCATGGTGCTAAGCTAAAGTGTGAGAAATAAAAATTATGAAACACATCTCACCATGATTGAAGGTGTTTTAAACACTAATGGCGAATCCGGTACTGCTACTACGACAATTGAAGGAAAATTAAAACCAGGCCAAAGAATTAGTATTGTTACTGACCCAAATAATACCGAAGTTCCTGAAGCCCTATATCGTGTTCGACACGTTGGTCCGGATCTTCATCTTCATAGTGTTAGAGTTCGACGTATTGTTGTTTCTCCAATCTAATACCCAAATAAAAGCCGAAGACTTGCTATAATAAATATCATGCCTTTCGTCCTCAATTCATCTTATCAACCTGCTGGTGATCAACCCCAAGCTATCGCCAAATTAACCGACGGTATTAAAGATGGCCACCATCACCAAACTCTTCTCGGGGTCACTGGATCAGGCAAGACTTTTACTATTGCCAACATTATCCAAAATACCCAATTACCAACGTTAGTCATCTCCCACAACAAAACCCTCGCTGGTCAACTCTATCAGGAATTTAAAGAACTTTTTCCTACCAACAAGGTCTCATATTTTGTTTCCTACTATGATTACTATCAACCTGAAGCCTATATTCCCTCAACTGACACTTATATCGCCAAGGAGGTTGATATCAACGATTTAATCGACAAGCTTCGGCTGGAAGCTACTTCAAATTTATTCTCTGGACCTGACAATATTATTGTTGCCTCGGTAAGTTGTATTTATAACATCGGTGACCCAATTGAATTTAGTGGCAAAATCATTAACTTTGAAATTAATCAAATTTGGAATCGTCGCAAATTACTGGAAAATATAGTTAGCCTTTTCTACACCCGTTCCGATATGGAATTTAAACGGGGAACTTTTCGGGTCAGGGGAGAAACTATCGAGATATGGCCTGCCTATCAAGATTGGATTGTTGTTTTAGATATCGAAAATGATCAAATCAAAAAAATAATCCAACGTCATCCCATGACCGGTAAAGAATTTGTTGAAACCCATTTCACCCTGTTTCCCGCCAAACAGTATGTCAGTGGTAATGGTCCCGATCAACAACAAATTTTTGAGAAAATTCGCGCCGATAAGGAAAAAAGCATTGCCGACTTTAAGGCCAAAGGTAAAATGCTGGAAGCCTACCGACTTGAACAAAGAGTTGAATATGATTTAGAGATGCTCCAAGAGGTAGGTTACATTAACGGTATTGAGAATTATTCAATCTATTTTGAACAAAATCGGCAACCCGGTGATCCGCCTTATACACTAGTGGATTATTTTCGCCATTTGTGGGGCGATAATTTCTTGACTATTATTGATGAGTCTCATGTTTCTGTCCCCCAAATTAGAGGCATGTATGCCGGGGATCTAGCTCGCAAGCAAACATTAGTCGATTATGGATTTCGCTTACCTTCAGCTTTTGATAATCGCCCTCTTAAATATGATGAGTTTTACAATAAAATTAGCAATGTCATTTATGTTTCTGCCACCCCCAATGACTACGAAATAAAAGAATCTCAAGAACAGGTTATTGAACAATTAATTCGGCCAACTGGTCTGGTTGACCCACCAATAACCATTCATCAAACCAATAATCAAATTCCAGATCTGATAGCCGAAATTAAAAAACGGGTTGATAAAAAAGAACGCGTCCTAGTAGTAACCATTACCAAACGTATGGCCGAAGAATTATCCGAATATTTAGCCAATCCGCTTAACACTGCTACCCCTTTTAAAGTTGCCTATCTCCATTCCGACATCGACACTCTCGAGCGTTCCACTATTCTTGATAATTTACGCAACGGCAATTATGACGTTTTAGTCGGTATCAATCTTTTGCGGGAAGGACTTGATTTACCCGAGGTTAGTTTAGTCGCTATTCTTGACGCCGGCCAACAAGGTTTTTTACGCTCCCGATCTTCCCTCATCCAAATTATGGGTCGAGCTTCGCGCCATGTTAGTGGCCAAGTTATTCTTTATGCTGACATTGTTTCACCGGCTATGAAAGCAGCCATTGCCGAAGTCAATCGCCGTCGGACTTTGCAGCTAGCCTACAACGAAAAACACGGTATCACTCCTCAAACTATAATCAAATCTATCCGTCCAAAGATTATCGAAAATCCGGAAATTGAAAAAGCTCAAGAACCATTGCTGTCTATTGACCCCTCATCGTTAACTCCGCCTCAACGTAAAACCCATATTTCCAAGCTGCGCCGGGAAATGCGTACCCTGGCCGCTGATATGAACTTTGAAGAAGCTATTAAGATTAGAGATCGAATTAGAGAGATCGAAACAATCTGATCATTACAATAGTGTAAAATAAGTAAGGTGTGGAATTAACAGAAGCAGAGTTACATCAAGCACCAGTCAGCGAACTTCTTGAACTTCAAAAGCTTTCACTTACACCTAATAGTGCCCGTAGACAAATTAAAGGTGAATTAACTCACCGCAAAGATCTTACTTTGGAAGAATTTACACTAGTCCATCAGTATCCAGAATGCAACATACAACGAATAAACGTATCGGAGTTAACTGGTATAGTTCGACCAGCTACACCAGAAACTAAAGTAATCAGACTCAGATGCACTACTCATGCTGTCCTTAGCCAGAATACTATAGTGCCAAAAAAAGTACACTAGATCAAAACCTCGTATCTGTTAAAAAGTGATCCAAGCTGGTTTAACTCATTAACTTTCACGGCTTTTTCTTTAGGTTCAGCACCCTTGCACACCCTACAAACCGGAATAGAAAAAGTTCCCGCATGATAACTCAATCCATTTTCATCAGTTTTCGAAGCTATAAACTCACAGTCAAACAAATCAACGGGACCAGCCAAAGTTATCCGTTTTACGTTAGGACGTTTTTTAATCTCATCAACTATAGCCTCTACTACCGAACAACTTTTACAACCTTCTTTGTTGTCATATCCAATTAAAAGTTTTACAGGGATCATGGACGAATTATACCACCCACACTTATTACCCCAAAAACACAAATTCACCTGAAATAAACTTTCATTTCTCTTCAAGGCAACCATTTTCATCTAATTCTCTTTTAAGATCAGAAATATTACGTCTCCCCACGATTAATGTAATTTTTCCATTAAGTATTTTAATTTCTTTTGCTCTTAACTCTGGATCACCGGCAGTAGCAGTAAAACGTCCCCAACTAGAACCACCTACTACTACATCATCACCACACTCACAATTTTCCTGATTATAAGGACCAGTTAAGGCACCTATCCAAGTATCTAATTTATAAAATTGAACCTGAGAAAAAATTTTATTGATTCTCCTCTCTCTCACAATATAAATCATATCACAACTTCAAATTAATATTACCCAAATAAAACCCAAACATCTGCTATAATAAAAGTACTTTATTACTAGATATAAAGGCCCCCGTTAGGGGATATTTTATTGCCTATATGCTCGACAAAATTATCATCAAAGGCGCTCGTGAAAATAATCTCAAAGACGTTTCTTTCGAGATTCCCAAAGACAAGTTGATTGTTTTTACGGGTGTTTCAGGATCTGGTAAATCCAGCATGGCCTTTGATACACTTTTTGCCGAGGGTCAGCGACGTTATGTCGAAAGTTTGTCCTCGTATGCTCGTCAATTCCTGGGAAACATGAAAAGACCAGACGTTGACCTCATAGAAGGCTTATCTCCCGCCATCGCTATCAATCAAAAAGCCATTTCCCATAATCCCCGTTCGACTGTCGGCACAGTTACTGAAATATATGATTACTTACGCCTTTTGTTTGCCCGCATTGGCCACCCTCACTGTCCAAACTGTGGTCGTGAAGTCATTCCTCAAACCAGCAAGCAAATTGTGACACACATACTCGATATTGCCCAAGAATCTACGACCAATAGTACCCCATATCGTTTCCTGCTTTTAGCCCCACTAGTACGCAACCGTGCTGGTGATTTTCGTGGTTTAATCGAAAATATTAGAAAACAGGGATATAAGTGGTTGCGGGTAGACAATAAATGTATTGATTTATATGCCGACTTTGGTGTTGCCAAAACCAACAAGCATGATATTGATGCTATTATTGACCGCGTTTCAATCACCAAAGATACCCTCCAAGATCGCAACAACATTTATACTCGATTAATTGATGACGTCGAAGTTGCTATGAAACTTTCAAACGGTTTAGTCATTGTTGGTAAAGTCGAAGACACTGCCTTTAATTTTCCAGACCAACCAACCCTTGTCAAAGATACTCTTTATTCTGAAAATTATGCCTGTCCTGTCTGTAATCTTTCGCTTCCAGCCATAGAACCACGATTATTTTCCTTTAATTCCCCACAAGGTGCTTGCCCGGAATGTAAAGGGCTTGGTACGAAATATCAAGTCGATCGCGCCAAAGTTCCTGAGTGGAAAGCAAAATATTTGGAAAGCCGTTTCTTTAATGCCCCCAATGATTCAGTTCGTGAAGAAATTGAAAAATTAATGATTAAGGAAGCCTGTGATGTTTGTCACGGCTCTAGGTTAAACCCCGAGGCACTGTCAGTTCATATTACTGATAAAAATATTTATGAGATTAGTCGACTATCTATTGAGCACTTAACCAGCTGGGTCAAATCGCTAGATACAATCCTGGTTAGTGACAAAGAAAAAGAAATCGTGATTCCTATTAACAAAGAAATAAGTGCTCGTCTTGAATTTCTATTAGCAGTTGGACTTGATTATCTAACCGTCGATCGAGAAGCCGGAACATTATCCAGTGGTGAGTCTCAACGTATTCGTTTAGCTTCTCAAATCGGTACTGGTTTAACGGGGGTCCTTTATATTCTTGATGAACCGACCATTGGACTTCATTCCCGTGACAACGATCGTCTTATCGCTACTCTCAAAAAATTAAAGGAATTGGGCAATACGGTTGTCGTCGTCGAGCACGATGAGGACGTTATTCGCAATGCTGATCACATTATTGACTTTGGGCCTTTTGCCGGCAAAAATGGTGGCCAAATCATTGCCCAGGGTTCTCTTGATCAAATAATGGCCAACAAAGCATCTCTTACTGGAAAATATTTATCAGGAAAACTAAAAGTCACTGCCCCCAGCCTTTCTTCTGATTTACGATATGAATCGCCAATTAAACTCAAAAAAAGTACTAATAATAATAAAATTAGTGTCGTTAATGGCCATCAATGGAATCTAAAAAATATCAATGTCGAATTTCCTCTCAATAAGCTAGTGTTCGTTACTGGCGTTTCCGGCTCCGGTAAATCTACGTTAATCCATGACACCTTATATGCTGGCGTTAAAAAGAAATTAGACAGTGAATTTAAAGGTAACATAGGTAAATTTGATAAATTAATCGGCACCGACAATCTTACTGATGTCTTACTAGTCGATCAGTCACCGATAGGTCGTACTCCTCGAAGTAATCCTGCTACTTATACAAAAATATTTGACCACATCCGCGATTTGCTTTCGCAAACCACCGAAAGTGCCATCCGTGGCTACAATATCGGCCGTTTTTCATTCAATACCAAGGGTGGTAGATGCGAAGTTTGCCAAGGCCAAGGGCAAATCAAAATTGAAATGCAATTTCTTCCCGATATTTATGTCACCTGTGATGAGTGCCACGGAAGCCGTTTCAAAGAGGAGACACTAGAAGTTGAATATAAGGGAAAAAATGTCGCCGAAATGCTCAGGCTTACCGTTGACGAAGCCCACGAATTTTTTAAAAACATCACTACTTTACGACGTAAGTTAGAAACTATCCAAGCGGTTGGTCTTGGATATCTTGAGCTTGGTCAACCTTCTAACACCTTATCGGGAGGGGAGTCACAGCGACTCAAAATTAGCCGCGAACTAGTCAAACGTTCCGAAGGTCACACCTTGTATGTACTTGATGAACCAACCACTGGCCTTCATTTTTACGATGTCGACAAACTAATTGGCGTTCTCCGTCAATTGGTCGATAAAGGTAATACGGTGGTTGTCATTGAACATAATCTTGATGTTATTAAAAATGCTGATTGGATTATCGACATGGGTCCCGAAGGTGGTGATAAAGGCGGTTATGTTGTCGCTACCGGTACTATTGAGGACATCATGGCCTGTAAATCATCATATACTGGTCAGTATCTTAAGAAAACACTTCATGACTAATTTTACAGACATACTAAAAACTCTTCCCCATACTCCCGGCGTTTACATCTACAAAAACAAAGCCGGAACAATCATTTACGTTGGTAAAGCTATTGATCTTAAACGCCGTGTTTCCCAATATTTTCAACGTGACGACGCTCTCGGCCCCAAAACTGCCTCCTTGGTGGCAGAAATTGATCACATTGATACTAGAAACGTAGGTTCAGAAATTGAAGCCTTAGTTTTAGAAGCCAGTCTAATCAAAAAGTTTAAACCAAAATATAATTCTCAACTCAAAGATGATAAAAGCTACACCTATATTGTTATTTCCAAAGACAAGCTGCCATGTATTTATGCCGCTAAGCGATCATTTGTAAATCTCGATAATGACACCTACTTCGGACCGTTCCCTAATGGTTCCGCTGTTCGAACTATTCTCAAGACATTACGAAAAATATTCCCATTTTACACCAAGCCAAATCATGGCCCAGCCAAATGTTTTTATTGCCATCTTGGGCTATGCCCTGGTCCCAATCCAAATAAATTCCAATATCGTCGTTCCATTAAACGTATTAAAACAATATTGATGGGAAATTTTACCAAAATAAAATTTAGTCTGACTAAAGATTTAAAGCACTATTCCAAAGCTGAAGAATACGAAAAAGCTGCCATGGTTCGCGATCAATTACATTCCCTGGAATATGTTACTGCCGGATGGCAACATCTCGATACCTTATATCAAGATATTACTATTATGGATGATAAGGTGAGTAGCAGTCTTGAGGAGCTGCGCACCACTCTTCAACCTTATTATCCATTTTTAACCAGTCTTTACCGTCTTGAATGCTTTGATATCTCTAATTTGGGTCCACAGTTTTTTGTCGGTTCAATGGTTGTTTTTCAAGGTAGTGGCATCGATAAAAATGAATACCGGAAATTTAAAATAAAAACCAAAGATACTCAAGATGATCAGTTTATGATCCGAGAAGTTGTTTTTCGACGGCTCAAACATTATGAATGGGAATATCCTCAAATTATTGTTGTTGATGGTGGTAAACCGCAAGTTAGCGCCATTCACACAATTTTGAAAGCTTTTCCTGAATCGCCATTAAGCCATATTGCCATTATCGGTTTAGCTAAACGTCTAGAAACAATTGTCATTAAACATCAAAACGATTGGATAGAAATTAATTTGCCACACGATTCTAATGCGCTTAAGTTGCTCCAATCACTTCGCGATGAGGCACATCGTTTTGCCAATAGATACCGAAAGGAATTGATTAGTCGAACTATAAATAGTAAAATATAAACCTATGTCACCAAGCACTCCTGATAATGCTACTTGTCGTTCCCCTGGCCTAATCGGTTACTCCTGTCGAGTAACTAACATCTGTGCCTATCGACAAATGACTAATGCCTTGTCCGACGAACGAAATCTTAACGACGAAATCGCCGAAGCTAATAGCATTATAGCTAGACTTAAAAGCGGTGACCCCGGTTGTCTAAATGCAAACGAAATACTTTCCCAAGCTGAAGAAAAACTTGCTAACTTAATTATGTTGCGTGGTACTAGTAAATAAGAATACAGTTACCAATCATAAATCGACCATAACCCAAGTGATTTATCGTTGTTACTCCCATTAATTTCTTTGCATCCTTCAGGAATAATGGCTTCTGGCTTGGGTAATAAAAAGGGCGCCGAATTTAAATTAAGTGGCCGCCAACCACCGGTCACAATGTCCTTATTTTTCTTTTCTGGATATGTTGTAGTTAGCAAATAAGTACTTCCACTATTTTTAATTTGTTCTAAAGCACGATGTATGTCTTTATAGGAAAAATGAACCAAACAATCCCGACATAAAATTAAATCGACTTTGGGAAGTTTATCTTCAAGTAGATTGATTTTTTTAAATACTACATTTTTTTGGTGATATTTTGTTTGGTTTTCAATAACAATAGCCTCGACAATGTCCCCACCAATATAAGTAATACCGTCAAGATCAAGCATCCTCATCCAATTAAAGTCGCCACAAGGCAAATCCAATATACTGGCAATGGAATACTGTTTCAGTAGTTTTGGTAATTGAGTCCTTAGAATCGCCGTCTCACGCAGGTTTGAACCGGGTCCAGAGACAGACTCTTTATCGCGCCAAATATTATGTCTATATACCTCATCGAATACGACCTCCGCTGGTTTATTACGAAAAAAAATCCAACTCAAAATAAAGGCTAATTTTAGACCCAGATTATCCAGAAGTTTTCTCATTGCTGAGTTAAAAGAGACTTCATTTTTGCCAGAGCTTGCAAATTTTCAGCAACTTCAAAATGTTTTCTTGCCGGCTCTAAGACTTTTATCAACCAATCAGCTAGAGCATTTTTTAAGTCCAGTGGAAAAAGTGTTCCTTCAGCGTAATCATTCTCAAGCTTTGTATAGCTCGTATAGTTCAAATTACCACCGAATTTATCAGGTCTTTTGATTACAAAGTTACCACTATCATCTCCCCAAAACACCAGAATTTTAACCCAGTTGAGGAGGGGATTAAAGGCAATATCTTTTGGCGGTCCATAGGCTTTTCTGATCTTATCTTTAATTTCATCAGGGCTGTCGTGAACAAAAATAGCCGAACTAGGTTTTGATTTACTCATCTTTAAATCAATTGCCACTTCATCGGCCGCTTGCGTTGTATCTACTTTTTCGGGACCAGTCAATCCTGCTATCAGATTATGATGAATGGCTACGGGGGCAATCTTCTGACCCTTACTATTCAAAAGTGGATTTATCTCCAAATTATGAGCAACTTGTCGTGCCACCACATGTGCCTTGCGTTGATCCATCCCCGCGTGAGCCAAAGTAACTCTCATAGTGTAAATATCAGCCACTTGAAGCGGCGGGTAAAACAATGTTGCCATCGATACATCATTACCTTGTTTTTTTCCCATAATCGAAATCGAGCGCATATTTCTTGACAAAGTTACATGTTTGCCCACCTCCATAAATGTCTCCCAGTGGACTAGGTTATCTTTATATAAGTCAAAACCATGTATAAAAGTTAAATCACCCGACGCCAATCTTGCCTCAACGTCAACCTGGTGACACTTAAGCGAACCAATCAATGCTTGTTTAAAATATGCGCCAGCAGCCCAGCGAATATCATCAAGGTTACCGCCTAATTTATTATTAAGGTAAGTATGAAAATCTGCCAAAAAGATCTGGCACTTAACCCCTGCTTTTAAAAAATCAGCAATTTTGCCCATAGAAATATATCCTGTTCCCAAATGGACCAACCCGGAAATCTCAAAACCGATATAGTGAGTCAATTGAGTACCATCTTCCAGTAGTTCCCGTAGATCTTCCAAGGTAATAATCTCTTCGCAGTTTCGAGTGATTAATTTTATTTTTTCATCTATAGTCATGGGACTATTATAGCTGATCCCTCAACTCATTTCTTAATTTCCTCAAATGCTCCTTCGCCCCGGGAGTTATTACAAAGTTAAGCCATCCAGGCTTAGCCATTAGTTTGTTCGTAGTCAAGATCATTACCACATCTCCAGTCTTCAGTTCGCTATCTAATTTTGTCATCTTATTATTAACCAATACCCCTTTGCAGTAATCTCCTAAATGACTATGTAATCGATAGGCAAAATCTAACGGTTTACTTCCTTTAGGCAACTGAATCACCTCACCAGTAGGTGTAAAAATGTAAACGTGTTCTGTTAATACGCTAATTCGATAATTATTAACCGTTTTAGTACTTTGCCATTTAACCAAATCTGCCACCCATTCCATTCCTCGACTTTGAGTCAAATTTTTACTCATTTTATAGGCAATGTGTGATGCGGGCCCAAATTCATTAAACTCATGCATTTCAAAAGTCCGTATCTGAATTTCTACCATCAAGGTTGCATGCCACATAACTGTTGTTTGTAGTGACCGATAACCATTTGGTTTAGGATTTGAAATATAATCGTGAAATTCTTCAGGAATATATTTAAACTGCGCATGAATTAAACCTAATACAACGTAACAGTCTTCAATTGTTTTTAACAATATTCTCACTCCAACACGATCCTTAAATTGACGGTTCCCCCGATAATCTTTTTTAACTTTTTTAAGATACGTAGAATAGAGACTTTTTATTCGTGACTGGATTTCAAAACCGCTGATTTTGTTAAGTTGTAACACTTTGTTAATATCCTCAATTACCGAAACTTGTGCCTTATATTCATTTTTACTTCGTTTTTCAAGGTATTTTTCTAATTTTTTGGCTTCATCTGGATACAAAATTTTAAAGGCAATATCTTCTAATTGCTGTTTAAAAAAGTGTAATCCCACATACTCTGAAATTGGTCCATAAACTCCAAAAATTCTCTGAGCAAATTTTTCCTGACGTTCTTGCGATAAAGCCTCGATTGTCAGACCATTGTGAAGTTTGTCAACCAATCTGATAATCAATATCCGGACATCATTAACTGACGAGAATAAAAAATTTCTAAAAACTTCAATATTAGTTTGGTGAAAAATAATTCCTTTTGTCTTTTTGGAAACATCAGTCAAGCCCTGTACTAACAATGCCACTTCGTCTCCGAAATTATCAGCAATTTCATCAATAGATACATTAGTATCTTCCAATAAATCATGCAATAATGCCGCAATTACTGCCTCATGACCAAGACCTAGCTGAGAAACAACTTTAGCAATCCATAACGGGTGAGTAATATAAGCATCCCCTGATTCACGTTTTTGACCAGCATGATGTTCTAATGCAAAATCATAAGCTTTTTTAACTCTATTTTTAATCTCATCATCATTAATAAACACAGCCAATTGGTCCCAACGACATGTTGTTCTGACCTCACCAAGATCTAAGCTCATAGTTGTTAATACGCCATCAAATGTGCGAACACCAATAACCGATTCCAGTCAGTTCCCACTGGCCAGCAAGTCTGCAAAATAAGATCCTCATTGGTTGGATCGCTATAATATAAATACTTAGTGTCCTCCGCACTAATAATTTTTTTATTATAAACCTTATAAAAATACTTTATACCGTTACGTTCAACCCAAATACTATCACCAGTCGCCAATTCACCTAGAAGATAGAAAATAGGATTTTTACGACTTAGTCCAATTGATTCTTCACTTGAGTGGGCAAATAAATAGGTCATACTTCCTCTACCTGAACCAGGAAAGGTACTGGTATTCGACATGGCAATTTTGTCACTTGCAAGAACTTTGTTATATTCAATTGAGTCAAACGGCGACACATTTTCCTGAATTTGAGCGTAAGCATAAAGTTTAGGAATTTTAATCACATAATAATTTTTACCCACCTCCTCTTGAGCAATGTGTTTATCGGCGGCCGCCAAATGAGCTTGTTGTTGTTGGCTTGGTTGCAATTTCATGGTCAAGACATAATGTACATAAGCGTTACCAACAGGATAATATAAATAAACAAACGAGACCAATGACATCAGCACTAACCAACTTCCCATATAAAAAAACACTTTGTTTAAAAAACTCGGATTAGAGAACAAGACCCCCTTTTTATGCCGTAATCGGACCGATCTTTTTTTTGGCGTTATTCGCCAAATATCAAATAACATAGAGTTATTCTACGGCACTTAGGTTGACAAATTCAACTATCTGCCCTAATATACACTGTGGTAATTATGCAGCTGGATACGCAAATAAAACACATCAACCCAAACCTATTTGGGGCCGCTCTAGCTGCCTTTAATCCCAAAAAAATTGTCTACGGCTGCCTCTCCTTAACTTGAGAGGGATGTTTAATAAAGTTATTAAATGTCTCTCAAGTTTTAACCTGAGAGGCTTTTTTTATTGATTACAATCAAAAAAATGGCAAACAAAACAATGCTTACGGTTGAAGGTCAAACTCGACTTCAGCAGGAATTAGACGACCTGAAATTAAAGCGAAACCAATTAATTGAACGTATTGAAGAAGTTGCACAACCCGATGAAGCCGGCGAAGATGGTCTAGCGGTTCAGCTTAAGGAAGAGTTGGAAGTCATCAACGACAAAATTGATTATCTAGAGGAATCATTGGTTAACGCTCAAGTTATAAACGGTAAACAATCAAAAGATAAAGTACAAGTTGGCTCTAAAGTAAAAATCAAGATTAGTGGCTCGCACGAAAAAGAGTTTCATATCGTTTCTGAATTTGAAGCTGATCCATCTTCTTCTAAAATCTCTGATCAATCACCATTAGGTATGGCATTAGTTGGCAAAAAATTACACGATGAAATTGAATTCACGGCCCCTGTTGGCAAACTGATCTACAAAATAGTGGCTATTGCCTAAGGTTGAGTGCTAAAATCCACTATGTCAACATTGCAAGAGTTAAGGGAGACAAGGCTTAATAAAATAACCAAGCTCAGAGCACTTGGCATTAACCCATTCCCTTCAACCTCAAAAAAAGAATATAGCAATATTGATGTAATCAAAGATTTCTCCAAACTTGACAGTAAAACAATTACCGTTGCTGGACGCATTGTTTTGTGGCGTCCCCAGGGGGCAATTACCTTTGCTCACATTTCCGATCAATCTGGAAAATTACAAATCTTCATTCGTAAACTCGATCTAACTCCTCTTAATGTCGAGAAGCAATTCCTTGGTTATTCAGAATTAAAATTGCTGGACATTGGTGACTTTATAGAAGTGACAGGGGTTGTAAAAAAAACATCATCAGGTGAAATATCGGTTATGCCCGGAACCATTAAGCTTTTAGCTAAGGCCATCAGACCTCTACCGGATAAGTGGCAGGGTGTTAAAGATCCTGAAATTATTTTTCGTAAACGTTATCTTGATTTAATAATGAACCAAGATCGTAAAGAACTATTTATCCGTAAAGCTAAATTTTGGCAATTAACCAGGCAATTTCTTCAAGAACAAGGCTTTATGGAAGTTGAAACACCGGTTTTGGAACTGGCTACTGGGGGTGCCGATGCCAAGCCTTTTATTACTCATCATAATGCCCTCGATCAAGATTTTTACATGCGAATTTCCACTGAGCTTTTTCAAAAGCGACTTATTGGTGGTGGTTTTGAAAAAATCTACACACTTGGCCCTAATTTCCGTAATGAAGGCATCGATGATGAGCACTTACAAGAATATTATCAATGTGAATGGTATTGGGCATATGCCGATTACACCATGAACATGGATCTGGTTCAAACAATGTTCCAATATTTGGCCACAAAGCTATACGGAAAGACTAAATTTACTAAAGGTAGTCACACCTTTGATCTAGCAGGAAAATGGCCTCGATTAAGTTTTGGTGATCTCATTAAAAAGCGATTTTCAGTTGATATTTTTAATGATTCTCAGGAAAAAATGCTTGAACTTATAAAAGCCCAAAAGATCGACACTGATGGATTAACTAATCGATCTCGAATCGTCGACAATTTATGGAAAATAGTTAGGCGCGAAATTAGTGGTCCAATTTTTATCATCGATGAGCCAAAATTTAGCTCACCGCTTGCTAAATCAAGACCAGATAATATTGAGTTAACTGAACGTTTTCACGCTATTATTGCTGGCTCCGAGTTAGGCAACGGCTATTCCGAATTAAACGATCCGGTCGATCAGCTAAATCGTTTTCTTGATCAACAAAAAAATCGTGAATCAGGCGATGAAGAATCACAAATGCTTGATATAGATTTCGTTGAAATGTTGGAATACGGCATGCCACCAGTTTCCGGCTGGGGTCACAGTGAACGTGTTTTTTGGTTCCTCGAAGATATCACCGCTCGAGAAGGTACTTTCTTTCCCCAGATGAAACAAATTATCACTGAAGAAACACGCAAGATCTATAATCTACCTGAAGAGAAAAATAAACAGGTCATTGGTCTCCGAAACAATAAAATTGTAATCGGAAAAATTGAATCACTAACCAAACATCCTAATGCCGATAAGCTTAACGTCTGCCAAATCAATATTGGAACCCAAAATTTATTAAATATCGTCTGTGGCGCTCCCAATATTAAAGCAGGGGATATTGTTCCCGTCTCAATCATTGGTGCCCTTGTCTTTGATGAAGAAGGCCAGTCGCAAGAAATAGCTAAAGTAAAACTACGTGGCATAGAGTCCGAGGGTATGCTTTGTTCAAGACGTGAGCTTGGGCTTGGTAGTGATCATTCTGGCATTTATATCCTCCCTGAGGATTTGGAAAAATACCTCGGTCAGCCGGTTAATAAATACCTCAGAAAATAGTAGCGTTATTTAAAACATTCTTTATGTCCTACGACCGTCAAAAATATTTGCAAGCCGTTAAAGCTCAACTTGAACCAAATATTTTCTTTCACTCGCTTGCTCTTGAAGCCTGCATGGGTGGACTCTATGATTATCTGGAATCTCAAAAAAGAATTAGTAATAGCGAACCACCAAAAGTCGACTGGACACTGGCCGGTTTAATTCACGATATCGATTATTCGGGAGAATTCAAACCTTTTCATCCTCAAAAAGCAAAAGAGGCTTTAGCTAAATATGGTTTAACAATCTCTCCCGTTGTTCAAGAAATTGTTTTGGCTCATGATGGCCGCGATGGCATCAAATGTCAAAATTTGGCCCAGTGGTCTATCTTTTGTGCCGATAGTTTGACTGGATTAATAACTGCCGTTGCCTTTGTTTATCCCAGTAAAAAGCTAGCAGAGGTTAAAGTCTCTTCAGTTCTCAAACGTTTTCTAAAGGAACCCAGATTTGCCGCCGGCACCAGACGCGATGAAGTCATAAAATGTGAAAGTGAAGAAGGCCTAAATATTAAATTAGATAAATTCATTGAGATTTGTCTTACTTCTATGCAATCAATTGCCGATAGTATAGGTTTATAGTTACACTTGACTATGTAGTAATTGTGTAATGAATATAAAATGTACTCAGATATTTGCTACTAAACTGCGGTAATAAAAAGTTTTCTATTTGTTAAAATACAATCAAATGCTAGATATGAATTTTCTTCGAGACCATGCCGACGATGTCAGAAAAAGTCTAGTCAACCGTCAAAAAGATAGCAACTTGGTTACTAAAGTACTCGACATTGATTCCGGTCGCAAAACTTTACTAACTAAAGTCGAAGATCTTCGTGCTTCCCAAAATAAACTTTCCAAAACCATTGCCGGTAAACCAACTAGCGATCAGATAAGTACCGGGACTAAAATTAAATCTGAACTTAAACTGCTTGAGGAACAATTAAAATTTACCGACAATGAATTATTGGCAGTCTTAGAAGAAATACCTAATATTCCAGCAGAAGATGTTCCTGTTGGGAAGGATGATCAGGATAATGTCGTTATAAAAACAGTTGGCGAACCGCCAAAATTCACTTGGCAACCGCTTGACCACACTGATCTTGGTAAAAAACTCGATATTATCGACATAGAAAAAGCCGCCCAACTTTCGGGTTCACGTTTTGGTTACTACAAAAACGAAGCTGCTGTTCTAGAGATGGCACTTATGTTTTATGCCTTTAAAAAGCTTATATCTAAAGGCTTTAAAGGTATGGTTCCGCCACCAATGATTAAGTCGGCTACTGAATGGGGTTGTGGTTATTCAAGTAATAAGAATCTATTTGGCGCTTATTATTCAGTTCCTGAAGATGATCTAGTTTTTATATCTAGCTCCGAACATTCAGTGGTTCCATATCATACTAATGAAATTTTAGAACTAGAAAAATTACCAATAAAATACGTTAATTACTCTCCCTGCTTTCGTCGTGAGGCCGGAACGTATGGCAAAGATATGAAAGGTATGCTTCGTGTGCACAACTTTAACAAGGTTGAGATGAATATTTTTACTCTTCCCGATACCAAAGTGTCGGATGCCATGTGTCTAGAAATGTTAGCCATTGAAGAAGAAATATTACAGGAACTGGAGTTACCATATCAGGTAGTAAAAAACTGTACTGGTGACCTACCTCAACCAAATCGTCGTATGTACGACATTAATACTTGGTTTCCCGGACAAAATCAATATCGCGAAACTAACTCGTGTAGTAATTGTACTGATTATCAAGCCAGACGTCTTAATACCCGCGTAAAAATAAACGGTAAGCCCGAATATGTCCACATTCTCAATGCTACCGTTATGTCCGATAGACCGCTACTGGCCCTCCTTGAAAATAATCAACAGAAAGACGGTTCCATCAAACTGCCCAAAGTTTTATGGCCGTTTACTGGTTTCGAAACAATATCGCCAAAATGAGAATTATTATCAAATATGCCGTGATAATAACCATTATGGCTTCTCTTGGCATTTTTATTGGCAGCATTTTTAATCAAAAACACTTACAACAATTAGGGATTCCACCGCTTAATGAACAATGGCAGCCAGTTAGCCTACCATTGGACAAGACCTCGCTTGATTATGCTCTCCCAGATAATGCTAATTTAAAAACGATTGAAACAAAAAGTGTACTAACACTCCAGGTTGCCAACATTAATAGCGCCTTAAGTCAGATTGATACGATTAGTAAAAGTGTTAAAGGCTACGTCGTTTCCTCATCGTCAGACAATACCGCCAATCCTCACAGTAATATTACGATTACTATTCCTCAGGATAAATACGAGCTAGTTAGCCAAACGATTAAACAAGACAGCCTAAAAGTGTTAAGCGAAAACATAGAAAATCGTGTGCCGACACCCTCATTAAAAACCAAAAACCAAACCTACTATGCTACTATCACCGTAGTTCTTACTGTCCCTGAAGATAGTCGATTCTTTGTTGTTGCCGGTAACACTTTCGACAACCTCATAAAATTACTAAAATTCAGTCTCAATCTTACACTATGGGTCGCCATCATCATTGTCCCTCCATTAACCATTATCTGTTTAGTTTTTTTCATTTTAAAAAAAATCTTTAAAAAATAACTCGTAGAGGAGCCACCCCATGCCCCGCCACTATCAATTTATTGATATACTGGCGGGGTAGGTGTTTTAACATATCTAAGCTATAATATTCCCATGTCACTTTTCTCCTCACTATTAGACTTTAATCAACGTCGTATAAATCGAGTCAAACCGATTGTAGATAAAATTAATGCTCTAGAGCCAAAAATTAAAAAGTTATCCGATAAACAGCTCGGACAGAAAACACTTGAATTCAAAAAACGTCTTACTGATGGTGAAAGCCTAGATGACCTATTACCAGAAAGCTATGCAGTAGTTCGTGAAGCCATCTTTAGAACTGTTGGCGAGAGAGCCTATGATGTCCAGCTTATTGCCGCCATTATTCTTCACCAAGGTGCCATTGCTGAACAAAAGACTGGCGAAGGAAAAACCCATTCAGTCATTTTTTCAGCCTATCTAAACGCCCTAACAGGAAAAGGTGTTCATATTATCACTCCTAATGATTACCTTACTAAAGTTGGAGCTGGCTGGTATCCTCGGGCACTTCATCTGCTTGGCATTTCTACTTCTGCCATAATTCACGAACAATCATTTATGTATGATCCTACTTTTTCCGATCCTACCCAAACTATAGATGATCGATTAGCCCATTTACGCACCATTACCCGTAAAGACGCCTATCTTGCGGATGTAACTTACGGAACTAATAACGAATTTGGTTTTGATTATCTTCGTGACCACATGGCTCAAACCTTTGATGAAGTTGTTCAGCGTCCCCATTATTACGCCATCGTCGATGAAGTTGATTTTGTTTTAATTGACGAAGCTAGAACTCCATTAATTATCTCCTCTCCTAATAACCAACCAACCGATAAATATTATAAATTTTCACAAATCGCCAGCGAGCTTCAGCCTACAGATTATATAATTGACGAAAAATCTCGATCTGCAACTCTTTCTGAATATGGCATTCGCAAGATCGAACGTGTTCTTAATGTCAAAAATCTTTACGAAGAGTCTTTTGAAACCATTCACTATATCGAAAATGCTATCAAGGCCAATGCTATTTTTCATAAAGATAAAGATTACGTTGTCAAAGACGGTGAAGTCGTCATTGTTGATGAATTCACTGGACGTCTCATGTTCGGCCGTCGCTGGTCAGACGGTCTTCACCAGGCCGTTGAAGCCAAAGAGGGTGTCACTGTTCAACGTGAATCTCAAACTTGGGCAACCATTACGTTTCAAAATTACTTCCGACTTTATCAAAAACTTGCTGGTATGACAGGTACAGCCATGACTGAATCAGAAGAATTTCACCAAATTTACCACCTTGAAGTCGTTACCATCCCCACTAACAAAAAAATTAAAAGAATCGATGATCAGGATTTAATATACAAAACTCAGAGAGCTAAATATGTAGCTGTGGCCGCCAAAGTTGCTGAACTACATGAAAAAGGCCAACCTGTACTTATTGGTACAACTTCAATAGAAAAAAACCAAATCATTTCTACGTTACTTTCTAAAAAAGGCATTCCCCATCAAATGCTTAACGCTAAAAATCATCAAACCGAAGCCACCATTATTGCTAATGCCGGTAAAATTGGTGCCGTTACCGTCGCTACCAATATGGCCGGTCGAGGAGTTGATATTATTTTAGGTGGTCAAAAAGATCAAACAAACAAATCTAATTGGCAAAAATTACACGATGAGGTTGTTGAGCTTGGTGGGTTATATGTCATTGGTACTGAAAGGCATGAGTCTCGCCGTATCGACAATCAGCTTCGTGGGCGTAGTGGTCGACAGGGCGATACTGGTTTTTCGCAATTTTATGTCTCTCTCGATGATGATTTAATGCGCATTTTTGGTGGTGATAAGATTGCTGGATTAATGACCCGCTTTAATATGCCCGAAGACGCTCCGTTAACACACCCACTAGTCTCAAAATCAATTGAACAAATCCAAGTAAAAGTTGAAGGTTATAATTTTGATATTCGCAAAAATCTAGTTGAATACGATGATGTTATTAATAAGCAGCGTCAAATTATTTATCGGCTTCGTGAAGATGCCATTAATAATGCCAAAAATAATCCCTTAAAAAACCTCGAAGATATTTATACCATTCTCAAACGTCAAATCGATGTAATTGTTAATACTAGTATTAATGAACAGTCTCAACCAGATATTGAAAAAATACTGCTCGAGTACTTAGAGATATTACCACTAGATCCACAAAGTCGCGCAGCAGTAAAAAAAACACTTGAGGATCCTACCACCGATATTAGTCAGAAATTATTTGAAATGTGTCAAGCTGCCTGGAGTGAACGAACTGAGTTTTTTGGTCAGGCTATAAGTCAAGACATTATTCGATTTATTATTGTCAGCACCTTGGACCCACTATGGGTTGAGCACTTAACAGGACTCGATAACCTTCGTGAAGGTGTCCGGCTTCGTGGTTATGCTCAAAAAGACCCTCTAGTTGAGTATCGTAAAGAAGGTTTTGAAATGTTTCAAAAGCTCGTAGGCACCTATGAATATAATCTCGTTAGAAAATTATTCCGTATTCAAATCGAAACTTCATTACCCTCAGATGTTCCCAAAAACATTGCCGAAGGTAGGGGAGCCATGATCACCAATGACCAACCAGAAGAAAATGCATTAGCCAAAGAAGAAGCTGCTACGATTAAGCCCGTAGTACCTTCAATATCCGTTCCCAAACGAAATGATCCTTGTCCTTGCGGTTCCGGTAAAAAGTACAAAAAGTGTCATTACCCCGAGTTTGGTTAATCTAAATTAGTCATTTCACATACCCTGATTAATCAACCAGCGTTATACTTAAATATGGACGACTGTATTTTCTGTAAAATTCAAAACGGAGAAACTCCTTGCTATAAAATATACGAAGACGACAAATTTTTAGGGTTTCTTGATATCAATCCTTTAAACCCTGGTAATAGTCTCCTTATCCCTAAAAAACACTACCGGTGGGTAATTGATGTTCCGGAATTTGGACAATATTGGGAAGTTGCCAAAAAAATTGCCATTGCCAGTCAGGCTGGTTTGTCTGCTATGTCGGTCTCTTTTTTAACCCTTGGTTTTGAAGTACCACATGCGCATATTCGTATCATCCCTCGTTTTTCGGAAGATCGTCCCCGCTTTGATGATGGTATTAATACCAAAGATGTTATTGCCATCCCGCCTGATCAAATGGTAACGATTTCTCAAAAAATTAAAACTTGCTTATGAAAACAAGACTTGAAACACTTAAAGAACTAAAACTCCTCAACCATAAGCTTGATCAATTAGCTAATAATAACAACCGTTATTTTGTTTATTCGTCTAATCCCATTAAGTTTGCTCTTTATAATTTTATGGCCGGCTTATTTCATTCGCTGGGAACAGTCTTTGGAACATTAGCCATTACCTTTGCCATTCTGTACGTGATTAGTCTTCTGAAGATTGATTTCGTTCAATTTACGTCAAAATTTGTTCAGGAATCAATGAGTCGTATTGACTGGTCAAAAATTATTCCTTCACCCTCAATTGATGTTAACCAATTTCGTCTCAAGTAAATATCGTTTAATTTATAAAATTGTCCGTCAAATCCCAGCAGGATATGTCATGACCTATGGTCAAGTGGCTAAACTAGCTCGAGTAAAATCGCCACGGTTGGTTGGTCGGGCTCTCCATCTTAACGATGACCCCATTAATATTCCTTGTCACCGTGTTGTTTTTGCCAATGGATCTCTCTCGGCCTCCTATGCTTTTGGTGGGCCAGAAATGCAGAAACAAAAATTACACAGAGAAGGAGTCCAGTTTGTCGAAAATAAGGTTGAATTAGTGCGTTTTACGTTCCGCCCTAACCCGATCAGTCTTTGATAGAAATCTTTTTCGCAAACGAACATTTTTGGGAGTTATATCAATCAATTCATCATTATTAATAAAGTCGATTGCCTCTTCAATACTATATTTAACAGCTGGTGCCAAAATAATCGCATCATCGTTTCCCGAAGAACGCATATTAGTTAGTTGTTTACCCTTACAAACATTTACCTCAAGATCACCCTCAAGCGGTCGTAACCCCACAATCTGGCCCTCGTAGACACCTTCAGTCGGTTCTACAAAAGTAATTCCACGTTTTTGTGCCAAATCTAATCCAAAAGATAACGCCTTCCCTGATTCTGAGGCAATCAAAGCTCCGTTACGACTCCTCTCTGTTGTTTCCTGTTTTGGCTCATAACCTAAAAATAAATAGTTTAAGGAAACAGATCCTCTGGTATCTGTCATTAATACACTCCGCAATCCCAAAGCGTTACGTTCACTAATTTTATAAACCATTCGTACATTACCTTTATCATCATTTACCATGTCTGACATCTGCGCCTTTCGTTTACCAAGTTCTGCAGTTACCACCCCCACGTACTCTTCGTTTGTTAAAATAGTCAGTTCGGAATAAGGCTCGCAAACTTTTCCTTCAATTGTTTTAAGAATTACTTCTGGCTTACCTACTTCCATTGCGTAGCCTTCACGACGAAGTTTTTCGATTAATATAGCCAAATGTAGTTCTCCACGACCTGAAACAAGTACTCTAATACTATCCTCAGGATCATCTTCTATCTTTAGTCCTAAATTTGTCTCCACCTCTTCATGAAGACGTTCTTTAAGTTCTCGTGAAGTCAGAAACTTTGATTCATCCCGGGCAAATACTGAAGTATTAGGTCCAAAACTAGCCTTTAAAGTAGGTTCGGCAACCTCAATTGTTGGCAACGCTACCTGAAATTGGGGACTCGTAAGTGTTAGACCAATCTCAATTTCTGGAATTCCTGATAAATAAGCTATATCTCCTGATTCAGCCACTACCGTTTCTTGTTTGCTCATTCCTTCGTTAACATACAAACGTTCCACTTTGTAATTTGCGATCACACTTTGGTCGGGTTTTACTAATGATATATATTCTCCTTTCTTAATCTTTCCCTGATTAATCCGTCCTAAAGCTAATCTGCCCAAATATTCGTTATTTTCAAACGATGAGACAAGCATCTGAAATGGTTTATCAGGATTTTTTCGGGCACTGGGTATATGGTCAATAATTGCATCAAATAAGGCCGAGGTGTCAGCCGGTTGACTAAAATCATCAGGCATTTCGTTATAAGTCTTACCATCCTTACCGATTGCGTATATTACAGGGAAATTGAGTAATTCCGGATCATCAACCAAATTTAAAAATAAATTTTCTGTGTCAGCCAACACTTCCTTTACTCGAGCATCTTTACGATCAATCTTGTTAATTACCAAAATAACCTTAAGTTTATAATCAAGTGCTCTTTTAAGTACAAATTTTGTTTGGGATAATGGACCTTCGGCAGCATCAACAATCAGTAAGGCCCCATCTGCCATATTAAGCACCCTTTCCACTTCGCCTCCAAAGTCAGCGTGTCCGGGAGTATCAATAATATTAATTTTTGTATCTTTATAAAAAACAGAAGTATTTTTAGACAAAATAGTAATCCCTTTTTCTCGCTCAAGGTCATTACTATCCATGATTCGATCCATCTTCATTTCATCCTGATTTTCTCGAAAAGTATGAGTTTGTTTCAATAGTGCGTCGACCAGAGTTGTCTTCCCATGATCTACATGAGCAATAACAGCAATATTACGAATATCCGAGATTTGAGGCATTCGAGTATTATACAATATAATATGAGAAAAGGTCTATATATTGGCACAACCTTGCTTATTATCATAACCGTCGGCACTTTTTACTTTACAAGAGATCACTCTCAATCAATAATTTCATCTCAATTACCGGCAATAAATACTCCGATTGTTTCTACCTTAGCGCCTATTCCAACGCCAACATTGCCACCAAGCCATCTTATAAATACTATGTTTGTCCCGCAAGCACCGGAAAATAAATGGAATGAGCCCTGGCAAGACACCTGTGAAGAAGCTGCACTTCTTACTGTCTACTATTACCATAATCCAGCCATAGTAACGACCAAAGAAATCAAAACAGCTTTGGAACAACTTATTGAATATGAAAACAATAACGGGTTTGGAGCCGACATTTCAATCGAACAAATGGGTTTAATCGCTCAAAAATCCCTAAAATTAAAGCCAATTATCATCTCCGATCCGACCATCGAAGAACTAAAAAGTTATCTTAGTCGCGATCTTCCAATTATTATTCCTGCCAATGGAAAAATTCTCTATCTTGAAAATCATAATTTTAATAATTTTGGACCCTATTACCATAATATTGTCCTTCTTGGCTATGATGACACAATCCAAAAATTTACAGTTCACGATGTCGGTACCAGACACGGCGCTTACTTTATATATTCATACCAACTTCTGATGGATAGTATTCATGATTTTCCACCAGATCTTCACAAAGAAAACATCAACAATGGTCCAAAAAAAGTACTTATTTTAGAAAAAATGCTATAATTTACCATGAAAAAGATCATCTATTTAACGCTCTCAATCGCACTTTTATCAGCCTGCAGTCTTTTCCCGACTAAAACATCTACCCCTACTCCTACTCCAACCACCCCTGTCACAAGCGTTACTATCACAAACATTCCCGCTCAAAAAATTACCAACACGGATCATAATCCCATAGTTGCCATCAAAACTAAGAACGGACAAATTGTCCTTAGGCTTTACCAAGATAAAGCTCCAAATACCGTTAAAATATTTCTTACTAAAGCAGCTTCAGGCTTTTATAATAATCTAACTTTTCATCGAGTAATTGCCGGATTTATGGCGCAAGGTGGTGATCCAACCGGAACGGGCACGGGCGGTGGTCGAGAAAAATCAGAACTCAATTCGATTCCATTTAAGAGAGGAAGTATTGGTCTTGCCCGAACTCCCGACACCAAAGAATATAGCAATGACAGTCAGTTCTTTATTTGCTTTACAACAGAACAGTGTCAACAGCTTACGGGAGATTATGTTAATTTTGGGGAAGTAATTAGTGGCTTTGATGTTTTGGATGCCATCCAACAAGGCGACAAAATAATCGAAATTACTCAAAATACCAAGTAAATAATCTTTTCTTGCTACAATAAATTGTGTCTCGTCGTAAAAAAAACTCTGAATTTCAGTTCGGTTTTGGTCACTTTGTTCGTCTGATTATTTTTGGATTACTTTGCTATAGTGCTATTAACTATTTAAGCAAAAATAAAACTACCATTGATCCATCAACAATATTAGGAGTAACTTCATCAACTCAACTCCCTCCCAATATAAAAACAGCCATCGATCAAATTATTAGTCATATTCCTCCTGCTCAAAAAGAGCAATTAAACCAAATACTTAGTAATTCCGGTCAATTTTCAGGTAAAATTCCACAATTTATAGAACAAAAAATAATCGAATTTAAAAAAGATATAATTACCCAAATCTATCAGAATATACTTAAAAGTATCGAAAAAAAATAATATGTCTGAACTATCGAAAGCTGCATCAAAGCTAACGCTTCTCAAATCTAAGTTAAATTACAATCAGTTAAAACAAGAAATTGATACGCTTCGTAAACAATCAGAATCTCCTACGCTTTGGGATAATCAAACAAACGCCCAAGCTCTTATGAAACGCCTCGGAGACATTACCCAAACAGTCACCTTACTTGACCAACTTGATACTGAAATAAAAAATCTAACTGAAATATCTGAATTATTAGCCACAACTAACGACGATCAACTTGTCACCGAACTGCAATTGCACCTTCTAAAACTTAATCAGGATTTAAGCAGTTTAGAACTACAAGCTTATCTTTCCGGCAAATATGATCATCACGATGCCTTCGTTTCAATCCATGCTGGACAAGGGGGGACTGAAGCAATGGATTGGGCGGCAATGCTTCAACGCATGTACCAGCGTTTTTTTGAAAAAAGTGGATGGAACTGTGAGGTTATTGACTACACACCCGGCGACGAAGCAGGTATTAAATCGGTATATTTTAAAGTAAAAGGAAACAACGTTTACGGATTCATGCGTCATGAGGCTGGAACCCATCGACTTGTACGACTATCACCTTTTAATGCTGATAAGCTACGTCAAACATCGTTTGCTAAAGTTGAAGTCACTCCTGTATTTAATAATGATGCCGATATTGAAGTTAAACCTGAAGATATTGAGTTTGCTGCCTATCGTGCCGGAGGACACGGAGGTCAAAACGTAAACAAAGTGTCCACTGCCGTCCGTTTGACTCACAAGCCGACTGGAATCACAGTTTCCTGTCAGAGTCAGCGTTCTCAAGATCAGAATCGACTGGTAGCTATGGACATGCTTTACGCTAAATTGTGGGCCTTGGAAGAGGAAAAAAGACTCGGAGTCCAAAAGGAAATTAAAGGCGACAATGTGATTGCCGGGTGGGGACGCCAAATACGATCTTATGTCTTACATCCCTATAAAATGGTTAAAGACCTTCGAACTCGTTATGAAACTTCAGATACTTCCGGTGTTCTGGATGGAGATTTATTACCATTTATCGAGGCTGAGTTAAAACGGTAAATTTGTTATACTGAACCATGGATATACCAAATCTCAGTCAAATCCCAACCCCAGTAACCACCCCTAGTAAAATTTCATTCCCGATTTTAGGTCTAATAATAATTATTGCCATCGGCCTTGGTTTTGGAGCAACTAAACTTTTTCCGATAAAATCTACTTCTTTATCATCTTCTTCCTCCGGCGACGTTAGTCCAATACCAGGTGAAGATATCAAGAACGCCTCCGATATAAAAGTTGGTCAGATATTTGGAGACACCAATACCGCCTTTTCTGATTCTGCAACTGGTACCATTGAAAAAGGCAGCATCAACGGAGAAGGCACTCACATTCTAAACCGAGATGGTGGACCTTCCCAACGTGCCTCTCTGACCTCATCAGTTATTGATCTAGACCTCTTTGTAGGTCGAAAAGTTGAAATTAAAGGCCAAACCAATGCCTCCAAAAAAACAGCATGGCTTCTTGATGTGGGATGGCTAAAAGTTCTCGAATAATTATGAAAATTGTATTTTCCAAGGTATCCAAACACTTTGGTCCAATTATTGCCCTTAAAGATATCAATTTTGAAGTTGAACAGGGTGATTTTGTCTTTTTAGTCGGACCCTCAGGTGCAGGCAAGTCAACGATTTTAAAAATAATGTTAAACCAAGTAAAACCATCAGCTGGCGAAGTTATTATCGGTGAAACCAATTATACTCAAAAAAAGCGATCCGTATTTGAAAAGATACGTAAAAATATTGGTGTCATCTTTCAGGACTATCAACTTATCCCCGATAAAACAGTTGAAGAAAATATTGCCTTAGCTTTAGATATCATAAATTACCCAAGTAAACAGGCAAAAAATTTAATTGAGGAAGTGCTTACTCAGGTTGGACTTCAACACCGTCGCTATCTTTTTCCAGCTCAGCTTTCAGGAGGTGAACTGCAAAGAACCGCCCTTGCTAGGGCACTTGTTATCAATCCTCAGATAATTCTTGCCGATGAACCGACGGGTAATTTGGACCCAGAAAATTCATGGAATCTTATAAAATTATTAAAGGAAATTAATCAAGCCAACCATACGACTATTATCATGACTACACACAACTATGACATTATCAATTCCCTCAATAAACGAATAATCACTATTGAAAACGGAACTATAACTAAAGATGAGCCGTCAAAGACCACCCCAACCGCATCATCAGAACCAGTCAAAAAGAAAAAAATTATCAAACATAAAAAATAAAATAAAATATGAACGTATTATCTACTACCTGGCACCACGTCCGTCGTTCACCGTTTCAGAGTATAGGCGCTATATTTATCATGACGCTTAGTTTTTTTGTCCTTACTTCCTTTATTATTGTCAGTAATGGACTTTCTCAAGTACTCCACTATTTCGAAAACAAACCGGAAATTACTTTATTTCTAAAAGATGGTCTCGATAAACCTACCGTTGAGGGTATAGAAAAAGAAATAAGCCAATATCCCAATATTAAATCTATCAAATTTATATCAAAAGATGAGGCACTTTCAATTTACCGCGATCAAAACAAAGACAATCCACTGCTACTTGAAATGGTAAATGCCAATATTTTACCCGCATCTTTTGAGGTTTCTGCCTATGACCCAAAAACACTTGAATTAATTTCCCAAAATTTTGCCAATAGAAAAACCCAAATTGATGAAATTGTATATCAAAAAGATGTTGTGGACTCATTACTAACCTGGACTACCACAATTCGCAAAGTTGGATTAGTCATTATCTCCGTTTTAGGTTTTGTATCATTTCTATTCATATTTACGGTAATTACAATGAAAATTACTAATCGAAAAGAAGAAATCAGAGTTAGTCGGCTACTCGGTGCTTCCAATTGGTATGTCAATCGTCCCTTTTTACTCGAAGGCTTGTTTTACGGCATAATAGGCATGGTTCTTGGTTCACTCATAAGCGGCGCTATTTTCTATTTCACCCGCAACAAAATTAATACTTTTTTTACACCGGTTAATTTTTTTAGTTTTGATTTTATCTATCTTGCCAAGACATTGGCTGTTGAGCTAGCCGGTGCAATTTTTGTTGGGTTATTTGCAAGTTGGACAGGAGTCAAACGTCTTATTAAGTTTTAAATGAAAACGCAACAATCGCATTTGTTGCTGCCCCTTATTATTGGCTGTATGTTCCTATACATATATCAGCCAAAGCTAGTCCGTGCTCAATCACCGTCATCTTCTCAGGAAATTCAATCAAAAATTGACCAATATACCCAGATTCTTTCGGGTCTTGCTTCGGCAAAAAATACCTTAGCAAACCAGATAAGTCTCTTAACTGCTCAGATTGATTTAACTAATCTAAAAATAAGCCAAACAACCAACACTATAAGTTCTCTTCAAGACGAAATAAGTCAGCTAGATCACCAAATCGCCCATCTTGACATTAACCTCAATACTACTGCAAAAATCTTCACTCAAAGGGCAATTGAAAATTATAAAATTCCCAAATTGTCCCCACTTGCCTTATTTTTAGGCAGTAATAATTTTAATTATTATTATCATACAATACGCTATACCAGACAACTCCAACAATATGATCGCGACTTGCTTATTTCCTTAGAAACAACCAGAACAGCCACTGATAACCAAAAACAAATTAAAAAACAACGCCAAGAAGATCTTATTAACTTCCAAAATCAATTATCTGATCAGAAAACAACACTAGATCGGCAAATTGAAACAAAAAACCAGCTGCTAATTGCAACTAAAAGTAACGAATTAAAATATCAACAATTGCTATCTCAAGCACGTGCTGAACTGGCAGCTATTCAGTCAATTCTTGCCGGAAATGGAACCGAAACTAAAGTCGGTACAGTTACTAGCGGTTCACTGATTGCCACCATGATCGAAGGTTCATCATGTTCATCAAGTGGAACCCACCTCCATTTTACGGTTCAATCCTCGGATGGCTCAGTTCAAAATCCATTTAATTATTTAAAAGATATTCAACATACCGATTATTCTCACGGAGATACATTCAACCCCAGTGGTAACTGGAATTGGCCACTGAATGGTCCTATCGATTTTAATCAAGGTTACGGTAAAACTTGGTCAACTAGCCACACCTGGGTCAGCAATATCTATAGTTTCCATAACGGCATTGATATTTCAAGCGCCGACCATAGTGTACTTTCAACTCAAAATGGAAATCTATATAGAGGGAAAATTACTATCTCAAGTGAGAATTGTACTTTACAATACGTAAAAGTTATCGATGAAATCACCAAAATAACTACGTATTACCTTCATGTAAACTATTAGTAGCCTCGGGCAACTTTACGGAGTACTAAACCACCACTTACAAACATTAGTACTACTACGGTTTTGATTACTAAATCATTTGATCCAGTGACAGGCACCTTTGCTTTTTCAATATAATAGACAGTACTATCATTATCACTAACACCGTTTGCTGATGCTTCAACATAATTAACTTGTTTACCGACACTATCATTAACTTTAATTAAAGCCCGGATACTAAAAACTCTCTGTTCACCAGGTGATAAACGGTCAATATTCCAAGTAAGGGTATTATTATAGAGCGTACCAGGATAATATTGTAAGCTCAAATTAGCAGGCAAAATATCTTTAACCGTTATAGAAGTCAAATCCTGATTACCGCTATTTTGAACTAAAACAGAAAATTCAATGGTTCCACCATCCTGAAACACGAAAGTTGAAGCCGGAATATTGTCCAAAAAAGTAGACATTGAACCACTTTTAACTTTTTTATCAATAACAATTGAATAATTATTTGATCCTTGTGAATAATACTGTGCAAAAGCCATCTTAGGCATCAAAAAAAAGAACACTGCCATTAGTGTGGTCAAGATGTATTTCATAAGTTCTTATAATAAATATTACAGGGTATTATACCTTCCAACATCTTGTTTGTCAACTAAAGCTATGGTTATAATAAGTGTCTTATGATCAACGAATTATCCGTCTTTTTCCCTTGTTACAACGAAGAAGCTAATATTGAAAACACGGTCACCAAAGCTATTCCAATTATCAAAAATAATGCCACCAAATGGGAAGTAATTATTGTTAATGATGGTTCAAAAGATGGCACCGGCAAAATAGCCTTAAAACTTAAAAAAAAGTACCCCTTAAATATTAAGATTATCACTCATCCGGCAAACCGAGGTTATGGAGCTGCATTTAAAAGCGGTTTATATGCTTCTCAATATCAATGGATAGCTTTCACAGATGCCGATGGTCAATTTGATTTTGAGGAGCTCATTCACTTTATTAATAAGCAAAAGGAAACCAAGGCTGATCTTGTTATTGGTTACTATATAAAACGCCAAGTTCCATTTAATCGTATACTAGGTTCTACCATCTGGCAAATTGCCGTATTCTTACTATACGGACTAAAAGTAAAAGATATTGATTGTGGTTTTAAGCTAATAAATAAAAAGGTGGTCAATACTATTCCTCCTTTGGAAGCCGAAAGGGGGCCATTCATCAGCAGTGAATTTTTAATTAAAGCCAAAAACAAAGGTTTTAAGATTGTTGAGATCGGAGTCCATCATTACGAACGACAGGGAGGTAAAGCTACCGGCAGTAACTTAAATGTGGTTCTTGCCGGATTAAAAGATCTCCTTACCCTAAAATCTAAACTTAACCACCAATGACATTTTACAAAAAACCATATTTTTGGCTAACAATTATCTTGTTACTTTCGGCATTTTTAAGGCTATATCACATCGATGGTTATATGGAATTTCTTGGTGACCAAGGCCGTGATGTCGTAATTGTTCGGAATTTCTTGGTTAATCATCATTTCATGGCTATAGGTCCTCAAACTTCAATCGGAAACATGTATCTTGGACCCTGGTACTACTACCTGATTGCTCCAGCTTTATTAGTCGCCAACTACAATCCTGTTGGCCCAAGTATTTTAGTAGCACTTTTTGGTGTTGCTACTTCATATCTATTATGGGTTTTTTTATCACAGCTCCTCAATGCTAAAGTCGGTCTTGTAGCTGCCTTTCTTTTTGCAATTTCACCCGTTGCCATAAAATACACCAGTTTCTCCTGGAATCCCAACATTATGCCATTTTTTGCGCTCCTTTTTGTCTACGCTATTTACCAGGTCTGTTTTATAAAAAAAGACCACTATCTTCTCTTAGCTTCACTTTCGTTTGTATTTTGTTTGAATTCTCACTATTTAGCACTTTTACTTCTACCTTTAGCTGGAACCTATCTCCTCCACTATATATATCAATCTCGACCCAAAAGACGATTTTATCGCTATGTATTACTTTCAGTACTTATTTTTGGATTATCACTTATACCTCAAATACTTTTTGATATAAAACATAATGGCCAAAACATACATGCTATCATTACTTTTTTTACAATCCGCCAGACTACCGTTAATCTTAAACCATACAAAGCTATTCCAGAGATGATCCCCTTGTTTAATCAAGTCATCACTCGATTAGTCGCCTCAAAAGTTGATCAGTTGGGGGTATTTGTAAGTCTAATTTTAGGGCTAAGCTCGGTCTTTTTCTTGAAGGAAGATAAAAAAAACCGTTCGTCGATATTATTCCTATGGTGGTGGCTTTTTTGGGGTGTATTTGGACTAAGTCTCTACAAACAGCACATCTACGACCATTATTTTGGATTTATATTTCCGGTAGTATTTAGTCTGGTTGCTTATGTAATTTATAAAACTAAATATCTCGGTTACCTACTTTTCGCCATTTTAGTATACTTTTCAGCCGTTAACAGCCCGCTTCATTACCCTCCCAATAATCAGCTGGCAACCACTGAAAAAATTAGTCAATTCATCGTCAACCAAAGTCATGCTCAACCGTTCAATTTGGCTTTACTTGCCAAACAGAATTATGATCCTCCTTACCGGTATTATATTGATCTCCAAAAAGGTCAACTATACACCCTTCAAGACAAAAAGACTTCCCAATTATTTGTAATTTGCGAGCCATCAATCGAAAACTGCCAGCCACTCGGCAACCCCTTTTGGGATGTGGCTGCCTTTGGTATCGCCAGGATCGATCAACAATGGGCAATAAATAATATTCAAATTTTTAAATTGGTTCCGAATAGTTAATACCAATTTAAGCTCGTTTTGAAGTACTTCTTTGTAGGAATATAAAAGCAAAAATTCCGATCAATCCTGCCCTAGCCATTAATACTAAAGGCAAAAGTGCCTTGGGTAACGCAAACTTCCAAAATGAAAACAAAAACAGCTCACTATGTAAGCTTGGATCAAATGACAGAACTACCATGACCCAACAGCCAATAAGAGCCGGCCAAATCCACTTTAAATCTTTTTTTTGCATTAACACCAAAAGCAGCGGAGTCACCCATACAAGCCATTGCGGATGAAAATGACTAAAAACAAGACTTGCCAAAATAGTTGTAATCATCGCCGTTAAGTAAGAAATTTTTTTAGAAAAAAGGTAAATAACAATAAATGCCAAAGCGATAAAAAACCAAGGAATAGTCGTTCCAGAGGCGATATCTATTCCGGAAAAAGTACTTTTATTTATTTGCTCCGCCATGAACGCATAATATCGGTAAGCTGGCGAGGTCAGGTAATAGGGGAGTATTGATAATACATAAACCAATACACCCATAAAACCAACCATTCCCGATCTAATCAATGATTTGCTCTTATTCCATACCATAATCATCAGCAAGGGTATTAACATTAACCCCATTGGTTTAATAAGTGCACTAAGTACCAAAAAAATCACCGAAGTGTACCATTTTTCTTTGGTGTAAAAATAATAAGATCCTAAGACTAATCCTGCAATCAACACATCAATTTGACCCATCATATAGCTTACGTACCATACCAAAGGATTAAACCACCACATAAGCATAAGAACATTACGTACCTTATTCTTAATCAGTAATTTCCTTAAAAAATACAATCCCAAAAGATCACCAAAAATCATCGGTAACTTATACACCAATAGTGGCCAGTATAATGTTTGGCTTTTAATCCATACTAAGTTTGAATTCTGAACTAAAGCATATGTAGATGACAATAATCCACTAAACGGTAAATAAAATGCTGCTGGAATCAGGTAAGCTAAAGGTTGATAGTTAAAAATCGTTCCATTTTCAACCTTTGTCAAATTATAAAAGTCGAGTATTTTACCCTGATTATCGATATAATGAGCTGCCAACGCAAATGCCGCTAAATCAGAATGGTAAGTGGTAACCGATAAAAAAAGTTTAAAAACAAGTCCAAGCCCAAAAAGTATCCAAAATAATTTTTTCATTTACTTTATTTTATCGTAACACCCCTAGTATAATCGATATAAGTATGAAACTGAACCTTTTAAAAAAGTACGGTCCTATCATTATTATCTGGATTATTGCCTTGTTCTTAAGAACTTATAACCAAACAAACCTTCTAGGATTTTATTACGATCAGGCTCGGGACGCACTTAAAGCCACTGAAATTATTAATACTCATAGACTACCAGCTATTGGCCCAACAACAGGCATAAACGGTCTATATCTTGGACCATTTTGGTACTATTTAATTACTCCCGGATATTTAGTCGCCAAAGGCAATCCCGCAATCGCTAGCTATTTCATCGCTTTTCTTGAAAGTTTGACGGTACCCTTACTTTTTATCTTACTCAAAAAATATCACTCCACAAAAGCTGGCTACGTCGCTGCTATTTTATGGACATTTAGTCTCAATTTAATCAAGTCTAGTCGCTGGTTTTCCAATCCTTCACCACTTCCAACCTTTGTCGTCGCCATCATTTTCCTAATTATTGTTATGATAAACGATAAACATACTCGTTTTCTACCATTAGTTGCCCTACTTCTTGGTTTGTCCCTCCAACTTGAGTCCGCCTCAGCTATTTTCTTTTTCCCCAGTTTAGCCTTTATTGGTTATTCACAAAGAAAACTATTTAAGAAAACATCACTTAATCAACTAATAGTATCTGCAATCGCTTTTGGTGTCTTACTCCTTCCTCAACTTGCTTTTGAAATAAAAAATAAGTTTTTATTAACTCGTAACCTATTAGGATTTATTTCCGGTCGCATAAATAGCGATTCCGGAAAGTCGTGGGGGGTTCCTACTCTAAAATTTATAGGACTTAGATTTTTTGCATATTACCAAGACTTTATTTCCAAACTCGATCCCAACCTCACACGCTGGTCACTTATATTTCTGATAGTGTTCATTATTGGTCTGTTCAAAATCAAAAAAAATAATGCGTTAGTAAAAGTTAGTCTTATATGGTTATTTGTCCCCCTTATAATTTTATTATTTTTCGTTGGTAACTATGGTGTATTATATGACTACTATTTAACTGGGTTCTTTCCTGCATTTATTATCCTTACAAGCATCGGGTTAGTGTCACTAAACTACTCAACTATCATAAGTTCGGTAGTATTGTTGCTTTTCGCATGGTTAAATCTTCCGCACCTATATTATTATCTAAGCGCTAAACCTAATGGACCGGAACATGTCAGTCTAGGTAATCAACTACAATCAGTCAAATATATTTGTCAACAAGTTAAACAAACACCTTATAATATTGATGCCTACGTTCCTCCAGTCATTCCGTATACCTACGAATATCTTTTTGCTTGGCAAACATCGTTAAAACAATGTCCTCCTCAAGCCAAGGAACAGGTACCACTTCTCTATACACTCTATGAAGTTGATCCTCCACACCCGGAAAGGTTACATGCCTGGTTGCAAAGGCAACAAAAAATTGGCACAATTATAGAGGAAAAATCTTTTGGCGGGATCACTGTCCAAAGACGGACTAGAATAATGTATGAAAAAAAGTAATAAATCAATTCCTGGAATCAGTATTATTATTCCCTGTTACAATGAAGAAAACAATTTACGTCGAGGTGTCCTTGATCAGGTCAAGAGTTTCCTAACCAAACAGAGTTATCCCTGGGAAGTACTTATTTGCAATGATGCTTCAACTGATAAAAGTCTTATCTTTCTACAAAAATTCCATCAAAATAACCCAAACTTTAGGTTAATTGATCTTCCACATGGAGGCAAAGCTAGTGCTATCTGGGGTGGTGTTCAACAAGCACGCTTTCCTTATGTTTTATTTACCGACATGGATCAGTCCACTCCTATTAATGAACTAAGTAAACTTTTACCCTATATATCAGAAAATTATCAAGCCATAATTGGTTCACGAGGGGTTAGTCGTGACAACACTTCGATAATCCGTAAAATAATGTCCAGTGTTTTTTTTGTGTTTCGAAAAAGCCTACTTTTGTCTTCATTAAATGATACTCAATGTGGATTTAAAGTTTTTAATACAAAAATAATAAAACAACTTTTTCCATATTTGGCTGCAATTAAAAACCAGGTTCAATCTTCAGGTTGGCGCGTCTCTGCCTACGATGTTGAACTGTTATTTTTAATTGAAAAAAATGGCTTTAAAATTAAGGAGGTTCCGGTAGCATGGAAAAATGAAGATACAAGCACTAGTAAAGGTGATTCGTCAAGATTTAAAAAAGAATCAATCAATATGGCTAAAGAAGTAATTAGGGTTAAGTTAAACGACATTAAAGGACTCTACCAACACTGTAATGCCAAAATTTAAAGACTATCTCTATTTTTTACCATGGGCGATTGTCTATTTTATTACCCGGCTAATAAACCTAATTAGGTTACCTGTCTTTGCCGATGAGGCAATCTATATCCGCTGGTCGCAGGTAATTAAAGCAGTCGAAACACTCAGATTTATTCCTCTTACTGATGGTAAGCAACCATTATTTATGTGGCTTACAGTCCCATTTTTTAAAGTTTTTTCTGACCCTTTATTTGCCTCTCGCTTTGTATCGGTACTTGCTGGGTTTGTAACCCTTACCACGCTTTATACGATCTGTGTTTATCTAAATACTTCTCGATTCGCAAAAATAAGTGTCTGTTTAATATACATATCATCAACATTCACCTTTTTCTTTGATCGCATGGCCCTGGCCGATAATCTCCTAACCACCCTTGCCTCTCTTTCTTTATTACTAACCATCTTACAAATAAAACACCTACGACTAGATTTAAGCCTAATTAATGGTGGGATATTGGGTCTAGCCTGGCTAACCAAATCACCAGCTATATTCTTTATCACCCTTTCTATTGTTACCGTTTTGTTATTCCATAGAACACTAAAGTCACTCATTTTAGGGATGATCACCTTTTTTATAAGTTTTTCCATCTATAACATTCTCCGTCTAGGTCCCCAATTTCACATGATTGCGCTTCGTAATCAAGACTACGTCTGGTCGGTCACAGAAATCCTCCATCACCCTTTTGACCCTCTTAAACCTCATCTACTTGACATAGTTAACCTATTTTCATCCTATCTTCCTATTGGTATTTTACTATTAAGTCTTATTTTAATAATCTTCAAAATCACAAAACATTATCAATATAAACATGATTTACAATGGATATCATTGTTTTTGGCATGGAGCTTATTACCTTTACTAGCCAATGCTGCCTTCGCTAAAGTATTCACCGCCCGATATATTCTCTACACTATTTCGCCCCTGATTCTTGCCGTTACTTTTGCTATAAATAACTACCAAAAGAAATTGATCATCTTAATTGTTTTCTTAAGTTTATTTCCAACAGTAATACAAAATTATCATTTAATGACTGACCCGTTTACCGTTCAACTACCACCAACAGAAACTGGTTACAATCAGGATTGGACTTCGGGATGGGGTATACAATCAGCTTCAAAATATTTAATAGCCAGAAGCCATCAGGCCAACGTCATCGTCGGTACTGAGGGTTATTTTGGTACCCTGCCCGACGGTCTCCAAATATATACTAACAATATTCCCAGATTAACAGTATTCGGCATAGGTGTTCAGATTGATGCCATTCCTCCTAAACTACTAGATGCTAAAGCCCATGGCGACGAAGTCTACCTTCTTGTAAACAGTAACCGAATCACAATTCCAAAATCGTTTTTAAATATAATTCACCAATACCCAAAACCAGACAAAACCCAGCTATTGCTTATTCGTATCTGATCCTAGTGTAAAATAAACCATGGTTAAACGTCTTGCGCTCATTCTTCTCCTAACCATACCCTCATTTTGGGTACTTCTAAAGCCAGGATATTACAACATGCATGATGATTTACAGCTAATTAGGCAACTTGAGCTTGAAAAATGTATCTATGACGGTCAAATTCCCTGTCGTTGGGTGCCAGATCTTGGTAATGGCTATGGCTACCCCTTATTTAACTTCTATCCCCCAATGCCCTACATGGTTGGTGAAATCTACCGAACATTAGGCGCTTCATTTATAACTACTGTCAAATTAACCGCCGTTACCCAAATAATTCTTGCCAGTTTTGCCATGTATCTATTAGTAACTTCCTTGCTTGGCCCCACAGCTGGAATAATCGCCGCCGTCTTCTATACTTATGCCCCTTATCACGCTGTAAATATATATGTTCGCGGCGCCATGGATGAAGCTTGGGCTACCGTCTTCTTTCCACTTCTTTTTTACGCATCATACCAGCTAATTGCTACTAAAAAAACGAAATTTATAATTATCTTTGCCTTAGCTATAGCCGGTATTCTTTTATCTCATAATCCCATGGTGTTAATTTTCACCCCTTTTCTATTACTTTGGATATTTTTTTGGTTGATTTCACAAAAAAAGGCTGCTTTTTTTATTCATGACTCATATAATTTTATTAAAGCTGGAATACTTGGACTTGGATTATCAGCATTTTTTACAATTCCGCTCCTTATTGAAACGCAACTAGTTCAAATTGAGTCAATGTTTAATGATTATTATAGTTACGGTGCTCATTTTGTCACCCTACCGCAATTGCTTTTTAACAATTTCTGGGGAGATGGACCCTCTGTGTGGGGTGCAAATGATGGTTTTTCATTTATGCTCGGTTATCTCCACTGGATAATACCACTAATTCTACTCATATTTACTATCATCAAAAGTATTAATAAACGCCGATTTGACAGAAAAAGCAGTCTTATCATTTTCTTAGTAGGCTGTTTTCTCTTTTCGGCCTTTATGACTCATAACCGTTCTAACATTATTTGGCTTATATTTTCTCCGATTCAAAAAATACAATTCCCATGGAGGTTTTTAAGTCTAAGTTACTTTTTTGCTTCCTTTGCTAGTGCCTTTATTGTTGAAGTATTAAATTATATTAAAATAACTTCATTTCTTAAAAAAGTAATTATCATAAATTTATTGGTTTCGGTAATAGTAATAAATATAAGCTATTTTCAACCTGTCCATAGTGGTCCAATAACTGATCAACAAAAATTTTCAGGTTCCTGGCACAATTTTGTTACCGGCAGTATCTATGATTATTTACCAAAAACAGCCCATACAGCTCCATTAACATTAGCCACCTCCATCGTTGATACCCAATCACCTCCCAATTCTTCACAAATTACAAATACGAAACGGGGAACTGACTGGTTTTCGTTTAATGTCACCAATGAAATCACCTCAACTCTAACAGTTGCTCAACTCTACTTTCCTAATTTTATAGCTTATGACAATCAAAAAATAATTCCTCTTACCTACGAAGCAACGTATGGCAGGATGCAGATTACCTTACCGCCAGGTAATCATCAATTATATTTCAAATTACAAAATACAATAATACGGACCGTCTGTAATTACATATCATTTGTTTCCTGGCTTTTAATCGCTTTCTATTTTACAAAAAGTCTATGGCCAACACTCAAGAAATCGAAGAAATAAAAATTAAATCGGCCAATAGTATAGTATTTTTAACGCTCCGTAATGCCGGAATACAGGCAATTTCAGTTATTGGTTTCTTTTTACTCACGATTATTCTTAGCCCTGCTGATGTTGGACTATTTGCTATCGTTGTCGCCGTTACGAGCATTCTTAACTATTTTTCCGATGTTGGTTTATCACCGGCATTAATTCAAAAAAAAGCTCCTCCTACCGATTCCGAGCTCCAGACCTCTTTTACCATTCAACAATTCTTAGTAATCACCTCAATTATAATAATTGGTCTTATATACCCTCAAATAGCACGATCTCATAATTTTGGCTCAAAAGAAATGTGGATTTTTATTTCATTATGTTACGCCTTTTTAATCAGCTCCCTTAAAACGATTCCCTCAGTATTACTCGAAAGGGAATTAAACTTCAAAAAAATATCAACCGTCGACATAATTGAAAATATTCTGTTTTACACCATCGCCGTAGTTGCTGCTTATTCTGGATTAGGAGCTTATTCATACGCCTTGGCAACCTTTATTCGGGCTACTGTAGGTTTGATAATTATGTATCGTCTTAAAGGTTGGAAAATTGGGATTGGATTTTCTCTTCAGGCTGTCAAACATCTCTTCAAGTTTGGCATTCCTTATCAATTAAATTCACTTATAGCCTTAGCCAAAGACGATCTATCTGACTTAATGGTTGCCGGTATTATCGGCAGAACAGGATTTGGACTTCTTTCATGGGCTCAAAAAGCTCCACGTATGCCTCTGTCGCTTATGGACACATTTATGAGAGTAACCTTTCCTGCTTTTTCAAGATTTCAAGATGATATTCCACTTCTCAAAAAAACTATTGAAAGAAGTATCTATTTTATTGCCCTTATTATTTACCCATCATTAGTTGGAATTGCTTTTTTAGCTCCAGATATAATACATTTAGTCCCAAAATATAATAAATGGGAACCGGCACTTATACCTCTTTATTTTTATGCCGCCTCATTTATGATTGCAGCCGTCACCACCCCCTTAACCAACGCTTTTAATGCCGTTGGGAAAATACTAACAACTACTAAAATGATGATAGTCTGGACAGTTCTAACCTGGATATTTTACCCAATATTAAGCCTAAAATATGGTTATATTGGCACGTCTGTCGCCTCACTAATTGTCGGCCTAAGTTCTTTTATTGTCTGGTATCTCGCTTATAAGCATTTTCGTATAAATCTTGTCGCCAACCTTATAAATCCTATAATAAGTACCGCCTTAATAGCTCTAGTACTTCTAGGTATCAATCATCTTGGTTTAACACTAATTACCAGTATAATTACCAAAATAATATCAGCTCTATGCATTTACATTGCCTACCATTTGATCTTTTCTAAAGATGAAATTAATTGGTTTATTAATCAACTACGATGGCTAAAAGCAAAAAGATAATCCTCTTTCTTTTTTTAGTTATTGCCATTGTTTTTCAATCACTACCAGTAATTAGAAGTGGACTTTTGTACTCCTATGGCTATGGCTTTTGGGGACCTACCGGACACGACGGTATCTGGCATCTAGCTCTGATTAACCACATCACAAATCCATTCATCATAAATCACCCGACAATTGCCGGTCTTAGATTAACTAATTATCATCCGCTATTTGACATAATTGTGGCAGTTATTGCCAATATCACCCATATAAATTCATCATTAATCCTTTTTCAATTTACTCCAATACTTCTTTCATCCCTAATTATTATTTTGAGTTATTATTTGGGTTTACTTTTAACTAATAAATCCAGAGGGGGAGTGTACCTTGTATTTCTTAACACCTTTGCCACTTCATTTGGTTGGGTATATACGCTCCTGACAGCTGGTAAATTTGGGGGTGAGTCTCTATTTTGGTCAATGCAATCTGCCTCAACTCAATTAAATCCTCCTTATGCCCTTTCGCTAATAGTTCTACTTCTCTTTTTAATACTCCTTAAACAGCAAAAAAAATGGGTACTAATTATCTTACTTTGCTGTCTAGCCCCGATTACTAAATCATATGCCGGAGTTGTCATATTTCTACTATTTGGGTTTTACGTTCTCCACCAACCTAAACATTTTTACAAATTAGGTATCTCATTTATTATCGCACTAGCAATTTTTTATTGGTACAACCAGCAACCAAGCCAATTATTTATTTTTCAGCCACTTTGGTTTGTTCATACTATGCTAAATTCAACCGACCGGGTATTTATCCCTAAGGTAGCTAGTTTTATCAATACAGCGTTATCCACCAATCATTTTAACCTTAAACTCATCATTATAGACATACTTGGTCTATGCTTATTTATTTTAGGAAATTTCAGTTGGCGATTATTAGGAATTCTAAAACCATTAAAAGAATTATCTCTTTTACCTACCATTATCATCATTACCATTATTCCACTCTTATTTATTCAAAAAGGCACTGCTTGGAATACTATCCAGTTTCTTTACTATAGCCTTTTTATCGCCAACATTTTCTTGGCCTATTATTTAACATATAACGCTTCGAAAATAATAATACTAGTAATCATCATCACTTCGGTTATTGGAAATTTGGATACCTATCAGGGAGATATTGGCAACCCCTCACCGTCATCGCTCCCCCCAGCTGAAATAAAAGCTCTCAACTACCTAAGTTCGCTACCAGGCAAGATCGTTGTTACCTATCCCTACGACGAATACAGCAAGAGACACTTTACTTCAACCCCTATACCGCTATTTGCCTATGATACTACTGGCTATGTTTCAGCTTACAGTAAGAAATACACTTATTTAGAAGATGAAATGAATTTAAGTATTAGCGGCTATGATGTAACTTCACGTCGAAATCAAGAGATCTCGTTCTTCAAACAACAAAATATTTTTCAGGACCGGGGATTTTTAGTTAACAATCATATTGACTATATCTATATAGCTAACCAAGATCTCCAACCATTTAATCCTGATCTTACAAAGTTAAGCCTAAAATTACTCTATAACCAAGATAAAACCGCCATTTATCAAGTTAATAGGTGATAAACTATAGCTATGTCAAGTTCAATCGAAATCTCTGCTGTCATTAATACTCGAAACGAATCAGAAAGTCTCAAAAAATGCTTACACTCCCTTAAAGGTTTTGCCGATGAAATTATTGTTGTTGATATGCACTCTTCAGATGACAGCCAAAAAATAGCCGACAAATATGGTGCAAAAATCTATCCTTATAAATGGATGAAAGTTGTCGAGCCAGCACGCAATTTCGGAATCAGCAAAGCTACCGGAAAATGGATAATTCTATTAGATCCTGATGAAATTCTACCCACTAGTTTAAAGCAAGAACTAAAAAAAATAACTTACCGGACTGACGTTGATTATGTAAAAATTCCGAGAAAAAACATTATTTTTAATAAATGGATTAGACATTCTAACTCCTGGCCTGATTACTTAATACGATTTTTTAAAAAGGGTCATGTAAAATGGCTTAAAGAAGTACACAGTCAACCAGAGGTCAATGGAAATGGTATCAACTTACTAGATTCGGAAAAGCTAGCCATCAGGCACTATAACTACAATTCAATCAATAGTTTTATCTACAAAGCTCTCCGATATGCCTCTGTAAAAGCTGATGAACAAATTGCCCTGGACTATAAATTAAAAACAAGTGATTTTTTACTGAGACCCGTACAAGAATTTAATAGCCGTTTTTTTGCCTCAGAAGGTTATAAAGACGGCTTACACGGCCTTTTATTCTCTATTCTTCAATCAATTTCAATTGAATTAATTTATCTAAAAATTTGGGAAAAGCAAGGATTTCAAGATAAACCACTTCCTAAAGAATCATTTGTTTCCGCTAGTCAAGAGACAGTATACGAATATAGTTACTGGTTTACACGGTATTTCAGTAAAGAATACACTGGTAACTTTGTTAAAAAAATATTTGTCTCAATTCGTCATCGTTTTGATCGTTTGACTAAAAATTTTTAATATGGTCAAAGTCGCTATTATCATCGTAAACTGGAACCAGCCTAAGCTAACGCTCGACACTATTAATTCCATTAGCAAGATAACTCACCCAAATTTTAATTATCACATCTTTTTAATCGACAACGGTTCCACTGACAACTCAATTGAAGAGTTTACAACCAAACTTAAAAACGATAAAAACATTTCCATTTATCATACTGGTTCAAATTTAGGCTATGTCGGTGGAAATAATTATGGACTTAAAATTGCCCTCGACAATAAATACGATTACTTTCTCTGCGCAAATAACGACATCATCGTTAAGCCAAACTTCTTAACCATTTTGGTTAACGAATTGATTAACCATAGTGATATTGGAGTTGTTGGACCAAAAATTTATTTTGCTCCCGGCCATGAATATCATCATTCCCGATACAAAAAAGATGAATTAGGAAAAGTAATCTGGTCTGTTGGAGGTATAATTGACTGGAATAACATCTATGGGTCAAATCGGGGTATTGATGAGGTTGATATTGGCCAATATGAGCAATCATATGAAAATCTTGACTTTATAAGTGGATGCTGTTTTCTAACTACAAAGGATGTTTTAAAAAAAGTCGGACTTTTTGATAACAAACTTTTTATGTACTTTGAAGATGTTGATTTCTGCCAAAAAGTAAAACGTCTTGGGCTTAAATTAAAATACATTCCCAAATCAATTATTTGGCACATTAACTCAGGATCTTCTTCAGCCGCATCGTCACTTCAGGAATATTTTATAACCCGTAATCGTTTACTTTTTGGTTTTAGATACGCCGGACTTCGAACAAAATTTGCCTTATCAAGGCAAATGCTTCATCAATTGTTTAGTTCGCCAAAGTGGGAAAAACAAGCAATTATAGATTTTTTAACACATAAATGGGGCAAGGGAAGTTGGACATAACCATTATCATTATTGCTGGCAATGAATCGGAGATGATCATTGATTGTCTAAAGTCAGCCGCATTTTCAAAGCAAATAATTTTAGTAGCAGCTAACTCCACCGACAATACTGTAAAGAATGCCTTAAGCATTAATCCCTCTATAAAAATTATAAATACTCAAGACGAGTACGGCCGAAATTATGCAAAATGGCACAATATTGGCTTAAAAGCAGCCACTACCGACTGGATATTCTATCTTGATGCCGATGAACGTATTACCACTGAGCTTAAAGAAGAACTCTATACCATTACTAAAAATTCCGACAAAAGCTATTATGCGATTCCAAGAAATAACTATTATTTGGGAAAGCGGGTAAGGTATGGTGGAAGTTACCCAGATTACGTTAAACGCCTCTTTTTACGATCTCGATTAAACGAGTGGACTGGAATACTACATGAAGAACCGGAAGTAAGTGGAGAAATGGCTTACGCTAAATATCCGCTACTACACTACACCCACCGAAATCTTTATTCGATGGTTCAAAAATCACTTATCTGGACAGATATGGAAGCTCAGGCACTCTATAAGAATAACCATCCTCCAGTGGTTTGGTGGCGCTTTATTCGAATGATGCTTACTAAATTCATGCAACGTTTGTTGTTCCAACAAATGTGGCGGGATGGCACAGTGGGATGGATTTCAGCAGTTTATGAATCTTTTGATACCTTTATTATTTACGCCCGCTTATGGGAACTCCAACAAACCCATGAATAAAAAAGCTGGTATTTATGATCCATATCTTGATACCCTCGGAGGTGGCGAACGCTACTGTCTAACGGTTGCAGAGGTACTTATAAAAAATGGTTGGCAAGTAGATCTTTTTTGGTCGGGTAGTCACGAATTTATAGAAAAAGCCGCCAACCGTTTTCATCTAAAATTGGACAAACTATCTATCCAGCCAGATATATTTCTTCAACCTGAGGCTCATATTGAAAAACCTAAAAGCAACGCTTTACACTCAAAAGATAGAATTAAACAAACATTATTTGCGAAAATTAACACTCTTTTATATAAGAAAAAAATTACTAGCCAGTATGATCTTCTATTCTACGTAAGCGACGGCAGCGTTCCCCTTCTATTTTCCAAAAAAAATATTCTTCATATGCAAGTCCCGTTTATTACCAAGACTTCATTAACTGACAGAATTAAATATAGAAACATTAATTCTCTGATATGTAATTCAAAATTTACCAGTTTATTTTATAAAACAATACCAACAAGTATAAATGTCGTTTACCCACCAGTTGATGTCGATAGTTTTAAAGGAAAGACCAAAAAAGAAAACAAAATTATTTCTGTAGGAAGATTTGACAACGTTCTCAATGCCAAAAAACAGGATGTTCTTGTTGACGCCTTTAGAAAATTTAATGAACAAAATAAAGGACAGTGGAAATTAATTCTTGCGGGTGGCAGCCTAAATCCTGAAGAAAATAATTACCTCAAACACCTCAAATATTTAGCTAAAAATCTTCCAATTGAAATAGTAGTTAACCCATCTTTTACTAAACTAGTTAACCTCTATCAACGGTCAAAAATATATTGGCACGCAGCCGGTTATAATGTCAATCCAAAAATACATCCCGAATCAACAGAGCATTTTGGAATAAGCGTAGTTGAAGCCATGGCTGCAGGATGTGTACCAATAGTTGTCAACAACGGTGGACTACCTGAAATTGTTATCGATAATAAAAATGGCTATCTCTGGGAAACAACCGACCAACTAATCGCCAAAACTCAATTACTTTCTGCCAACACTAACAAATGGCAGGAGCTTTCTAACAATGCAATCAATTCAGTTGACCAATTCTCTAAATCCCAATTCGAGAAATATTTATTAGAAATAATCAATGAATAAACAGTTAACAATTTCTGTTATAGTTACCAACTGGAATGGTAATAAATTAATTAAAAAAAGCTTACCGATTATTATTAATAATAGTCCCGAAGCAATTGAAATAATTATTGCTGATGATGCCTCTTCAGATAAGAGTCTTCAAACCATAAAAGTACTTCAGAAAACATACCCACAACTAAAATTAATTTCCCATGTTCATAATCAGGGTTTTACTAGAAATTCAAATTTTGCCATCAAAAAAGCCAAAGGTGACCTTGTTGTATTATTAAATAGCGATATTTATCCCCATCCGAACTATTTAAAACATATAACCAAACATTTCCAGGATCCTAAAGTATTTGGTGTTGGATTTTCAGAATACGGTCGAGAAAATTGGGCTAGAATATTTTGGAAAGAGGGTTATCTGCAACACGAACCAGGTATCGACACTACTAAACTCCATATAAGTGCCTGGATCTCGGGGGGAAGTTCAATTGTCCGTAAATCAGAATTTATTCGTTTGGGAGGTTTTGATAATATTTATGCACCTTTTTACTCAGAAGACCTAGATCTTGGGTATCGAGCCTGGAAATCAGGTTACACGCTTCTTTGGGATCCTCAAGCCATCGTCGATCACAAACATGAAGCCACTATTTCTAAATTTCCGCGACGGTTCGTCGAATATGTTAAAGAAAGAAACCGATTACTTACAGTTTGGCGAAATATCACAGACAAAGAACTTCTTAACAAGAATCGACTGGCAATTATTTTAAGAGTTATATTTGGACCCAATTATATAAAAATTATTCGGGCTGCCAAACGTCAATGTAACCAAAATCCACCTCCAATCGTCTTTCCAGTCCGCACCGACCGTCAGATTTTAGACTTATTTTCCAATCATGAAAAATAATTTAATTTCCATAATTATTGTCACTTGGAATACCGCCGAAATCACACTTCAATGTGTTAATAGTATTAATAAACATCTTAAAAATCAGGATTATGAAATTATAATCGTAGACAATAATTCCACCGACAATACGAAAGATTTACTAAGCTCAAAAGTCCTTACTTATATTAAGAACTCAGAGAATCTAGGGTTCTCAAAAGCAAATAATATTGGTGCAAAAGCTGCCAAAGGTGATATTTATCTTTTTCTAAATTCTGATATGAAACTTATCGATAATAGTATTATTGAAATGAAAAAGTACCTGGAAAGCAATGATAAAATAGGAATAATTGGTCCACAGCTTCTCAATAGTGATCTTTCTATCCAAGCATCAGTTTTTCCTAAACAAACTATTACGGGAGCGTTTTTAGAATTTTGGCTAAAACGTAAACATAAATTTTCTAAATATGTTCCTCTCGGGAAAACTCCACAAATGGTCAATGCTATTTCAGGTGGTGCAGCAATGATTAAAAAGGAAATCTTTGAGGCTGTCGGTGGTTGGAACGAACGATATTTTTTCTATTATGAAGATCTCGATCTATGTCGTACCATTCAAAAAAGGGGACTATTAGTATATTATTTTCCACAATCAAGAATAATCCATTACCATGGCCAAAGTGGCAAAAATATTACCAATTCAAATAATCAATGGAAACGGTTAATTCCCAGTAGCATTATCTACCATGGTTATTTTAAGCATCTACTTTTAACAGCCGTACTATGGCTAGGTCAAAAAATACCTAAACATTAAGCAACCTTCAGCTATTTTTAGTTACCAAATAAAAAATAGGCTGGTTCCAAGGATTATAAATCGTTTTAAGAACTTTAATTCCCGAAGGCGGATTAATACCCCAATTCCAATCGCCAGGCACGTTACGAGACTGTGAAACAATATATAATGAATTAGATTGCATCTCTTTCTGATCTAAATTTGGTCCATAATCAACAAAACGAATCTTTTTGTTAAGCGAAAAGTAATGCCAATTTCCTTCCAACAATTTCATTTCATCATCAAGATGATATACCAAATGTGAATCATAAGCATTCCAAAATAAATATCGAATTAAGGCCGGTTCATATGTATTTTCTATATATATTTTAGTAAAGCTAGAACCCAGTGCGTCCACATCAGACATAACTTCCTTATACCCATACTGCCACCAGCGCCATGACTCTCGTTGATAATGTTTCCAATAGTAATTCTGATAAAAGCCAAATTCAAACAATAATAATAATAAACCCAAAATCGTTAGTAACCAGGTTTTATACCATAATTTACTTAGCCAAACTGCCTTAATGCCAACCCCGGCCCAATATGCCAAAGGAAAAACCATTAAAAATAAACGTGAAGCATGGTTTGCTCCATCAATAGTTAAACTCGAAGGAATCGGAGACAACAGCAAAAATCCTAACCATAGTATTTCACTCTTAGACTTGTTTCTTTTCCCAAAAAAATAAATAAGTCCGATAAGTACCAAAAAAGCCTGAACCCAATATATCATTCCTACAAAATGGAGTGAATGTCTAAAGGTCACATCACCTTCACCCAACAAAAAACTATATCCAAAAGCATTTGCGTAATTCCCCATAATTTTTTTACCAACTATGGTTATATGATTGATAAAAATCTTACCCAAAAAACTACTATCGATTTTACGATAATCATTTACTTGTCCAATCAAAACATCATTTTGAAATACTGAAAATAAACGAAAACGATCAGCTCCATGACCGCTAAGCACCTGACTAATGATCGGCAAAGCCACCACTATTAATAGCACCAAAGAAACCGTTAAAAATTTAAAATTAACTCTTAATCGAGCAAACTCAATACCAACAACCAAAGCAACAAGCAAAATAATATAAACATTTGCCGTACTATAGGCATACAAGCTTAACCCAAAAGAAAATGCTCCTCCAATCATTTTAATTTTACTACCTTCAAGTCCCTGCCAAAACCACAATACTCCCAAAAGAAGCAAGCTTGATAGTAACGTCAATTCAAATCCTGCCCTGCTGTATTGAACATGCCAAGGACTGATTGCCAAAAACAAAAAGCCTCCTAATAACACAACCAAGGACTCCTTCCCAAATCGCAATAATCTCCAAAAAACAAAAATACTAACTAATCCAAAAAAGGCACTTGTCAATCTCACTCCCCATTCATTAAGACCAAATATTTTAATAAAAGGCACCATTACATACATGAGCAAAGGAGCCCTCCATTCAGAAAAGCTCTCTATGTATAACGGTAAATAATGGCCCTTATAGTCACGTCCAGTCGTTAATAATGAATAAGCTTGATATCCCGCATCAAGCTCATCTCCAAAAAGTTCCAAATAATTGAGTCGGTATACCCTTAAAAACAAAGCCGTTAAAACAATGACAATTAACGCTCCATAAAGAAGCCATTTTTTCATAAAAACAGTACTACGCTAATAACTACTATTATCGCTAGCCACCACCACTGGGTGATAACCAACGAAACCACACTCGCCAACCCCTCCTTTATTCCTGGACGATAACGATAATACTCGCGCGTAAACAATTCATGTTGTTTATTTAATCCAATATACATCCCCGTATGTTCAACCGTAGAGCTAAGGGTAATAGTATAAATATGACCGCTAAGTAATGGTAAATTTTTAAGATCAACGCGCAAATCTGTCGGATCACCTACATTGTAACCACTATAATCACGAGATAATAATTTATTACCTCGTTCATTAAATAGTGCTACCGTAAAGGGAGCCTTACTTTCTAGATTTGGATTTTTTACTAATAAATCAATATAAGAAAGTGATCCTTCAACCATCACTGATGTCGAATAAGTTGATTGGTTTATATCCTTAACTTCCCATGGTTGCGAATACTTACCAACAACTTTTATTCCTGGCATCAAATTAATTCCCACCATTACTACTAACCAAATAGCAAGTGCCACTAACCATAGTTTTTTAAGGTTAAGATACACCATATTTTTTTTAGTATCGGCCGGAATACTTGTCAAACGATAAATAAAAAATAAAGACAGACAAGCCATAAAAGTCTGTGCTGAATCACGCAGCAAAGCAGCATCAAAACCTTTAGACTTTAGAAACACAGGGATAAAGGGTAGATTTAATAAATTAGGATTTAGTGGAGAAAAAATACCCCAATACAGAAAAACATCTTCAAAAGTTAGAATAACTATTACCCAGCTTACTAACATTCCTAGCCATACTATCATCGACTCCTCTGTCAATGCCAACAAAATGCTTCCAAACGGAATCAACCACAAAAACCACTGGGGATTAAAATGACTCCAGCCCAATATTGCCAAATTAGTAGCTACTAATAATATAGAAATTCCCTTTAGATCCTTAGATAAGGAAAATTTATGGGCTATCAACCCTATCACCATCAATAAAAGTGGCGCAATCATAACCCCATCACCAAATCCTATGTCAATTCTAGCATCAAACATTCGGGTTGCCAGCCCAGAAAACAATACTGCCTCCTTGAAATAGGCAAAATTCACAAATGGTAAGAGGGTCGCACCGTAAATAACAAAAGGAATAATCAATAACAACCAGGTTTTTATATCCTTTTTATCTTTACTACCCAAAAACACAACCAGTATCCATAATAACGGTACAGTCTTAATTGCTGCAGCTAATCCCCACAGGGTTGCAGCTAAAATAGGCCGACGACGCATGATCAGCAAGCCAAGCAAAAAAGGAAACAGGGCAAATATATCATTTTGACCCATCATCACTGCGGCATACAGAGTAAAAGGGTTTAACCACCATAACAAACTTGCCCACCGCGCTTTATGTGAGTCTTTACAATAACTATAAGCCAATTGATAAATTACTAAACCTGATAATAATGTAAAAAACAATACTGGAAGTTTAGAAACCAAATTAAACCAATATACGCCACTTATTCCTGCCGCCTCGTTCGAACCAGAATATAGCCACGTCTCAAACTGACTACCACCAAGCAGTCGTAGGGGCGGATATATGGCCTTAAGCATCCAATAATGCATCGGCGGATAATGAAATTGAGGGAGATTCGTTTTATGGCTATCCAAATACCCATAAATATTCCAAATGGAACTATGTTCCAAAGCTGGATAAACCAAAGTTAATTTTGTATCAGGATGATAGGAAAATGGGGCTAATAACAGATAAATTCCAATTACAGCTATAACTATTTTTTTCATTTTATTTTTTTATAATAACTGCAGCCCTTTTAGAAACAGCGTTCGCTACTGAAAATATCATACCACCACTTTTTTTAATTTCATCATCCTTTACTTCACGAGAAGTCCAGTAAACCACATTTTCTTCATTATGTTGAGCTGGCCAATCAAATTTACGGTATACATAATTTCCAAAATTGAAACTTAGGTCGCCCTCAACCCCAACCGCTGGTCGTACAGAAGCATACTTTTGAATTAATACAGGAGGATAGGACTGATAAAAAAGAAAAAATATATAACTTTGCGCCTGAGAACTATCAAGATAAACAGTTTTAGCTTCATTTGCTAAGGAACCGAGCAACGCAGCACCCTGCTTAAACCCACCTGGTTGATATTCACCATGATTTTTCCAAACACTATACGATAATTCATTAGTAACTCTAAACGATCCTGTCGGAATTAACCATACCAACACTAAAAATAAATATATTTTTTTATACCGAGTTTCAATAATATAATCCAACCCCATAATTGCAAATACTCCCAAAACAGGCATAAGATTAAGTGCCCGTAGCGGATGAAACCAATTCCAAGTAACTGCTGACGGAGCACTACCGGCAATAATCCAATATACTAATATTCGTATTTTATAATCATCCCTAAATTTACGTAACACCATAAAAAATCCTATAATTACAAAAATAGTTTCCTCCCACCCTAACATACTAAAACTGGGAATATATTGGGGTGATAGTCTCACCCAATGGTAAACTTCATAACCTATATTTATGGGAGAAAAATAGCTTGCCACATGGCCTACCATCATTCCGGCAAGATAATAATACCGGTTTATCCCGATGTCAGATTCCTTAGAAGCAAAGGGGTAATAGTGTTTAAATATATTCTCTTGATTAAATCGTTCTAAAATAGTATCGGTTCGGGTTGAATACAAAAGCGGAGCTACTCCCAAAAGCAACCAAAAAAGTACCCACACTCCTTTCTTAATACTTTTTAAACTAAGGGTAAATGGATCAAAAAACACTAGAAAAACAAAAATAGGTACTCCAAGACGTGCCGAATGATAACTATAAATGGACAATAAAAAAGCCAGGATTGAAAAAAATAAATAAATACCACCGGACTTCTTTTCTTTATAATAAAGAAGCAGTACAGCCCCAATAGTAAAAAATAAGCACGATAAATTTGATTCAAATGCAGTTCTCGAAAAGTGTAATTCCCAAGGTTGTAATGAAAGTATTAGAGTATACAACCATATTTTTTTACTTTCGCCTTTTAAAAATAAACGTAATAGAAAAAAATATACGATAACTCTTAATGATCCCGAGATAACCGACACCATGCGCGTTGACGTTTCATTAAGTCCAAACCATGATACAAAGGGTATGGAAAAATATGAATATAATGCTGGTTTAAAATCATTAAATGATCGCAAGCTTAATGGCCAGCTTCGGCCATACTCATCTTTCCCGGTTTTTAGCAGAGAATAGGCATTATACCCTAAGGCCGCTTCATCAAAATTTACCGAAGGTGGAGATTTTGAAATAGCATAAAAACGTACCAAAAAAGATAAAACTATTAGGACTAATAATCCTAAAGTAAGTTTTATTTTCATTTTTTCACTCCTACAACAATATTTTCACCATAAAGATAAGCAATTGAATCTCGCAGCTTATAAATACCTACCACCTTAACGTTACTGATAATCATTTTAATATCAGAATCATTAAAGTTATTTTCCATTCGAGTTCCAGCAAACTCCCCAATAAAGCCCGCATAAATACCATTACGAGCTAAAGGTTTTTTACTAATGTTAAAACCATCAAAATTGTAGTAAGCAGGACAAACACCATAATAAAATTTACAATATTCAGCAGCATGCCCGATGAGACTAGTCATATAAACAGTACTTTTATAATTAACAGTCTTAATGGTAGGAAATAAATAACCATAAGCAATAGGTCTATTATCAAACCAAAAGTCTTGTCGTTTTACTAAATCATAATAATTAAACAAAACAGATAAAAATAAAATTGCCATTACTAACGAATAAATATATTTCATGAAAGCATACGAACTTATTGACACTATTCCTACTCCAATTACCACTGACAAAAACCACCAACTTAGAAATTGACGATACGAAGCTTGTAAGTCATTAGAAAATACAAAAAAAACGAATCCAACAAGCAAATACATACCTAGTTTTTTAGCTAAAAACTGATTGTTTCTTAAAATAACTGCGCCACCATAGACAGCCAGTAATAATTCTGGCCAATAAAACATCACCATCGATTTCTGACTAAGAGGATGAACTTCATCAAAAAACCATGTCTCCAAATCAGGAAACTGTAAAACTTCATTAATTATTGTTTTATAAGAAAAATAGTACTTGTTATAACTTAAACGCTTAAACCATAAAGGTATGGCTATTTTTTCTGTAATTGAATCTTCATTCTGAAAACGATCGGTTACCTGACTAGTCATTACCGATGCATTAAAAGCTTCAAAAAATTTTGGATGTGACTGCTTTATTACCAAATTAAAAAAAATACTCAAAATACATACCATAATTAAACCCTTTTTATTAGCAACAAAAAAAAGAATAACCAAAGCTAGCAACGAAAAAACCGCATAAGTTGGATATAAATACCAAGTGCTAAAAAAAAGTGGTGATGCCAAAATAATCAAACTTGACACATAAGCCACATCACGATTTTTTGTTAGCTTACACAACAATAAAAAATAAATTCTCAAAGAAAGTATCATCGTCACTAAAGTCAAAAGCCTCAATGTCCACAACAAAATCCAAGATGTTGTTATTGTTTTAGTTAACAAATTAACGAACAAAAGCTGTTCAATCGTTGGAGGGTAACGATTAATTATCGCTATAAATACCTGACTCGCCACCAAAAAAAAGCCAATTACAAAATATAAATACCTCATAAAAACAGACAACCAATACCAATAAAAAGAGTTACCAGCGATACTATATCCAAAAATAATCTAAATGATGTTTCCTGATAATTAATACTAATATGATGTTTACCTGCTGGGACAGTAAACTGAATTTGTCCAAAAGGTACCCCTGCTTTCAATACTAAAGGCAAGTTGTCTATTTTTCCATACCATCCAGGAAATAAATATTTATTATAATTCAATTCAGTACTTTCTTTTTCAACCGTCACATCAAAAGAAGCATCCAAACTATTAATCATCACTAAATTTGAAACCATCTGAGGTGGAAACACTCTTGGATACAATGTATTTGGTCTAACACTCGTAGTTTTAGGTAACCGTAAATATTCTTCCTGGGTCTGTTGGTAATCTTTACTAGGAGTTGGGACCGGTATATAACGATTAAGAAAATAATCGTCGTAACGAAGCAAAAAATCATGAGGCTTAAAGCGAGAATAATTTAATCCTATCGATAAGGCAATAATAACAAGCGATATTACAAAGCTAAATCTTATCCGGTTTATAATAATAACCATTAACGAAGAAACAAAAGTAACTAGAGTCAAAAACCGCCAAGGGAACTGGAAATAAGGTAGTAAAGGAATTTTTTGCCATAATAACGTTGACCGAAAATTCATCATCACTAAACAGACTAGAAGAACTCCAAAAGACCAAAATAAAATTGACTTAAACTTTTTATTAAGTTTCTTGTATTTCCACACAAAATAAATAAAAGTTAAGGCAATTACCAATAAATTTACTTCACCAATAAAAAACGACATCCCGTCATAAGGACCGGGGACTGATGCACCATATCCCCAGTACGGAGTAACCAGTTGTCGTAAGGTTGGAAAATGATCAATAAAATTAAAAACAGTGTCATATTTCATTAAGCTACTATCTAGCAATGCCGGTAACCAGAAATAGACACACCCCATCAATCCAATAATAAAAAGGAGCATCGACTTTAGCGTTATCTTTTTAAGCAACATAAGTGCTAATAAAAAAACGAAAGGCATAGTCATATACGAAACAATATTATGTGTCAAAATTAATCCAGTCACTGATAATCCACCAACACCAATCCATCTCATGCGTTTGCTTTCATTACCGTCAAAAGCTCTTAAAACCGATAATGTTAAAAGTGGCAAAAAAACAAATGCTAACGCCTCTCCAATTGCTCCACGATTATAAATATCATTTGATCGATATGGAGTATAGGTGTAGAGCACTGCCCCTGCCATCGCCACAATACTCCGACCAAAATACTTAAGTAACCAAAACATAGTAATGGCACTTGCAAGTAAACTAAATATAAATACCGCCTTAACACTATATACGAACGAAAATCCAATTATATGAAAAATTTCTCCCAAATAATAAGGTAAAGGAAAAACAAAATTAAATAATGGATAACCAAAACCATAACTCAGATCTGGTACATAACGCGGAGGAAATTGGCCCATCTTTAAGGCCTGATCAAGCTGCTGCAACCAGGCAATATGTAAATCGTCTGAGGCCCCAAAAAAACCCGGATGCCACAATGCAAATGTCGCTGGTAAAACCAAAAGTAATAAAAAAAACAACTCTTTAAGTTTCATAAGCTATTTTCGATTTTATAATCACCAGACCTAACCCGACTAACGTAACTAAAGATATAATATCACCCCATCTTCGTGGCCATGTTTTTTCCAAGCGTACTGAGAAAGAATGTTCTCCTTGGGGGATTTTAAAACTAATTTGTCCAAAACAATACGCCTGTCCTGAACAGTCA
>JAKAFM010000030.1 GCA_021817905.1 bacterium | reverse complement strand
TGACGGGAGTGACGGAAGAAGTGAGGACTATCATTTAAGCCTTTTTTCTATTTGTGATCAGTACCAATGTTACCGACGTTTGGCTCAAAACGAAATAGCGATGGCTGATAATACCAGACCTGTTAATACTTTTTATGTGATAGATCGTCAAAATGATTATTATTTGAAATGGTTTTATCGGGCAAGTGATGAAGCCCGCGTTTTTTCTGTTACCTATAATGTAGATAATGCGATTACCTTAGAGAAGGATACGGCTGAATTATATTGGAAATGGATTGGGGATGGTTGGGAACTAAATCAATCGGCAATCACGGCAAAATTATTGCTTCCACCAGGAATTCCTGATACATCACTACAAGCATGGGCACATGGTCCTTGGACCGGAAAGGTTAGTATTCCGACGGCACAAGAAGTTGATTATAGTCTATCTTCACTGCCAGCGAAAACTTTTTTTGAAGGAAGAGTACTTATGCCTAAGACTTTTTTTACTGGTGGAGCACACGGGATGATGAGTGTGGCGACTATTAAAGCTCAAGAACAAATGTTTATTGAACAGACAAATAACGATAAAGCTCAAGCACTGTTACTGTTGGGTTTAGTCGTGACAATTGGAGGTTTATTGTTATTGGCACAGCTATATTTTTTACTACGAAACATTGTCGTATTTAAACAGTACGGAATGGATACTTCCCTGCCAGAAGTAAGTTTGTCGGGACGAATTTGGGAAGCACCAAGTGAAATTGATCCGCCACAAATTGAGCAATTGATTAGCGGCAGAAAAGATTTAACGACAAAATCATTGACGGCGACTATTTTGTCACTGGTGAGAGATCGGTTCTACCGAATTAAACGAAGTGATCAAAAAGAGGGGTTTATTTTTAAAAGTTATACATACTCCTTGGAACCACTGACTGAATCAACCAAAGAACCAACAGCCGTACAGGCAGCAGTATTGGCATTTCTAAAACAGATAGCATTGGACATTGAAGGGGCAACTATTCCTTTAAGTCAAATAAGTGATTACTGTAGAAGTCACAGAATGGAGTGTCTGGCATTTTTTAAGGAAACATTTCCCCAAGTAGCCCTGCAAGAAAATTTGGACCAGGGATTGTTTGATAAGGCTGCGGATGGGGCTAAAAGTCGATACTCATTATGGCTATCAGGGGCTATTTTGTTTGGCGGACTCATTGGCGGAACGGTTTTGGGGTCGACAATTAATCAAATCAGTAACCAAAGTTTGCCAATGTGGATAGTTATGGTTAATTTCGGAGTGGCTTTGGTATCGACCATACTTAGCGGAATAATGCTTAGTAATGCTGAAAAAAGGACTCGGTTAGGGGCTGAAGAGGCGGCCAAATGGTTAGCGTTTAAAAAACATTTAGAGGAGTATCGACAAACGAAAAATGACCCAATTGATTCGATAGTAATTTGGGAAAACTATCTCGTATATGGGACTTTGCTTGGAGTGTCGTCAAAAACATTATCCGAGTTGCCGCTACAAATATCAGAAAATGAAGGTATGGTTGCCATGGGTTATTGGGGTGGTTATAGCGCGGGGGTTGGGGTTAATTTTGGGGCAAGTATTGGCTCCATTAGCGAGGCACTATCGAGTGTTAGTAGTGCGGTCTCGACAAGTTATGGTGCCAGCGGAGCAGGGGGCGGAGGCGGAGCCTCGGGTGGAGGGGGTGGTGGCGGAGGGGGTGGCGGAGGCGGAGCCGGATGATGAAATGAGACATATATTTGTTTTATAATTGGTTATGCCAAGTAGAAAAATAGAGAAACAGGAAAAAACGCCCGAGCCGGTAGTTATGTTCAAAGGTGGAGAGCGAAGAAGGAATGACAAAGCAGGTGATATTATTTTTGCACTATTGTTAATCTTTGCCGGGGGAATGTTTCTGGCAAATAATTTGGGAATTATTCCTTGGGAAATATGGACTGAACTTTGGCGTTATTGGCCAGTATTATTAATATTGTGGGGTTTGAGGATTGTACTAGGAAAAAGTAATGGATCAAGACTATTATTAGGATTTTTAGCCTTTTTGGCGTTTGTCTTAATTTTGGGCAACGGACTAAAAACTGTTGGCTCGCCAGTAATCCATTATTTGCCAGGCTTTTAGTTAGACTGAATGTTGCCGCCAGTGGTGGCAGAGGCGCTTGTGGAAGTAGTGACTGATCCCCCATTTGAAGTAGTTGTTTGATCGATGGTGCAATCGGTGCCGGTTTTGGTAACCGTCTGACCATTAACGGTAACTGTGCAGACACTTTGGCCATTTTGGGTGGTGGCTTTAGCGGCGGAAGAAGTAGTAGCTGAAGGAGCTAAGGTTACGGATGGAGTAATAGGTATAGATGGCAATGGGCTGATGGTGGGAAGTACTGAGGGAATAGGAATGTCGGTAATAGAAAGGACGGAAGGTTGCGTGTTTCGGGTGCTGGGAATTTTTCTGAGTGCCTGATTAGCACCCAAAATAAAAGAGGTAGAAACAATCAAGATCAAGAGGACAAGGTAATTCATGGTATCTAGTTATAAGTTTAGCCGATAAGAAGCTGGTTTACCAGTTCCTCAACCTTTTGTTTGATCAAATTATATTGGATTTGGGAAAAGTCAATAATTTCATCATCTGTCATCTCAGGGGTGATGTCGGCAATATCCCAAACAAGATAATTATCTTGGGTGTATCCATAATGACTTTTGGCTTGGGCGAGGTGGTAAGGTTGCATGAAAACAACTTTATCCTGATTGGCGAGCAATTCATGTGACGTTTGTATCCACATTTGAGAGATATAGGGAATCAGGTCATTGTCATCAACTATCTTGAGTGCATACCAGGCGATGGGTCCGTCTTGAGCATTGACAGCATTGACACCGCTGGAAGTGAGATGAAATTGAGGGTGATTTTTTAATAAATATCGGCCGTAGCTTTCGGCTAACCGACTACGAAAGACATTACCGGTGCAAACAAAATGGAGATTCATGATCTTAATTATACTTGAGTTACAATAGGTTAGTGGAAAAGGAATATTTGTAAAATTTTTATGGATCATGTAGCGATCATGAAAAAGTCTTGGAATCTTTTACCGAAGTTGGTTAGTGGTGAGAAAAAAATCGAATCAAGGTGGTATTCTACCAGGCACTTGCCGTGGGGGAGAATTAAAAATGGTGATAGAGTATTTTTTAAAAATAGTGGCGAGCCAGTGATGGTTGAAGCGACTGTTGAAAAAGTGTTGGAGTTTAAAAATTTAAACCAGAATAAAGTTAAATTGCTATTGAGTGATTACGGAAAAGATGATGGAATTGAACAAATAGATGTAGCTACTTATTTTGAACTATTTAAGGATAAAAAATATTGTGTGTTGATTTTTGTAAATGATGTAAAAATGGTAAAGCCGTTTGGAATCAACAAAAATGGTTACGGGGCGATGAGTGCCTGGATAACGGTGCCGAATATTAATTTGATACGGCAATGAAAAAGTGGCTGCCTTGGTTGTTATTAACACTTGGAGTAGGAATTGTTTTTTGGAATATTAGATGGATATTTGTATATAAATTTGAGCCGGAGTATTGGGAGAATTATTATTATGAATCTCAATGGAATGTCCCAAATAGTAAACGGGGTATTTCTGATGAAGGAGACTATCGTTATATTGGTTACCGACTCGTTAATGGGGAAAATCCATTTAATGTTGATTATTGGGT
>JAKAFM010000001.1 GCA_021817905.1 bacterium | reverse complement strand
GGTTAATAGCGATGATATTCAGGCGGCCAAATGTGGAACCGAGTTGAGTCCTAATGAATTGATTGGTCGTGGAGGAGTAGAGAGTTCACAAAACTGTTGGTTGCAGGGGAGCGATGGTAAGCGATTGATTGAAGTTGATGCAAAGGGAAATTATGTTCGGGAACTAGGGAGAGCAGAGCCAGATACGGGTAAGACGTTGGAATTGTCGATTGATGCCTATTGGCAAGACAAGATCTATAAAATGTTGGGAGGTAAGCGTGCGGTGGTAATTATTAGTCAACCGCAGACCGGAAAGGTGTTGGCAATGGTATCGAGTCCAAGTTATGACCCAAACGCTTTTTCCTATGATCAGGATAATACGCTTATCAATCAGTATTTGAGTGATAATGTTAATTTGCCGCTGCTTAATCGGGCGGTGGCGGGCCAATATCATCCCGGATCAGTTTTTAAGATTGTAGTATCGGCAGGAGGATTAGAAGAAAATGTGATAACGAGAACGAGTACCTATGAAGATACTGGGATTATTAAAATTGGTCCGTATAGTTATAGTAACTGGCTGTGGACTAAGCGAGGAATAACTGATGGTATGGTCGATATTGTGACGGCAATTCGGAGGTCAAATGACATATTTTTCTACAAGTTAGGTGGTGATATGGGAGTTGACCGGATTAAGACTTGGGCAAGAAAATTTGGATATGGTTCAAAAACAGGCGTGGAATTGGACAATGAATTACCTGGAATTGTCCCCGATGAGCAATGGAAAATTGATAACACAGGAGAGAAGTGGTTTTTGGGGGATACATATCATTATGCGATTGGACAAGGGGCGCTTAATGTAACGCCTTTACAAGTTAACCAGATGACTAATGTGATTGCCAATGACGGAACGTTGTGTTCGATGAGTATTCTTAAAAATAGTCCGGAGCATTGCCACTCGCTGGGAATTAAACCAGAGACGATTGCGATTATTAAACAGGGGATGGAAGGTGCGTGTAAGCCTGGGGGAACAGCCTGGCCACTGTTTAATTTCAAAACAATGTTGGCATGCAAAACAGGGACGGCTGAAGTTGGAGATGGCAGTAAAGATACGCACGCATGGTTGACGGCATTTGCGCCGGCAGATAATCCGCAAATTTCGATAACGGTATTGGTTGAACGGGGTGGGGAAGGTTCTGATGTGGCGGCCCCGATTGTAGGTGATATTTTAAAAGCGTGGTTTAATGAACCTGATACGTTAGTTCCCCGGTATAATAGCGATGGAAAAGTGACCAATATTGGCGATTAAAAGGTTATACTATCTGAGGTGAGGTATTATCTTGGTGACAAATCGTTGTTAGATCAAAAGACGGTGGCAGTGGTTGGTTCCCGGAAGATGAGCGCTTATGGAAAACGGGTAGTTGAATGGTTAATACCACAGTTGGTGGTGCGTGGTTATGTAATTGTTTCCGGAATGGCATTGGGGGTGGATGCTTGGGCACATAACCTTTGTTTGGATTGTGGTGGTAAAACGATTGCTGTTTTGGCATCTGGAGTGGATGTGGCCAGTCCAAAAACAAACGAGTGGTTATATGATCGGATTATTGCCAGCGGAGGCTTGATTGTTTCGGAACATAAAAATGGAACGCAACCAAAACCAACGTATTTTCTGGAGCGAAATAGCGTTATTGCTGGCTTGAGTCGGGCAGTAATAGTCGTTGAGGGGTCAAGGCGAAGTGGAACCTTAGTAACAGCTAAATGTGCACTAGAACAGGGAAAAGAGGTGTGGGCTGTGCCGGGAAATATCTTTGAGGAAAATAGTTTTACGCCAAACTGGTTGATTAAAAACGGAGCGATACCTTTAGTAGACGTTAACGAGTTTATTTTATTTTAAATAAATGGAACGATTGGGTGAATTATTAAATAACTGGGATCGAAAAGGAACAAAAAATATTACCCGAGAGGTTGCTAAGAAAATGGAGTTGTTAGGATATCCTGTTTTTGTGGGTTTTTTTGAAAGTGATATCTTGGTTAGATGTTTTTATACTTCAAGATGTGGTTTTGAGGAATGGGATCAGATCGTGGATGGATTGACAGAGTTGAGGCCAGAGGTGACTATGGTGATAACACGTTTAAGAGAGGGAGAAACTCCTTGGGATGGTTGCGGTGTTTATGAACACGGGGCGACAATGGTGATTCAAAGGCGAAGGTAAGTGGTTGACAGGTTGTGATAAAGTAGAAGACAATGAAGTCTATGAAGAAACAACAACTCAAGCTTTTAGTGGTGGAGTCGCCAACCAAGGCCAAGACGATTGGAAGATATTTAGGATCTGACTTTGAGGTATTGGCTACTGTTGGGCATTTGCGTGATTTGCCTAAAAGCAAAATGGGGGTTGATTTAGCTCATGATTTTACTGTTGATTATGTGGTTGATCCAGAAAAAAAGAAAGTGGTGGCGGATTTGCAACGGGCAGCAAAAAAGGCGGGTGAAATTATTTTGGCGACTGATCCTGATCGTGAAGGGGAGGCTATCAGTTGGCATGTGAAGACTATTTTAGAGGAAAGTCAAAAGGATAAGCCAATTTCAAGAATTAGTTTTCATGAAATTACTAAAGCGGCAGTTGAAGAGGCACTATTAAATGCCCGTGAAATTGATATGGATTTAGTTAATGCTCAACAGGGGCGGCGGGTTTTGGATCGGGTGGTGGGGTATAGCTTATCACCAGTTTTGTGGAAAAAAGTCCGTCGTGGGTTATCGGCAGGTAGAGTGCAGTCGGTGGCGGTTCGATTGATTTGTGAGCGGGAAGTAGAAATTGAGGCGTTTAAGTCGGAGAAATTTTTTCGGGTTGAGGCAAAGTTTGCTAAATTTGTGGCAGGTTTAGAGAAAATTGATGGTAAAAAAATTGAAGTTACGGAAAAATTAGACTTGTTTGATGGCAGCTATACCTTTAGTAAAACAATATTTGCGTCTCAGGAAGCGGTTGAGCAATTTATTGCCGGACTATCGAAAAGTTTCGTGGTGACGGCAGTTGAGGGACGAGAGACGACGCGGTCGCCGTTGCCTCCTTATACTACTTCAAAATTACAGCAAGCGGCAGCAAGACGTTTTGGATGGTCTGGTAAGCAAACGATGAATATTGCCCAGCGGTTGTATGAAAAAGGATTGATTACGTATCATCGGACTGACTCGGTTAACTTGGCCGATAAGGCAGTGGAGGAGTTTCGGACATTTATTTCTAAGAAATATGGTAATACCTATGTTGCCAGTGCACCGAGACATTATCGAAATACATCAAAAAATGCCCAAGAGGCTCATGAGGCTATCAGGCCGACAAATGTGGCGATAACGACCCTAGAGACTGAAGATAACCGACAACGGAAGCTGTATGAAATGATCTGGAAACGAGCAGTAGCCACCCAGGCAGCGTCGGCCAAGTTAAAGAATACTAAAGTGATACTTACTAATACAAATGCGGAGTTTTGGGCAACTGGGGTAACAACTTTGTTTGATGGTTTTTTGAAAATAACTGGCGCCGAGGTTGATGAGGTATTGTTGCCAGATTTGGTCGAAGGGCAGGTATTAGACGGCAAGGAAATTACCTTTAGCGAACAGAAAACCCAATCACCGCCGCGATATAGTGATGCCAGCCTGGTTTCGAGTTTGGAAAAACAAGGGATTGGGCGACCGTCGACGTATGCCCCTATTATTAGTACTATTTTGGCCCGGCAATACGTGGAGAGGGACGAGGGAAGATTCAGACCGACAGCATTGGGAAAAGCCGCCAATGAATATTTGGTGAAAAACTTTGCCAATATCTTGTCTCTACCCTTTACGGCAGAAATGGAGGAAGGACTTGATCGGGTGGCTGAGGGAAAACTAGACTGGAAGAAGATGTTAAAAGATTTTTGGAAATCATTTGAGGTCGAAGTTAAAACAGCTGAAAAAGATTCGGAGCGGGTTAAGGTGGAGGCAGAAAAAATTGGTGAAAAATGTCCGGAGTGCAAGGAGGGGGAACTGGTAATGCGGACTGGACGGTTTGGAAAATTTATTTCATGTAATCGGTTTCCAGAGTGTAAATATACCCGACAATACAAGGAATTGGCCGGATTTAAGTGTCCTGATTGCGGTTCGGAGGCGATTGTAAAAAAGACTAAAGCCGGAAGAAAATTTTTTGGGTGCTCAAACTATCCGAAATGTAAGTGGGCAGGGTGGAAAAAACCATAGCAGATAGTATTAATGACACTATTATAGGTGATTGATGCTAGTTTTGATGATATAATACACATAATACTTATTTAAGAGGATTTTGTGGTTAGAAAAAGTAAAGAAACTCAAGTACCCGTAGTTGTTGAGGATGTTGATGAAGAATTTAAGGTAGTTTTTGAGGAACGTACGGTAAGAGCCAATGGGGTGATTGCTGTGCGAAGAACTCTGATTGGCACTCCATCAGCTCAGAGAGCTTGGGATTCAGTATTGGGGCCAGGAATGCGGACTAAACCAGTTCGCTATGGTGAAGATAATAAACCGATAAACTAGTTTTTCCTTTTTCCCCAACGTTCCTGAGAAACGCGAATAACAGTTTGGCGGTGCTGATTTTTGCAGTCGAGAGGAGCGAGGGTAGTGGCATAAAACGGAGTGGTGGTGTCGGAATCAATTGATAGCTTACAAATAATTTGGTAGCGGCCAATTTTGACGAGATCGTCGGCAGGAAATTGAGCGCCAAATTCTTTTTGGAGGATATAGGCATCCTGGGAACCAACAACGAATGACATAACGGAACCAACGTTGCCTAAAATTGCATCCTGAATGGTTCGATCAAGCTGGGCCATGTACTGATTGGCAACAATTAGATTAAGTTTAAATTTACGAGCTTCGGAAAGAATTTTAATAAATGCCTCGGTAGCGAAATTTTGAAATTCGTCAACATATAAATAAAAATCTGAGCGTTCAGCCTGCGATTGATAAATGCGATTCATGGCGGAGAGTTGAATTTGGGTGATTAACATGGCACCCAAGAGGGCAGAATTGTCTTCGCCGAGTTTGCCGGAGGAAAGGTCGGCAATAAGGATCTTTTTTTGATCCATTATTTCTTGAATATTAACTTTTGATTTGGCGTGGGCAACGGTGTTTCTGATATTAGTTGAGGCAATAAATTGACCAACTTTATTGAGGATTGAAGAAATGGTTTCGACGCGGAATTTTTCGTCCATAACGTTATATTCATTGACCCAAAAATTTTTGAGGGTGCGATTTTGAAGTTTGTCGATGACGGTAGCCCGATACGTTTTGCTGGTTAAGATTTCAACGATATGGGTCATGTCGGAGCCGGGAGTAAAAACGAGGGTAAGAATGGCGTTGCGCAAAATATACTCCAGTCTGGGACCCCAGGAATTGCCATAGAGTTTTTTAAAAATGGAAAGTACCCCTGAGGCGACCAATTCTGCCTGGGATTCGTTTTGGGCCTCAAGAACGTTAAGGGGATAGACATAATCAGGATCGGCGGGATTGAAATAGCAGCAGTCATTGATACGATTTGATGGGATGTAGTCAAGAATAGTGTTGCAGAGGTCGCCGTGGGGGTCAATGATGGCAACACCTTTGCCTTTGCGAATATCGTCAATGGCCATATTGGCAATAAGGGTGGTTTTTCCGGTGCCAGACTTGCCGATGATATAGGTGTGCCGACGACGATCTTCGCCTTCTTTGATTCCAAAAATAGCTTCGCGGTTACGAAATTCGGTTTTAGCAAAAAAGGTAATGTGTTGTTTTTCTTCTTCAGTCAAACCTTCGGAGATAGGGAGGTTTTCAGGGGGGTCAGCATATAATTTTTTACCCCAGGCTATATTGGGAAGGTGGGTGAATTTAGTGGGAAAATGCCAGAGAGCAGATAGTTCCTCAATATTAAAAATATCGGTGTGGAGGCTACTAATTGATCGGGTAATGATTGTTTTTTCAAGCTTATTGCCGGCAAAAAGTCCGGGTTGGTACATTTTGAAAAAATTTCCCCGAGGGGAGGTATAGATGCCAAATGAGGAGCCGACCGATGCGATAAGCCCCGGATTATTGGAAAGAAAATTGATTTCGGCAAGCATGCCAGGATAGAGAATTTTTTGCTCAAAAACCTGTTTATCAGGGTGAGGTTGGCGGAAGTTTTTTTCTTTGTCGACAATAATACCGTTTTGGATAGTAGAAATAATGCCATTTTGCCAATTTTTGGGAGCGGAAGCAAGGATTATTTGATAAACAAAAAAGTCATTTGGCTGGCCGCGAGAAAGCGGGGCAAGCAGTGAGGTGAGCGGTTCGGTTTCTTTAAAATCCTTAGTAGATTTGATGGGATAGCAATAGTTTTTGGAAAGACCAATTTGGCCGACTTTGGCTAGTGATGCTTGAGGCGAGTTGAAGAAAGAGGCAATATAATCGTCGGAATCGACGGCAATGGCGGTGGTGTATTGGGCCAGAATTTGTGATTTTATAAATTGAAAGTTGACCTGGGGAATGGCGACAAAAAATCTAATTTGGCCTTTAATAAGGGATATTTCCAGTGATGCTATGGTGGCGTGGTGGTTGAAAAGAAAATCAAGAGCTGATGGGGTGGTTAGATGAATAAAATTAGCCAAGAGGGAAGACATCTGCTCGGCAGTATATTCGTTGTTCTGAGGCAAGCGGATTTCGACTAGTTGGAAATTGTTATCAACGGTAGTCATACTTGGTTTATTGTAGCGTATGTAGACGGGAGTTATGAAGGCAATATTTGAAAATAAAAAATAATTGCTCAGGAGAGGAGAAACAACTAAGGCCAGGCTTTTAGAAGACGTGATTCGGAGATGTTGGTTAGGCGTCGAAAAGTATAGTAATTGGACGAAAGATAAGTGAAAATAGTTATCTTGTTGCGTGTGTAATGGATGTGTGGTACCATCCGAGTATTTTAAGGCGGTTTTTTTAATAACTGCGATAGCTTACATACGAGTTATTTAGCGGTTGTTGTAAAAAGCCTATACCCCGGTGTTCACCGGGACGAAGTTCTTTAACAACCGACAGAGGGAGAGATGGATCGCATGAGGAACTAATTTGGTTCTTGATGAGATCCATTTCTCAGAAGGAAAGAGGGATAAAAAATCGCAGGCGCGTCGAAGTTCGACGAGCGTTTTCATGAAGGAGAGTTCGAAATGTTTGGTAAGAATAAGAAGGGTGCCACTCGGCAAAAAGACACAGAAGGCCAGAAACAAGTTGGTAAGATTGAGGAACAGAAGGTGATCTCAAAGACCGAATTTCAGGTTCGCAGCAATCTGCCAGTGAGGTGTCTTTCGAAGGTAAGAAGAACGGAATACAGGTTGCCTACAGAAAGCCAAGTGAGGCAGTTGCGTTTCTCGATATTTTCAAAAAAAGCGGATACGCGAACATGAGACAGGAGGGCGCTTTGGAACATTTGTTCCAAAGCGCTTATCTGGTAATTTCCATAAAGAAGCCAACCAAAAATCAAAAAATAACAAATCCAATTCACCCCCCCTTTTTTTTTAATTCCTTTTTCCTTTTACCTCTGTCGGTTGTTTTGTACACTATTTATTTAATTGTTTACGTCTACGAGAATGGAAGATGAAGTAGTGCATGAGGGTAATCCTGAAATTAGAATGATTTCGACATATGACGATGATAACCATGTTATTGAAACTCTGGCAATACCGGTGAAAAAAAGAACCATAGTTTCAGGATCAACTGATGGGAATGATGAGGGGAAGCGAGTGGTGGTTACTCAAAAAAAAGGAATTATTACTACCCGAACAATCGAATAAACGCCAAGTTCTTATTATAGGTAAAAAGATATTTTGAATCAACTGGTTGAATTAGATTAGATCGGGGTCTATAAACAGTGCAGTAAGGCGAATTGTTGCATATACGATATGTATGTACTATAATCTGCCTTAATACTATAGGATTAGTTAATCAAATTATAAGCGATTTGAAGTGTTAATCCTGTTCTTTAACAACTCAGGTTGTGGATGAGTGGTGGTATGCAACAAGCACGGCGATAAAACCGTATTTGTTGTGTATCATCACTCGAGTGATGAAAAAAAATTCGTTGTCCACCTCCCAATGTTGGGTGGGTGGTGCCTTTAAGGAGGCAAAGAAATGATAGATGTTCCAGTTAGATGGCCTGGTTTAACGGATGGTAATGAGTATTTGCGAGCTAAGCAAAGTCGCCTTTTTGCCGCAGATCCAGTACCGACGTCGGCTGTTCAAACAAGCCAAAAGGGTCGCCGGCAGGCCCCCGCTACAACACCTTCCCCCAAGGAGGATATCTGCGAGAATTGCAGAAATTTGATTCCTGAGGGGGAAGTCAAAGTGGTTCATGGGAGTCATCTCTGTAAAGATTGCGCCGAGTTGGCCATTTAATACAGAGAGTTCTCGAGTACGAGTAGATGACGATGACATTTGTCATCTACTCCGTCTCGGATTCATTTTTTAAACAAAACCAATAAAACCAAAAACACACCAACACATCACATCATCACAACCTGAGCTTATCTACTATCTATATTTATTAGTTTATAAAAAGATACTTGTTGTTTTGGCAAAATATTGCATTTTGTACCAAAGCATTAGGTATCGGTTCTTTAACAACTCGGGTTGTGAAAAGTGTAGGGACTAAAGAGCCTTTTGAGGAAAACCTCAGGGTTGTTTAGTCCTTACACGATGTGTGAAAGGTGTAACGAAATTTTTTTTGGTTTCCACAATAATAAATATTGTGGATTTTACCTTAAGGAGGTAAAGACGTGTCAAGTCATAGTCAAAGCTTATTCGTTCGTTTTTGTTATTTCGTTGTGGCATGTGCTCGCAAATGTGACTTGTGCCACGCTTCCCCGGTCAGTACAACCATTGATGGTTTGCATTTATGTAATGGTTGTGCACAATCACTGAAGCACGAAAAAAAGAAGAAGTAAAATGACAGACATAATGATTACTGAAGAAGAGAGACGGTCTGCCCCTCCCGCAGCTACAATTAAAACCCCACGTTGCCTAAAGCCGATGCCGGTTCCTGCCGAACAGTCAAAGAAGGCTCGTGCAAGAAATGCACAAAAGTTTACTGCATCGGCTTGGTGTAATGTTTGTGGGGGTCCTTTGACTTTAGGAAAAAGACACAAGTGTTCCGGGAAATGGGAGGTTTAGTTTTTGATGGGAGGAGAGACTACAGAGTCTTTCCTTCCCGTATCTTAACTAACAAGTTAAATAACAAAACCAAAACACACCAACACATCACATCATCACAACCTGAGCTATTATTACTATTAATTATTATTTGTTTATAAAGAAAAATGCCGCTATTTAGAACTAGAGAAAAAGTGGAAGGAATGGCGATACAGGCTACTTTACATGTTGACGGGACAATTTCAAATGTTTCACCGGTTAGTATTGCTGCCCAAGAAATGAAAACACGACCCAAATGTCCAACGTGTGGAGGCAAGACAGATTATGATAAAAATGGAAGTTTGGTTTGCGATGATTATGGATGTTCGAGCAGAGATAATTTGGATGACTAGAAAATTTGATTTGTGTGTAATTGTGGTGTATAATTCCTTATGTTGTTGAAAGACATTTTTTTCTACAACTTATTAAGCCGTAACGAGGAATAAACCTTGTCGGCTTTTTTTGTATTTTTTTGGAAACTTTAATAAAGCATTAAATACTTCTGGAAAAGTACGGTTCTTTAAAAATTCAGAGAAGTGGAACTTATTGCTAATGCTTTGGATAAAAATTACTTTTAGATAAAGTGTTGGTAATAATCAGCCTATAGAGGCTTTTTTTTGGAGGTAGAAAAATGGTAGGTCAGATAGCGCAAGTGGCTCTCGTAGTCGTGTCAATTTGGTTCACGTTTAACATCCATGACCCGGCGGCGATGATGACCGTGTTTATTTCCGCGATTCCGGCAGGAATAAATGTTCTTGTCGGCATATGGAATGGAGATCCCCTTATGGAGGGGTTTTTCAACGTTGCCTATGTTTTTTTAATTTTTGGAACTGCGTCAGAAGCTCCCGGCTTTGTGGCTCTGGTCGGAGGACTATTGGTTGTCTGGAATATTGTCCAGTCACCAATTTTTATTAAGTTTTCAGCTAGTCGTCAACAGGCACGAGCGAAGCATTTAAATCGGCAAATTGCTCGGTTTAAAGGTTCTCAGGGAGGTGGGGATGAGGAGGAATAAGAGGGGGTAACCCCTCTTATCTGCTTTATTATTTACAAGTGGGTACTTGCTAATTACCACCCTTCTACCTTATCTTTATCCACTTCTCTGAATTATTTTTTTAATAAGACATAAACTCTTCAATTTTTTCGCGTAAACTAGCTTGTCCAACTGAAACCTTTCTTCTAAGAAACTTTTTTCTAATTTCAGCTTTTTGAGCGTTGGCAGCTTTTTGAGCGTCAGTGTTAAAACGAATTATACGTTTTTGACGAAAGATTTCAGCAGTATGTGGATCTTTTTGCTTGCCAAAGTGGCCGAAAGCGGCTTGGGCAAGTGTTTCTTGAATTTGTTCTCGTTTGGTTGGTGGGACATCAACTAGTTGGGGAATTTTCGGTTTTTGGGGACCATGGATTTCTTGGAGTAAGGGTGTTATGTATGAGTTTTGTAATGCGGAGGCAATAGCATCAATTTCAGCCTTAACAACAGGATTGGGGTTACTAGTGGTGAAGGATCCGTCCCAGTGGGTGATTCTAGCAAGTGCAGCAGCGTTTTGTCTGGTGATTTCGGTAATTTTTTTTCGATCTGTTATTGGATCTAGTGATCTGATGGGGTTTAATAAGTTAATTTCAATAATATTGTCTCTGATAACTCTGGCAAGATCGGCGGACCGGGCATCTCGTTCATGGTAGTAATCAGTGAGTGCTGTTGCTTCTTTATGATCTTTGGCACTGTCATACTGTTCTTGAATGTTTGGAGGAAGCGAGGACCGAAGAATAAGATCATGTATGGTTGGATCTTTTATAAATAGGTGTTCCCCAGGAATTTTTGGGGGAAGTGTTGATTGAGGTGTCTCAACTTTACGTCGAAATCTATTTGTAATATTTTCAAACATATTGTTGTGGTATTATAGGATAATTATGTGTTTTTGGCAAGGTTGGTGTATGTAATTATGATACACTATATTAATGGGAGTCGAGTGGAGAAAAGTTGTTCCAACAGTAGGTTTGAGTGGCATGGTGATTGTTGGCGGGGCAGCACTGTTGAACGCAACTTTTAATGGAAGTGAAAAACCGATTACTACTCAGTTGTCGGGGGTGGTATCTGTATATAAATCACGTTGTTTGGATCCCCGACTGGATGCTTCCCAAAGAATTAATATTTCTTACCCGATAGGTAGCCGTTTTGGAATCGGAACAAACGACGGGTTTCAGGTAGTGACCGAGGGAATTACGAGAACGAGCCAGGCCGATAAAGTGGTCGTTACATATGGTACGAGTGGAAGATACTATTTTATAGTGCCTACTGGTGAGCTGACTTGGACAGTGACAGGCAAGCCAAGTGAGGATGGAAAAGTGATAGTGTCCATGGATCCATGTGGAATGCCGATGTTAGATACTTCCGAGGTGGTCAGCAGATCATTGTTAGGGGCAACAATGCAAATCCAACCTATAAATGCAACTGTTACCCCGGAAGTTGCTACAACAGGGTCGGCAGAGTTAAATTGTCCAGATAACGTTTTACCGGGTAGTAATTATTTTATGCTGAAAAATGGAAACACATTGGTTGATGGCGGGGTATTACGATATGGCATGAAGGTAAATAAAACTCCGGTAGATGTTGTTTATAAGGGTAAGGATGAGAAGGCTTGTGTCGGAGTAACTTCAAGACGGATAAAAATAGGATTCGTGTTAGCTGCGGATGGAACTATTCTTAGTAAATAATTGTGTTATAATCGGAAACATTATTTATTAGTAACTTTTAGTAAAAATCCTCGCTTGAAGCGAATACTAAAAGATTCCGAATTGTATTCGGGATGACAATAAGGACGAAAATATGGCAGAAGATGCTAAAAAAGTAGTAAAAGTAAAAGTTGTTGATCGACGTGAAGTAAAGCCTAAGAAGGCTAGTTTGGTGCTTAAAGCAAAGAAACAGAGTGCCGTTGATGCGGAAAAGATTAAAAAACTGAATGAAAAGACGGCAGCCGCCAAGAAAGTCCTTCGACAAGCTCAGGATCAAAAGGAAGAGGTGGTTAAGACACAGGTGACGACTACGGTTGAAGATAAACCCCTGGCAGAAATGGATTTTGGACATAACTATAAATTGTCAATTGATTTAAAGGATTTATTAGGAGTCGGTTCACATTTGGGCCACAAGACTTCCAAAACCAATCCTCATTTCCGAGAGTTTATTTACGCTTCCAAAGATAATGTGGAGATTATTGACTTAATCAAAACAAAAGAAATGTTGGAACGGGCTTGTAATTATATTTATGGATTAGTCCGGTCGGGAAAAAAGATTGTTTTGGTTGGGACAAAACGCCAGGCACGGGAAGTGGTTCGCCGGGTAGCGATGGAGGCGGGGGTGCCATATATTACCGATCGTTGGTTAGGAGGAACTATTTCTAATTGGGAAATGATAGGTAAAAATGTTAAGAAATTGGCCGAATATAAGGATGGTTTAGAAAAAGGCAAATATAATGATTTGACCAAAAAAGAAATCTCGATGTTAAAAAAAGAACAGGCCAGACTGGAAAAAATTGTTGGTGGGTTGACCGGATTGGATAAACTGTTTGATGCCCTATTGGTGGTTGATGCCGGATTTGAGAAAACGGCGCTAAAAGAAGCCCGAGGTCGTCATGTGGTGACTTTGGGAGTAGCTGATACTGATAGTGACCCAAGAGAGGTTGATTTTTTGATTCCCGCCAATGATGACTCTGTAAAGAGTGTGACGTTGGTTATTGAAGAAATCGGCCGAGCTATTAGCGAAGCTAAAAAAAGTATTAAGTAATACAGTCAAAAGGAAAATATGCAACAAAAAAATTTAATAGAAAAAGTTAAAAAATTACGTGAAGAGTTAGGATTGGGGATTATGGAAATCAAATCGGCTTTGGAAAAAGCTGAGGGTGATGAAAGAAAAGCCAAAGAAATTCTCAAAGAATTAGGGTTTAAGAAAGCCGAAAAACGGGCAGAAAAGGAGACTCATCAGGGCTTAGTAGCAACGTATACTCACTCGACTGGAAAAGTAGGGGTGATGGTGGAGTTGTTGTGTGAAACTGATTTTGTGGCTAAAAATGAGGAATTTATTAAGGTTGCTAAAGACTTGTGTCTGCAGGTGGCGGCCATGGATCCAAAAGATACTGAGGTGCTTTTGGAGCAGGAGTTTGTTAAAGACAGCTCCAAGAAAGTTAAAGATTTGGTGACAGCACTCGTTTCTAAATACGGCGAGAATATCAAGGTAGGAAAAATGGTCCGATTTGAGATATAGATTGTTGGTATACTTGTCTATATGCTGCAATTATCAGAAATCAAGTCGCGAATGGATAAGATTGTAGGGTTATTTTTGACGGATGCGGGAACTTTACGTACCGGAAGAGCAACTCCGGGATTGATTGAAAATGTGGTGGTGACCGTTTATGGTGGCCAGAAAATGCGGCTGATTGAATTGGGTTCAATTATGGCGCCTGATGTGCGGACTTTGACTTTTCAGCCATGGGATCAGACTTTGATACGAGAAATTAGCAATGGTATAGCGGGGGCAAATATTGGAGTGCAACCAGTAGTCGACGGGCAAATTATTCGCTTAAGTTTGCCGATGTTAACTACCGAACAGCGTGAAGATTACATTAAATTATTGGGGCGGAAATTGGAAGCGGCTCGGGTGATGATTCGCGAGGCGCGAGGAGACTATCGAAAAAGTTTGCAGGATGCAAAGAATAAAAAGACCATTTCTGAAGATGAATTTAAGCGTGATGAGGAATCGTTGCAAAAAGTAACTGATGAATATATTGGAAAACTTGAGGACATTTCAATGAAAAAAGAAGTTGAAATTAGAGGATAACTTATGGATATAATCATTTTTTTGGTAGCATTATCAATATTGGTTCTCGTTCACGAACTGGGTCATTTTATGGCGGCGAAGTTAACTGGAGTTAAAGTAGAAGAGTTTGGTTTGGGATTGCCGCCACGGATTATTGGAAAAAAAATCGGAGAGACCATTTTTAGCTTAAATTGGTTGCCTATCGGGGGATTTTGCAAGTTATTTGGAGAAAACCCAGATGAAGCTAAGGATTTGGAAAAAGGTAAAGAGAAAAACAGGACTTTTATGGCTAAAAATCCCTGGCAAAAATTGTTGATTGTGGTTGGTGGAGTGATGATGAATATTGTGCTGGCTGTTGTGGTATTTAGTGTAGTTTATGCGATAACCGGGATACCAACTGACGTTAATAGAGTGACGATTATTGGAGTATCAAAGCATAGTCCGGCCGAGGCGGCTGGTTTAAAAGATAATGATCAAATTTTGCAGGTTGAAGGTAAGGATGTCTATAAGGCCGCTGATGTTATTACTAGTGTAGGGGAATATAAGGGTAAAAATGTCAAATTACTCATTTCTAATGACAAATTAAAAGAAAAAAAAGAAGTAATGATTTTAGTGCGTGAAAATCCACCAGCAGGGGAGGGGGCAATGGGGGTAGCCATTAGTAATACGGTTATGGTTAAAGTGCCTTGGTGGCAGTTTTATAAAGGGATTGGGGCTGGTTTTAAAGAAGCTTATTTTTGGGGGAAAATAATTTTTGGAGGGGTGGTGACTATGGTGGGAGGACTAATGACCGGTCATCTGCCCAAAGATGTAGCCGGGCCAATCGGGATGTATGAGGCAACCAGTAGTGTTCGACAAGCGGGCGGATTATTGGCAGTGTTTCACTTTTTTGCAGTTGTATCGGTTAATTTAGCAGTAGTCAATATATTGCCGTTTCCGGCTTTGGATGGAGGAAGAATTGTGTTTGTGGCTTATGAATTTATTTTCAAGAAACGGGCAAATGATAAGTTTGAAGGAATGGTTAATAATATTGGGATGATGGTTTTGTTAGGATTAATCCTGTTGATAACTGTGGGCGATGTAATGAGGTTGATAAAGAAATAAACCCTTTGGTACTTCGTACCACCCTTCCCTTGAAAAGGGGAGAATAAAATTAAATGCCTAATTCGGATTTTCTTTTGTTTATTATTTCTTCAAGTTTATTTTTTACTTTTAGTAATTCACTAATAATTTCATTGTTGGTAAATCTAACAGTTAGAATACCTCTTTCTTGAAAATACTGATCACGACTTTGGTCAATAGATTGTCTATTAGTGTGAGAGGAACCGTCAACTTCGATAATTAAGGCTAATTTAGAGCAATAAAAATCTGCGATGAATTTACCGAGTGGCTTTTGACGAAAAAACCTATAACCAGTTTGTTTACTTTTGAGGATTGTAAGCCATAATTTTAATTCTACTGATGTCATCTGTTGTCGATTAACTCTAGAAATAGGCCGAAGTGAATCTAGGTATTTTATATGGTTTCTTTTTCCTCTGACTTCGATTGGGACTACTTGTTTCATAGTATGTTTAATTTCCCCTCTTCGAGGGGAAGGCCCCGAAGGGGAAAGGGTTTATTGATGGGTTAATTCTAGTAGTGTGGCACTATTGGCTTCGAGGTAGAACGGGGTTTGATATAGATAGGAGGGGATGGTAATTTCTTGACTGGAAGTACTGCCTAGATAATCGGTTCGTTTGAGGACATATTTGCCAGATGTTAGGCCGACTATTCGAAGAGGAAAAGTTTCGCTATGAGTGCCCGAGGGGTCGTAGTTGACAAGCATGACTTGAATGGTGCCATCATCTTTTTTGGTAGCGAGGGCAGTAACCCAGCTACCATTACCAAGGCTTCCTAGTTGTGAACCGGATATTTGGTTAAGAAATTTGAGGGCAAAAAAACGGGGTTTGGGACGGGCGCCATTGGCAGGGTTTGTAATCAGTCCCCAACCGGTTGAGCCATTACGGACAGACAGCGGGCCATCAACGATTTCAAACGGGAAAATACGATGAACTTTTCCTACAAGTGTATTGACTAAAGCTAGTAAGTGAATTCCTGAAACTTTGGAATCATACCAGGCGTTGGGTTCGGAATCAGGGCCAACTTCGGTAATTAAGCGCTCAACACCGAAGTATTGAGGGTATTGAGATAGAATTCCATTGAGGGTGTTAAAGTCATTATCGAAATCAAGCATATTTTTGGAATAACGATGCCAGGAAATGAAATTAAGCGGAAGGTGGTTAGTGGTGCAAAATTGAAAAAGAGCTTTAATCCAATTTCCATAAAACCCAGTGGTGGCAGGGCCGCCGATTTTATAGTTGGCCGAGCCGGCACCGGCGACAACGGCACGGGCAGTATTTTGATAAAGGGTAAGATAGTTAGGGTCTTTTGAATATAACCAGCCACCAAACAGATCGGGTTCGTTCCAGACTTCGTAATAAATGCCGTCGATTTTTTTCTCAACTGAATAACGATGGGCGGTGGCAGTTATAAGATTGTTCCAATCGCTCCAATTGTTAGGAATGTTGGCGACTTTGTTGTCTTTGGCCATGGAACTTGGGGTGTAGGATAACGATAACATTGGTTTGGCGCCAGTAGATAAAATGCTATTGATGACCTGATCAAGTCTGGTAAAGTCGTAATTATTGGGACCGTTGTAAACATTGTAGTAATCATATAAATGATCAATGCGGATTAGTTTTGGTTGAAGGGAGCGGACAAGAGGAGCAACTGGTCCAATCATGTCTTTCATTTCTTCGCCGCCCTGGCCGAGATTTTGCCAAAGCGTATTGGGGGATGAGCCATGGGTGTTGACAGCATCGATAACAATGTTAGCGGGTATGCCGGCAGCGCCTTTGCGAATGTCAATGGCAGTTTTTAATCCAAGAACAATAATAGGTATGGAAGCAGCGATAAGAAGTGGTTTAAGAAGGCTGCGCTTTTTTTTCATTTCTTACCTACTATATATAAAGAAATGATAGTTGTCAGTAGATGATACAGAAGTACATAGTTGATGTTCTCAGCTAAGAATGCAAAACTTAAAGCAATTAGTTAGATTACTGCTAAAAATTATGAGCTTAAAAATAAATAGGTTGATGGGAAGGTTATTTTTTAGTGGTAATCGAGGCTTTGCTCAGATTCCGATTATTATTGCTTTGTTGTTGATGGCGGTAGCAATTCCGGTGGCTTCGAAGCTATTACAACAGAATCAACAGAATTTGGGGCATGCGGCTGACTGCTCTTATTGCAATGGTTTACCTTCATCGGTTCAACAGAGTTGTATTGCTACTTGTCAATCTGCAGCAGCTCAACCTACCTCGTCTTGTAAACCGAATAATAATTGTTGTACAAGTACCAGTTCTTGTTCTGATGGTTGTGGAGGAACGGTTTCTTGTACTGGGTGGAGACCACCTGGTAGTACCTGTACTAATATAGATTGTGGAAGCGGATGTGAGAAAGGCGGGGTTTGTTTTGATAGTTGTGGAGGAGTTCATGCTTGTACAAAACAAATACCAGCAAATGCACCGCCAGCAACGCCGACTCAGTCATTTAGTTGCTCGACTGGTGCAATAACTACAAACTCAAATCATTGTTGTACTGGATATGTTCTACAGGGAAATAATTGTGTATCTTCAGCGGCTCTTTCTGGAACTCCAGTTCCGACTGGAAGCTTAAGTTACACGTGTCCTAATTGGAGTACTAATTGTAAAGTAGGAATCTCGAGTTGCGCAGCAGCTGGGTTATTATCCGCCGGTGGAAGCTGTCCTTCATCATATATTTGTTGTGGAGCGGCGGTGAACCCAACAACCATTGCAACTGTTGGTTCAAAAGCTGGTGATCAGGTATGTGCTGGGGCGGGATATAACGAAGTTCAGGCTGATGGTAGTGTGGTTAATATTGCTTGTGCGGCAGGGACGACATGCAGACAGACTTCAACGGTTGTGCCAAGGAGAGCTGTCTGTATGACTTCAGCGCAGTTAACTAGTATTCCAACTCCAACTGGTGTGCCCATTACTAAAAAAAGGTGTGTTTCTGATCCTACGAGTGGTGTCCAACAGTCATGTTTGGATATAGGAGGCTCAATACAGAGTGCAAGTTGTGCAACGTGTGCTGATGGGTGTGACTCAGGTTCTGGGTCGTGCTATTTAACTCCTTTAGTGGGTACTCAATGTAAATCGTCAGGCGGATTATGTCAATCAGTTTCCTGTGGTTCTGGTTCTTCTTATAGTCCGAATAATGATTGTGGTTATAAGGCTGGGGGAATTAATAGGTTAAATTGCTGTGTTCCAGATGATCCTTCTACCCCAAAGGCTTGTTTTTCAACAGGGATTGTTACTGGAAATATAGATTTAAATTGTTCTCCGGGAATTGTGTGTAGTTCGGGCTCTCCATTGCCTTGTAGTCCTGTAAGTTCATGCGCTGGTGATGGAAGTTATCCCATTGGATTTCAGCAATGTTGTAGTGGTCTTCATAAAGAGGTTGATAGTACTGGTTTTTCCTATTGCACTTCTAAGGTATGTACTGATAATAGTATGAGGTGCGTGGGTCAGGATTCGGAAAAATGTGTGAATAATAGTTGGGTATCAAGTGCTTCGTGTGTAAATGGTTGTGATTCGACTACAGGGATGTGTAAGATTTCAGGGCCGTGTAGTGTACAAGGTGGTTATGCGTGTAATGGTGCTAATTCCTATAAGTGCACGGGTGGATATTGGCTGCCAGATGCTTCTTGTATGTTAGGCTGCGATTCGAGTACTGGTGTATGTAAGTCAACCCCTACTTTAGCACCGACTATGGCAATTGGTGGCTGCTATAACAATTGTGCTAACAGTGGAACGGTTGGTTCTCCACAATGGCAAGCGTGTTTAGATTCTTGTTCCAACTATATTTCTCCAACAAGAATTCCGCTTATACCATCTACTCTGCCAGTGTCAATCAGTAGTTGTGATACTAGTTGTAGATCTCGTGGATTGATCGGAAGTGCTTACGATGTTTGTATGGCAAGTTGTACGGCGACTATTCCGGTGCCAACACGGGTGCCTGGAGTGTGCAACTATAGCACTGAGTATTGTTCTAGTTATCAATTAAATGGTATCTGTCAGGGTTCTTGCGTCAATATTAAGACGACTATTACCCCTGCACCGATTGCTCCGGTTAATGGTTTGTGTAAGACAGGGACATATTGTACGTCATATAGTTTGCCGAATGCTTCAGGCCAATTGTTATGTCAGGGTTCGTGTGCACAAATTCCGGCAACACCAACATTAATTCCACGTATTACGATTGTGCCAGTACCGACTAGGCCGAACCCAGTGCCGACGCAGCCAGGAACTCCAAACCCAGGGCCGGGGCCGCAACCACCATCAAATAGCAGTAGTTGTTCAACACATTCATTGCAGGCTAGGGTTCAACCTAATGCGACCACGGCCTTAACAACTAATTTATCAATTGCCAGTGGAGCGACCGCTAATATTACCTGCACTCACGATGGTACGGGAACATTAGCAACTAATGTCAAAATTACGGCAATCCATAACACTAATAGTTCCCTTAATAGGACTTGGACTCAAAATAATGTGACTGGGTGGGCGCCAGCTGATGGTATCTATACCATCTATTGTGAGGCAACTGACAATTCATGCAGCGGTTTACGTTCGGATTCTTCACAGCTTAATGTAGGTGGAAGTGGGTCGTGCAAAGAGTGTCCCAATAATTTTCAATGCTATGGTAATCCGACCTATGGGTATAAGTGGTTTGTGCCTGGGTATCAAATGAGTGGGTTTGATCTGTCAGTGCCAGCTTATTGCGCGGGAATTCCGGTGCCAACTTGGAAAGGAAAGGCGAAGGGTGATGCTAACTGTGATGGGGTTATTGATGGCGCTGATTACTCAATCTGGAGAAAAGAGTATAAAGATGTCAGTAATGGCCAACCAGTTAGTAGTACCACTTGGGAAAGTGACTTCAGTTGCGATCGGGTGGTTGACGGCAATGATTTCTCAATATGGAGAAGGTCGTATATAGATTTAGGAGGGGGGAACTGATCATGAAAAAAACTAATTTATCTTCAACTGTTGGACTTTTGGTGCTATTGACTATTGCCTTGATTGCGGGCTTGGTTTTGATGCAGCGCAACCAGAATACCCAGCGGGGGGCATATTTTGCCGGAACAACCGTTTTTCTGCAGCCAACAGCGGCTACGGTTACAGTTGGTCAACCTTCTCCGATTCAGTTGTGGGTGCAATCAGGCCAGATAGCCGGAGGAACAGATTTGGCAAAAGTTGATTTTGTGCAAACCAGAATTTGTTATAGCGGAAATGTTTCATTTGATCCGGCTCAGGTGGCAAATTTGGTGACGGTTAATAGTGATGCCTTTGATACGGTTCAGCTGGCATCAGTTAATAATAATTGTTTGGATATTGCAATTTCTTCGAATAAACCGGCAGCCAGTCTTAAAAGTGGGTTGATGCAGGTGGCGACGATCCGATTTACTGGAGTTAACGCTGGTTCGGGGACTTTTAGCCTAGTGGCTGCTAATACTAAAGTATCGGGAAATAATCCAAACGCTAGTAGTACTGATATGTCACTAGCTATACAGTCGGTAACTGGAGCGAGTTATACCGTTGGTCAGGGAACAAATAATGGTAATTGGGATGTAGCTAATTTTAAATTTTCGTTTATTGGGCAGGTAGTTGATGGACAATGTGCCGCCAATTGGCCGATATCAATTGTGGCTTTAAACCAAAGTAATGGTTTGAGTAATACTTACAGTAACATTATTCCGACACGTGATTCGGTGGTTGATGGCAAAGTAGTTTATCGGGTTTCCCAAATACTTACCGGTTTTAATCAGACATCTAACGTGGCTTTATTTATTAAAGGGCCGAAGCATCTACAAATAAAATACGGTCAGGACAATCAGACAGCAATGTATAACGCGGCAGGCGGTCAATTAACTATGACGAGTGACAGTTCGACAAGTCCGATGCATGATTTTACCGGTTATCCACTTTTGGCAGGAGATCTTAATCAAGATGGAGTAGTTAATGGTCTTGATTATGCCCTTTTAAAGCCAGAAGCTTTGTCGCATAAGACTGTTAGTCCAGGGGGAAATTTGGATGGGGATCTTGATGGTGATTGTGTTGTCACCAGCAATGATGTACAACTATTTAAGACTTCTTTGTTAGATAAACAAGGACAACTTTATTAAAGATTTAAAATGAGCATGAAAACAAACGATGTTGTTAAATTAGTATTACCGGTAGTAGCAGTGGTGGTAGTAATAGAGAGTGTGATGGTTATTTCTAATTTGGTAAAGAAAACAAATCCTGTCCTAGACATAGTACCGACTCCGGCGGCTGAAGTTAGTAATGGGGGGATTAATCCGATGGTGACTGTTGTCCCGCAACCAGCTCAGGCGGATTTGGTTTTTGAGGTGGCTCAGCCGGCTATGAAAGTTGGAAAGGCAACGACGGTTGGTTTAAACATTGTTGCTAAACGAGATTTACAGGTGGATACCTTAGATTTGTACATAAAGTATGATCCGACGGCTTTTGATATTGCTAGTACTAGTATAAAACAGGGTAGTGGTTTACCGAGGCCTATTTTTGCAAAGGCCAGTACTAAAACTGGACTAGTAGTAGCTAATTTTTTGATTGAGGCTCCAAAAGGAGTTAGTGTTAAAAGCGGGGCTGTGTTCAGCCTGTTGAATTTTACGGTGAAGCCTAAGAAGGTTGGTAATTTTGAATTTGAAATAGACACTGGTAATGTCCGACGCGAGTCTGCTACTATGATTGTAGAAAACGGTGTGGGGAAAGCCATACCTTATAGCAGTAATAAGTTAGTTGTTAGTGTTAGTAAATAAAGGAAATCATGAATAAGTCCTGCCAACTCTTGTTGATTATAGGCACGGTTAGTTTGCTGTGGGTGGGGGCAGTGCATGGAGTGTTGGCGGCGCCGAGATTAACGTTAACCCCGGCTTCGGGGACATACTCGAATGGTGACCAGTTTAAGGTTGATATTGGGGTAGAGACTGATGGGGCAAAGTCGGCGGGAGTAGATGTTTGGGCAACTTTTGATGCTACAAAACTTCAGGTTGTCAGTATTACTCAGATATCTAATCCAGCGTATGGATTTGCTGAAATTTCTCCTAATATTAACAATACGACCGGTAAGTTTGATATGTCATTTGTTTCAAATAGTATGAGTAATTATGATGCGACGGCATTAACGGGTAATTTAGCCGAAGTAACGTTTAAGGCAATTGCAACGGGAACAGCGAGTTTAAATTTTGTGTGTTCCAAAGCTTTTACTGATTCCAACATTATTTCCAGTGATTCAACAAATACCGATTTGATTGATTGCGCTTCTAATCAAAGTGGTTCATACACTATTAATCCGGGCATTGGTGGTGATGCTTCTGCGGTGACCCCAACAGGAACGATTACTAAGACTTTACCAGTGACTGGTGTTGATGCGCCAACCATTGCTTTGATCGTTGTTGGAGTAATGAGTGTATTATCAGCGGCAGTCCTGCGATTTTTATGAAAGGGAAGTTATCGATCGTAAAGACCATAGTGGTGTTGGTTATTTTGGGATTGGTTGGTGTTTTGGGTGTTTTGGGTGTGGGAACAGTAAAAACTTATTTGTCGGGAGCAACCGCTGGATTTGATCCAAAAAATGTGGCTGTGAAGATTGATGATACCCAGGTGACTATTAGTTGGGATTCAGATAAACCGTCGCTTGGTTATGTTCAATATGGAACAACGCCAGCCTCGTTGTTGTTGAGTGTGCCGTCGCGAGATGAGTTACAATCGGCGACAAGTGATAGTAGCCATCATATTATTATCAAGACCTTTAAGCCAAACACCAATTATTATTTTCATTTGCGAGTAGGGACTGATGTTGCGGCATATAATGAATGGGAGGTATTTGATAATGGAGGGATTCCCTATTCGTTTAAGACGAAAGGGGATGTCAGTGTGACGCCAACGATCGCGCCTGTGGCACCAACAGACGTGCCTCAACCGACAGCAGTGGTGGCAAACCAACTTCAAGGGACAACTACTAATTGTCAGAGTGGGGAGGATTATAATGGTGATGGGACGGTAAATTCATTGGATATGATTTATTGTCGACAACATAAAGGGGGAGTTATCGCCATGCCAACAGCAACGCCTTCAGCGACAGGCTCGGCAACGAGCTCGTGTGTTAGCGGGGTTGACTACAATAAAGACGGGGTGGTTAACTCATTGGACATGATTTATTGCCGACAGAATCGTACTTCTACACCTACTCCTAGTAATTCTGGTGGCTTGAATTAGGAGATAGTTTTAGGGTAGAATACAACGATTTAAAAAAAATGGAGGTGAAATTTTAGTGGCTCTTATTGTAAAACGTAAAAAAGGTGAAACAAAAGATGACTTGATCGGCAAATTCCGCCGAGTTTTTTTGGAGGAAGATATTACCGAGGAATTGAAGAAGCGGACAGCTTATCAGAAACCGTCGGAACTCCGGTACGAAAAAAAGAAACTTAATATTTGGCGAAAGAAATGTCGCAAGAGAAGTAAAAATTCTCGGATTCAACATGCAACTTCGTGATCAATTAAAAGCAGACGCCATGGCGGCGCTAAAAGCACATGATAATCGCAAATCGCAAGCTTTGCGGTATCTGGTTTCGCTTATTGATAAGCGGTCACTTCAGCTGCCGGAAGGGCAAATGAATGAAGTTGAGGTGTTGGCGGTGATGCAGAAAGAGATGAAAAATAAGCAAGAGTCGAAAGCGATTTTTGCCCAGGCGGGTCGAAGTGAACTGGTTGAGGATACTGATTATGAGATTGAACTGCTGGCTGGCTACCTGCCAGCGGCAGTGACAGACGAAGAAGTTAAGCAAGCAACTGTGGAGGTGGTGGCTAAAGTGGGTCCAAATTTTGGGCTGGTAATGAAAGAGGTGATGGGCCGTTTTAAAGGTAGAGTTGAAGGAAATGTGGTAAGTCGGATTGTTAAAGAAGTTATTGGATAGCGTGGAAAATAGGATATTGATTAAAAATCGGTGTCGACTAGCCTTTGATCAGAACATGTTGCGACAAAAAGTGGAAAAAATTTTGAGTAACCATGGTTTAAATAAAAACATCGAGTTGAGTGTAGTGCTGATGGGGAAGAAATGGGGACAAAAACTTAATCAACAGTATCGCCACAAGAATTATATTCCTCAGATGTTAGAATTTCCTTTGTCGCAAAAAGCAGACGAAGATGGTTATGTTAGGTTGGGAGATATTTTAATTTGTGTAGCGAAATTTCGTGATGAGATGAAGCAGTTTGGAAAAAGCGAGGAGGCAGTTTTAACTGAGTGGCTAGAACACGGGATAGGTAACTTGTTACAATGAGACATGACTGTTTTCCATCTGAAGTATCGTCCGCAAACGATAGCCCAGTTGGATTCAGAAGCAGTCCGGAAAACATTAGCAAAATTGTTGGAAAATAAGGATATACCTCAAGTATTTTTATTTGCCGGTCCTAAGGGTTCTGGGAAGACTTCAGCGGCTCGGATTGTGGCTAAGGCGGTAAATTGTCTTAAACCAAAGAATGGAGATCCTTGTGGGAAGTGTAGTGCGTGTTTGGAAATAACGGCGGGGGCTAGCGTTGATGTGATGGAATTGGATGGGGCTTCGAATCGAGGAATCGATGACATTAGACTGTTGAAAGAAAAGACCTTTTTATTACCGGCTAGTTTAAAGAGAAAAGTGTTTATTATTGACGAAGTCCACATGTTAACTAAGGAGGCATTTAATGCCTTACTTAAAATTTTAGAAGAACCGCCTGTTCACACTATTTTTATTTTGTGTACAACTGATCCCGAGAAGATACCAGAGACAGTATTGTCACGTCTGATTCGAATTGATTTTAAAAAAGGTAAAACCAAAGAGTTGCGGGATTCTTTGCAGCGGGTGATTGCGGGTGAAGGAATTGAGGTGGCTGAGGATGTTTTAAAATTGGTTATCGATCGCAGCGAGGGGAGTTTTAGAAACGCTCAAAAATTATTGACTGAGTTAGTGTTAGCTTGTGGTAAGAAAATAACAGATGAGAAGGTAGCTGATTTGGCTTGGTTGGCTGATGGAAACTATTCACCGGAACTATTGGCGGGTGACTTGGTTGAGGGAGACGAGAAAGCGATATTACAAGCTCTTGAGGTAATGGCGTCTGCTGGGAGTGATATGGCGGAGTTCCGGACTAGATTAGTATATTTTTTTCAAAATAAACTATTGATAAGTTGTGGAATTGAGTTGGAAGATCAGAAAAAAATTGGACTATCAACCGAAGCATTGATGGAATGGTTGCAATTGTTAATTGCAGCGGGAAGACAAGAAAGAGATTCAGTTCTTTCGCAGTTACCCTTGCAGTTGGCGGTGGTGGAGTTTCTGAAAGGTCGAAAGTTGACTCCGGTGTCCACTGGAGTAAAAAATCGGAAGGTCGAAGAAGAAGAAAAAGAAAAGAAAGAGAATTTATCGGCGAGTGAAATCAGTCATAAAAAAGCCATAGGATCGGCTTTAGTTGAGGTAGAGGCAGTAGAAAAAGTGTGGGGACAGATTTTGTTGGCGGTGAAGCCATATAATCATTCAATTGAGGCGTTTTTGCGAGCGGCTCGGCCATTACGGGTGGAAGGGGAAACGGTGGTGCTTGAAGTTTTTTATCCCTTTCATAAGGATAAGTTGGAGGAGGATAAAAATCGCAAAATTGTAGAAAAGGTATTAAAGGAAGTAATGGGGGTGGAATTGTTGATGGCATGTGTTTTGGGAAAGTTACAAAGGTCAACTGGACCGGTGATTGTTCCGACTGAAAATGCGGTACTTAACGTGGTAGATAAATCTAAAGATGGAGAAAATGGGGATATGTATCAGGTAGCTAAAGAAATATTCGGGTAAGTATGTGGTATACTATAGGGTATGAGTGAGACTATACAAAAATCAGATGACATTAAAATTTTAGGACTTGGTAATGATTCAAGCGGCAGTTCTGATCTAGAACGCTTTAAAGAGGTGTATGCACGATTTAGAGATAAAGGTGGAAACCTTGAAGTTTTGGAAGAGGTGAAGCCGGAAGGGAAAAAACCATCGTTTGATGTGGCAGCAGTGGCTGCACGGGTATTAAATGATTTGGAAAAAAAGTAAAACGTTGCCAGAGAATACAGCAGTATAGCTTTGGTTTTATTTGCTACAATTGGAGTTGTTAGAACTTATATTTACCTATGTTTGATAAAGCAAAAATGATGGCTCAGGCCATAAAGTTAAAACGGGCAATTGAATCAGAAATTATAACGTTTGAAGAAAATGGAATTGTCATTAAAGTCAGTGGCGACCAAAAGATTAAAGATTTGACCGTTAACGGGGTGGCGAATAAGAATTTAATTGAAATTATTAATAAGGCTTTGAAAAAATCACAGGAAGCGGCAGCTCATAAAATGAAGGATATGGGTGTCGGCTTGGATGGCTTATTTTAGTCAACATGTCATGTCAGATCTTCCTTTATCAATTCGTCGGGTGATTGAGTTGTTTGAGCGATTGCCGGGAATTGGGCCAAAAAGTGCCGCTCGATTGGCTTTTTATTTGTTGGTGACACCGACCGGATTTGTTGATAATTTTGCCCAAACGTTAGTGACGATGAAATCAACGATCAAAAAATGCCGGCAATGCCATGGGGTGGCGGAAGGGGAATTGTGTGAGATTTGTAGTAGTCCGGAGCGGAATAAGCGTTTAATTTGTGTAGTGGAACGACCACTTGATGTGTTGGCGTTTGAACGGGCGGGAGGTTTTGGTGGAGTTTATCATGTGCTTGGTGGGGTGATTAACCCTTTGGATCATGTTTCTCCTGATGATTTGACTATTAACGCTTTGATTGATCGAATTGGTCAAATGCAAGCAAGTGGCGAGGGGGTAATTGAACTGGTGATGGCAACTAATCCGACTATGGAAGGTGAATCAACAGCTTTGTATATAAAAAGACAAGTTGAAAGTTTGAACGTTAAGAATTTGAAGATTACCCGGATTGGAAGTGGTTTGCCAATGGGAGCGGATGTGGAATATGCCGATCAGGCGACATTGTCGCGGGCAATGGAAGGAAGAAGAGAGTTATGAAATTTCTAATTAACTATGACTAATATTGTTATAACAGCTGTCGATACTATTGAAAAAGGATTAGAAACGGTTAGTAACCAAGTGATAAAACAGACAGAGATTACTTCGAAAGAATTACTTGGCGATATTAAACCACTATCAGATGAAGAGATAGTCAAGAAGAAAAACGAGGATGAGCAAAAGAAACAAGAAGAGATAAACCAGTTGAGAGTATCAATGGGTCAGGGACGGAATATGGAGCAAGAAATTGAACAAATAAGAAGACAAAAAGAGGAAGACGAAAATAAGAAGAAGCAGTCGCAGGTCCAGCCGCAACAGCAACCGGTAATTTTAAATACGGAGTCGACTAATCCATCAAAACAAAAAAAGTCACGAGGAAGTGCCTTTGGAGGCAAAAAGAAAAAAAGTCAGCCTGACTTGCAGTCAATGTCACAGACAAGCGAGTTTAAGGGTAAGATTGATTAGGGTATAATCTCGATTATGAGGCTTTATAACACAGCTACCAGAAAAGTTGAGGAAATTGTTCCTATTAAAGATAAACAAATTGGAATTTATTCCTGCGGACCGACGGTTTATTGGAATCAGCATATCGGAAATATGTATGCCTATATTTCTTGGGATTTATTGGTACGAGCATTGAGATATCTTGGGTATGAGGTAAAACAGGTAATGAATATTACTGACGTCGGACATTTGGTCTCTGACGGCGACGAGGGTGAGGACAAGATGGAGAAAGGGGCTAAACGAGAGGGGTTAACAGTGTGGGAAATAGCGAAAAAATATGAGCAGCAATTTTTTGATAGTGAAAAACTACTTAATATTAATCGACCTGAAGTGGTTTGCGCGGCAACTGATCATATTCCGGAGCAGATAGCCTTGATTCAAAAGATTGAGGCCAACGGGTTTACTTATATCACTTCAGATGGAGTTTATTTTGATACTGGTAAGTTTCCTGATTATGCTCAATTTGCACACTTAAAGCTGGAGGAAATTAAAGATACAAAACGGGATGAAATCAGTAAAGAAAAGAGAAATTTGAGTGATTTTGCCTTATGGAAATTTAGTCCTAAAGATGGACCGAAGCGACAAATGGAGTGGGGGAGCCCATGGGGAGTTGGGTTTCCGGGGTGGCATTTGGAGTGTACAGCGATGTCGGTTAAATATTTGGGAGAAACTTTTGATATTCATACCGGCGGAATTGATCATATTCCGGTTCATCATACTAACGAAATTGCACAAGGTTATGGCGCTTTTGGGCATCAGACGGCCCATTATTGGGTGCATAATGCTTTTGTGGTTAGTAAGGGGGGAGCCAAGATGTCAAAGTCGACGGGAAATTTATTTTTGGCGCAGGAGTTGGCGACAATGGGAATTGACCCTTTGGCTTATCGATATATGGTATTAACGAGTCACTACCGAAAAGGGTTGGAATTTTCTTTGGATAATTTAAAAGTGGCGATGGTGGCTTATCAAAAACTTAAAAATTTTGTGAGTGAAATTGGAGTTAAAGGGTCGGTAAGTGAAGCTTATAAACAAGCGTTTGAGACTTTGTTGGCGGCTGATTTGGCAATGCCTGAGGTAATAGCATTAGTATGGAAATTGACAAAAGATGTGGATATTAGACCTGAAGATAAAAAGGCAACTTTATTAGATTTTGATCGGGTTTTGGGATTAAATTTAGGAGAAAAGATAAAAACAGTGGAAATTTCCGATGAGATTGCAAAATTGGTTATGGCTCGGGATGCAGCACGCAAAGCAAAAAACTGGGAAGAATCGGATAGGCTGCGAAAAGAGTTGGAGCAGGCCGGATTTGTGGTGGAAGATGGATTAGATGGGACAAAAGTTAAAAAAATGATAAAATAGGCTTAGTTTATGAAGGTAAAAGAAGCAAAAGACATTATTACTACTATGGAACTATCAACGAAATCGCTTGATAAGGCGGCAAAGTTGTTGGCGGGATTGGCAGATAGTGACGAGTTGTCTGAACAGATATTGGATGAGTTGTTGGCTTTGATCGACAAAGAATCAGTTGACAATGATGAGGTAGTTTCGGACGAAGAGGTGTTAGCTTACGTTGATAAGGCGCATCCGGTTGTAAAAAAATAACAGTTGTGATAACCTAACCAGATTATGAAAACAAACAGAAATGCCTATCAATTGGTGATTGTTTTTCAGCCTAAGACAAGCCAAAAGGATCGAGAGATGACTTTTGCTAAGGTGACTGAAATGGTGGAAAAATTAGGGGCTAAAGTGGCTTTGACGACTGACCTTGGAACCCGGGAATTAGCGTATCCAATTAAAAAATGTACTAAAGGTGAATTTTGGCAGTTGGACATTGAGGCTGAAAAGACCTTTAATAATAATGAAATTAATTTATTTTTAAATCGTGAGCCGCAAGTTATTCGTTATTTAGTTTTAAAGAAAACCGCCGTTGCCAAGGCTTTGGCGGGCAAGTAAGGAGAAAAATATGCCGAGTCGTTGTCTAAATAGAGTGATGTTAATTGGAAATTTAACCAGGGATCCAGAATTGCGCTATACGCCGGCTGGAATGGCTGTTTCCACTTTTGGATTAGCTACTAATCGGGTGTGGAGCACTAAACAGGGTGAACGTAAGGAAGACGCGCAATTTCATCGAATTGTAGCCTGGAATAAATTAGCAGAATTATGTGCTCAATTATTAAAGAAAGGGCGTCGTATTTATGTTGAGGGTAGAATTCAATATCGCGAATTTAGTGATAACGAAGGGTTAAAAAAACAGGTTGCTGAGATTGTGATTGACGATATGATTATATTGGATAATAAAGGTAATGGTGAGCGGATGGCTCCGGTTGAAGAGGTAACGGTGGATGAGGCTCCAGCTGACGATGCTTCGATGCAAGCGATAGGTCCGGCACCTCTTGATGATGTCATGATTCCTGATGAGGCAGTAGAGGATAAAAAGGAGGATTATGCAGCCGATAACTAAAGAGCAAGATAACCAAAAACAGCCACGCGTAGTGAAGGATAAGGGTTGTCCTTTTTGTAAGGCTAAACATGAGCCAATGTGGGAAGAATATGAACAGCTTCGCCCATATTTGTCTTCGAGAGGAAGAATTTTATCAAGAGAAATTTCTTTCGTTTGTGTCAAACACCAACGTCGATTGGCGGAGTCGGTGAAACATGCCCGACATTTGGCTTTGTTGCCTTTCATTGCCCAAGAAGCCTAAGAAAGGTTTTATAATAGTTAGATGCCAGCTTTTGCAACATTAGCGTCTCACCCGATTGCCTGGATCGTTTCGTATCCTGTTAACGGGTCGGAAGTTTTGGTAACTTCGGGGGAAATGGTTACTCAAGGTCAGAGGATAGTGGAAATTAAAGAGGAAGATTTGGCACTGATCGATATTTCTCATCTGGTTTATGGGTGGACCGAACCAAAGAAACAGATTTTACGAGAGCAGTTAGAAGGGAAACCGGAATTATTACATCACCTTTTTGGTAAAAAAGTAACTATTCCCGAACAGGGGGTGGTAACAGGATTGGACGAGTTTATGAGGGTTCAGATTAGAACAGGAGTGTTTCGTGAACGTACGCTTTATTCGCCAGTATCGGCACGAGTAGGGGAACTAAAACCTGGAACAATGCGGTTGCATTTTCAAGCTTGGGAGTTTCCGATTAGTGGAACAGGGATGGCTAAGGTATGGGGCAATGGAGATTTTAGGTTATTACAACGAATTAATGATTTACATTTTTCACAGGAGGGACAATTAGTGTTTTGTTCGCGAATTGATAGGGCGATGGTGGCAAAGGCGGCGGCAGTGGGAGTGAAAGGGATAGTGGTTGTGGGAAACGACATGAATCTTAATCTTGAGGGGCTGTTACCGATGGCGTTTTTATCTTCAGCTGCTTTTCAGGAATTAGAGCATACAATAAAGCCTCAGACAACCTATCGACTGCTGCTTAATATAAAAGCTTGTCGATTAATGGTTGTTGTACAATAGAAAGATATGACATTACGAAAGGTTCGCAATATATTTCTAATTTTGGCTTTAGTAGGGATAACTTCGCTTGTCTCGTACCGGATAGGTAGTGGACAGACGGTGACGTTGCAGCCTAGTGCTGGCCCCATTGACACGACTTTAATGGCTCGGGTAAAAGCAGAATTACAAAAGAATTTTTTGGAAAAGGATAAATTAAAAAATGAGAAAAGTTTAACCTACGGTGCGATTCAGGGAATGGTGGCGTCACTCGGGGACCCTTATACTTTTTTTCTGCCTCCAGTCGATAATAAAAGTTCAAAGGATGATTTAGCTGGTGAATTTGGTGGCGTAGGGATATCGTTGGGATATAAAGATAAGACTTTGGCAGTAATGACAACTTTAACCGGCACTCCTGCCGAGCGAGCGGGAATTAAAGCAGGGGATTTGATTTTAAAAATTACCGATGCGGCCAACAATGTTAATAAAGATACTTCGGGTATAAGTTTGGCTGACGCGGTAACGTTAATAAGAGGGAAAGTGGGAAGCGATGTCGTTTTAAAGATGTATCGTGAAGGACGGGCAGATGCTTATGATGTAACTTTGAAGCGAGATACTATTGTTGTTCCAAGTATTGTTTTTACAGCTAAAAACTATCAAGGAAAATCAATTGCCTGGGTGCAACTTAATAAATTTTCAGAACAATTATATAAAGATTGGCCTGATACGGTGACAAAAATAAAGAATATGGAAGCTGGCGGAAATTTTGGAGGCGTGGTATTAGATTTGCGAAATAACCCCGGTGGATTTTTGGATTCGGCAGTGATGGTGGCCTCGGATTTCTTAGATAGTGGGGTAGTAGTTAAACAGGAATCTGGCGATAAGTCAGTGATAACCTATTCAGTTGATCCGAGTCGTCGACAGTTAATCAATGTACCGGTGGTAGTTTTGCTTAATGGTGGTTCAGCTTCAGCATCGGAAATTTTGGCGGGGGCATTGCATGATCATAACCGGGCGAAGTTGTTGGGGGAGAAAAGTTTTGGTAAAGGGACAGTTCAGCAGCCGGAAGATTTACCGGATGGTTCAGGATTGCATGTGACTATTGCCCGATGGTTGTTACCGAGTGGTAAAAATATTCACGGAGTGGGAGTAGAACCGGATATTCCGATTACATGGGGAGCGGACCCAACACGTGAGGATCAATATGCTAAGGTTTATCAAACCTTGTTACAACAAAAATAAATGTTAAAAACAGGAGGTTTTCATGGATGAAAATAAAACAATGCGAACTTTTTTGGTAGGACTGGGGTTTGGGTTGGTAGTAGCACTGTCATTTGTGACGGGTGCTGGCGCAGAACGGATTAAGAGTATGGGTTTTTTGGACACCTTGTTGCCTAAGTCGATAACAAGTGTTGGAAGCGGGGTGAAAGAGAAAATAGTTGATCAGGAATCAGTGGTGACGAAGGTTGTTTCCGACTCGACACCAAGTGTAGTAACCATTTCAATTAGTAAGGTTGCGACTTCGCCACAGGATATCTTTGGCGGAGGAAATTTTGATTTTTTTGGAAATATGTTTGGATTTCCACGGCAAATGATGCCTGATACGACGCCGGCGCCAAGTAAACCACAAGACATTGGAACCGGATTTGTGATTAGTGCTGACGGATTGATTGTAACTAATAAACATGTAGTGGCCGATACGACGGCTAAATACAAAGTGGTAACGTATGATAATACTGTCTTGGATGTGGTTAATATTTATCGTGATCCGGTTAATGATTTGGCAATTTTGAAAGTAAATAAGAACGGCTTGACGCCATTACCCTTAGGTGATTCGGATAAAATTAAAGTTGGTCAAACGGCGATAGCTATTGGGACGGCTTTGGGAGAATTTCGATCAACAGTGACAACGGGGGTAATTTCAGGGTTGGGACGGGGGATAGAAGCCGGGTCACCTTTTGAGGGTTCAGAGCAGTTGTCAAATGTCATCCAGACGAGCGCGGCGATTAATCCCGGTAACTCAGGTGGACCGTTATTAAATTCATCTGGTCAAGTAGTCGGTGTAAATGTAGCAGTTTCACAAAGTGCCCAAAATATTGGCTTTGCACTGCCGATTAATATGGTCAAGGATTCAATTGCAAATTTTAAGACTACCGGTGGTTTTGAGCGACCCTTTTTGGGGGTATCGTACCAAATGATCACCAAGCAGTCAGCCTTACTTAACTCGGTGCCTCAAGGAGCCTTGGTTCAAGATGTTGTGGCTGGAAGCGCGGCTGAGGCTGCGGGAATAAAGCAAAACGATATCATTACCGAGGCTGATGGTAAGAAACTTGACGATACCACTAGTTTGGCTGATTTGGTTAATAAAAAGAAGCTGGGGGAGACGATGGTATTAAAAATTTACCGTGATACTAGTACCATAACTGTAACGGTAAAACTGGATAAAAAGCGCTAGTTATTGATACAATATAGGTTATGACAGCATTTAGAGTTGAGGGATCTGGTAGGGATACGTTTATAGCTAAACTTAAGCCAGTACCAGGCAGCGGGCAAGTTCGGGTTCGAGAGGATGGATCGGTGGGGAGTGGTTCGTTTTATGTTGGAGATAAGGAGAGTCCGGTTTCTCAAATCACATCGTCGGTAGACAAGACGAAGGTTTTTGCAGATACCAAAGCTATTAGATTTGAAAGTCGACGATGGTCTATTCGTGGGTTACTGACAAGAAAGCATATTGAACCTACGTTGGATGAGTATGGAATCGTTACAGCTTCGGTTAATATGAACGGAAGGGATAAGGGGATTGCTATCCCTGAATTAGAAGTACGTATTACGCATCAAAAAGCAACGAAGAAAGAGCAGGAAGAATTAAGAGAACTATCTGGGAGAAGAAGGTCAAGAAGAGGATGGTAAAAGTTGATGTTATAATCTGGTAATTATAGGTTTAACTAATTATGACACCAATGAGAATAAGTATGCCGAGTCCGAATTTAGCAAATGAACTAAATGTTCTTAAGGGGTGGAAAAGAAGGTGGGATGGTAGTTTTATGTTTGATGAAAGAAGGTCTTCAACTGAAAGAGAAGGTGGAGCAATTATTAACAGTGCATTTCGTACCTATGAAGTTGAGGTGTTAAATTTTAATTCTGGATCAGGTAAGGTGCAAGCAGAAGTCAGAAATGGAATTGCTTCGATTGAGGTAATGCCCACTGGAAGAACTGAAATTGTCTTAAAGAAGATAGGTACAGAAGTATATGTAGCTGGAGAAAATGTTTCTTTTAAACTTAAGCGTGAGAGAAGATAGTCCGACTACTATTGTTTAATAACATTATTATTGGTTTCTTCGAGAATTGAGAGGTTGAGAAGCAGGTCGTCAAGGTCGCCTTGCATGATACGGTCGAGATTGTTGAAACTCATTGATTCCAAGCGGTGGTCTTTGACTTGATTGCGGGCATAGTTATAGGTACGAATTTTGTCGGCGCGTTTAGCTTGGCCAATAATCGCTCTGGCTCCGCTTAAGAGACTCCCTCGTTTTTCATCTTCAATTTCCCATAATTTTGAGCGCAATATATCCATGGCAATTTCCCGGTTTTGTTGCTGGGACCGTTCCTGGCGAACATCGATAACAATATTGGTAGGTTTGTGAAGAAGGTGGATAGCAGTGGAGACTTTGTTAACGTTTTGACCGCCGTGGCCTCCAGCGCGAGTAGCACTAATTTCTAGGTCATCGGGATTTATTTTTATGTCATTAGAACTGACTTGGGGGAGAACAACTACAGCGGCAGTGGAGGTGTGTATCCGGCCATGTTTTTCGGTGACCGGAATTCGTTGGACGCGGTGAGTACCGGTCTCGAATTTAAGTTGATTATAGGCGTCAAAGCCTTTAATTTGAACGACATTGGCGTCGAGCTGGTTAACCTTCCATCCAACCTTGTTGGCATAACGGACATACATGTTCATAAGGTCGTTTAACCAGATACTGGCTTCTTCTCCTCCTGGTCCTGGACGGAATTCAAGTATGGCAATGTCTGAATTGGTAGTGGGCATACCTCAATAATTCAAAATTTCTAATTTCAAATTTCTAATGATAGTCGTATGCTGCAAATTTATCTAATTTTCTTTTTTAGCGGCAGCCTTCTTGGCTTGGCGATCAGCAGCCACAATAGCATGAGCTTTACCTTTGGCAACTTTTTCTTTAAATTTATCAATTTTACCTTTAATATCCACGAATTTTTGCTGACCGGTGAAGAAAGGGTGGCAATGAGAACAAACTTCGACTTCGATTTTGTCAAGCGTAGAGCCGGTGACGAATTTATTGCCGCAGGCACAGCTAACCTGGCATTGATCGTTATATTTTGGATGGATTGAGGCTTTCATGGGCTTTATTATATCATAAGAATTGATAATAAGTCTTCTTGACTAACTAAAGTTTGCTCTTTTTTAGCCATGTTTTTGAGCATAATTTTTCCGGCTTTTGCTTCATCACTTCCAATAGCAGCGACAAAGGGAATTTTTTTGGCGTCGGCATAGGCAAATTGTTTGCCTAATTTGTCAAAGGTAGGGTAGAGCATGGTGGCGATTTTGTTGGCACGAAGTGTGGTGGCTAGACCTATCGCTTCTTTCTCAGTGTCGAGGCCAAAATTGGCAACCATGACTTTGGTGGTAGAGGTTTGTAGTTGAGGGAGCAATTTGAGCTCGATAATACAGTCTACAATACGGTCAAAGCCAAGCGTAGTGCCAACGGCGGAAATATTGGGGCCGCCAAGGCTGGAGACTAGATTATCATAGCGACCACCACCGGTAATTGATCCGATCTTGGGCTCTTCAACATAGGTTTCAAAAATTGGGCCGGTGTAGTAGTCAAGTCCTCGGACTATGGTAGGGTCAAAACTATAGGCACTTTGAGGGACACCAAATTCCGACAGCTTAGAAAAGACTGATTTTAGATAATCGTCTGGTTGAGCCTCTTTGACGTATTTAAACAGTAACTCTATCTGTTCCTGGCTAATATCCTTGGAAATGAGTTCTTTTTGTACTCCATCATATCCGATTTTGCTTAATTTATCGACTGACTGGAGGACTGTAAATTTTTGTTCTTCAAGGCCTGAGCGGGTAATTATTTCAAAAAGGACTTGACGACTGTTTATTTTAATTTGGTACTTTTTGAAATTTAATTTTTGTAAAATAGTATAGATAACCGCGACCATTTCGGCATCGTTTAAAGGGGAGGGGGGACCAAAAGTGTCGATGTCGCATTGGGTGAATTCCCGATAGCGGCCTTTTTGAGGTTTGTCGGCACGCCAAACCGATTGAATTTGATAGCGCTTAAAAGGAAGGGGAAGCTGTTGTTGGTAGATGCTTAAAACTTTGGCGGTGGGGACGGTCAAGTCATAGCGGAGGCCAACATCACGATCGCCATTATCTTTGAATTTATAGACTAATTTATCGGCTTCCTTCCCATATTTACCCATCAAGGTAGAAGCATATTCAAGCGTTGGGGTTTCGAGAGGTTCGAAACCGAACTGTTCAAAGGCTTCGATACAGATTTTTTTGACGTAGTTGCGTACCCGCATATCGTCGGGTAAAAAGTCACGAAAACCTTTGAGAGTTTGTGGTTTTGATTGATTCATAGTTAGATTTTAACATTATAAGCAGTAAGCAATTTTATGGGTCCACTGAGATTGATTGTTTGTTTATTAAACCTAATTTTGAGGGCCTGACCTGAAGGTTGGAAAATAGTTGATTTAGCTAATAGTTTGGCAACAACTATCGAGCCACTGCCGCAGGCTGTTTCATTAATGAGACTATTGGTTTCTTTGACCCAAAACCAGGGATTGAGCTTTATTTGGTTATCTTGTTTTTGATAACTCATAAATCCGATAGCATTGTATTTATCAGAATATCTTTTGATAATTTTCGATTTATCGTTGATATTATCTGCAGAAATGATCATTAAGGTATTGAAAATTACTGTTGAATAAATAGTATTGCTTATTTTGATAAAGTTCACTTTTTGAGAAGGAATAGCGACTGTTGCATTACCATTGTCTATCTTTCCGATTATTATTTTATTGATACCAGAGGTAAAAAATGAAATTTTTCCCGGATTATTATTGAGAAATGCCAATGTTGCGGCGCGACAACCATTGCCGGAAAATTCATTACCCATCATTTCAAAATAATTTTTCGAATCTTTTTGAAAGATGTAACCAATTTGTTCGACCAGTTTATTGGTGGCGAATATTTTTTGATTAATACGACTTTTTTCTGAGGCTGAATACTGACCATTAATTATGGCGGTAAGATTCCCAGAGGGGGAAATGAGTTGATACTTTATGTTCATAGTAGTTCCTCCCTGAGTCGATTAATGACTATTAATTGGTTTTTTGCAATGGATACTAATGTTGTTCTCGGTCGAACTTTCCAGGCAGCTTGTTGCTCTGGAGTGGCGATTTGTCCGCCATTAAATCGCCGGCAATCATTTGCAGGTAAATTTATACGGTTAGCTTCTTCTTCAGAAACGTCCCAGGTTAATTGACTATTTTTTTGAATTTCGGTCATAGTTTTAAAAAATAATAAGGAGGGGATCTACCCGTCTGAGATATCCGCTTTGCTGGCGCTCACGGATGGTATCTTTAGGCAAAATTTTTCACTACGTTTAAATTTCGACCTAAAGAGACACAAAAATCCCCGCGGGTGCGGGGATTAAAAAGACTACTCAAAATTTAGGGTCAGACCACTACCCCGCGGGTGGTGACCACGGTATGGGTATGATGGATAAAAAGATTAGTTTTGAGCATAATGGTATAATTATAGCCTATAGTAACTTAGATTACAAATGAAAATTGAAACATCTCAAGGTTATGATGGATTCAGGAGGGCGATACGGAGTAATTTGCCACCTGTTCAGTTGGTGCCAGTTATTACACTTAATCAAGCAGGTTGGGTTTTTGGTACAGACAGTACTTATTCTGGACTAGGAGGATTTGATAGGCAGATTAAAGCATGTATGAAAGAATATGAGGAACATTGTATTAGCGAACATGGCGAAACGTGGTATCGTGATCATCGTTGGGAGTTATATCAAGAAGATAAGTCTATTTATGGGTTAGTTGAGCCGAGATTGGTACCACTTGATTTTGTTAAGATTACCTTGTCGACTTTGGCGGAAATGAAAGGTCAAGTGACTTTTGATGAACTGTTTGAAGCTATAAATGAAAATTTTGGACATAAATATGGTAACAAGGTAATAATTGAGAATAATAGAAAAATGCTTGACGATATTTATGCGGAAGAACGAATGAGTGAGTTATTACAGGCAGGGGTACAGAGAATTAATTTATCAGCACCACCCTATACTTCGGAAACTGCTTTTATGTTGGCCCCGTTGTTAATATGTATGGCATTGCCCGAAAACGTTTTGCGTGAAACTAACGACCATGGATTACCAAAAGAAATAGCTCAGATTGAAAAATATATGGGATGGGCTGACATGAAACGAATATTTAGTATGGCAGCAGATACTTATTTTGTAGAGAAACTGTTAGAACTGGGGTTTTTAAATGCCGATACTGTTGATTTTTATTTGGAAAATATTGGGCACTTTTTGCTTGAGGTCGATAATAGAAATACTAAATATCCCATGAGACACCTATCATCTTTTGAAGCACAAGAGATGAAGGGGGTTAGGCATAATGGTGAAATTATTTCTGATATGAGACTCCTTCCAGCTTTTGTTTTTTATGCTTTAGATTTGCTTTCAAATCTTCCCAAAAATGTTAAAAGAAACGATTTAGTTTCTCCTTCTCAATTAGAAGAGTATTATCGTCAATCGCGTGGTTTTATTCTTAGAGCACTTAGTACTCAGGAAAACGGACCAATGTATAAAGATGTTTATGACGTATGTAAAGAAGGTCTAGCGATAATGGCAGAACTTATTACTTTCTATTTGAATAATCCGGAAATGGTTAATAAAGTTGACCCCGATTGGAATAGAGAAGCGCGTTTTCCGAGTGTCTTTAGAAGAATTGAGGAATTTAATAGAGTCGGGGCTAGGTCGGGAAGTGGTAGTGCATGGTACACCTCATCCAGAAGATTTCGTTGGAGTCATTGAACTATTTAGGGGTGGTATACCGGACTTGAACCGGCAACCTCAGCTTTCACAGAGCTGCGCTCTAACCAATTGAGCTAATACCACCATGTTAAAGAAACGTTATTTTAGTGGAGTATATCAATTAGGCCTCTAATCCGTCAGTCGACGGACTCATCTGCAGATTCGCCAATTGAGCGTCTACCACCATGTTAATCCGTTTGAGACGGATTGCTTCTTTAGACAAATTTTAGCACTTCGTTCAAAATTAGACCTAAAGAAGCAAAAAAAATCCCCTTGACGGGGATTTACCAAAACACCCGCCACACTTAGTTGGCGTGATGATGAAATGAAATGCTCAATTTCATAGGGGAATTTTACTGGTTGGCGGCTTTAAAGTCAATATAAAATGGTAAAAATTATATAATTACATATTATGGGAATCAGCGAAGAACGTTACCGGATGATTCGGGCACTGGCAGGGATGGACACATTTTTGATGTATCACGAAGTTTTGCGGCGTGAACCACGCATAAAAAACATTATTAGTAATTATCTTGATCCGGAAAAGGGGCTAATGATAATTCAAGACTATCCAATCGCAATTGCTGATTATTTCTTTCAAAGTGAAGCACGATATGGAAGGAGATTATTATCACACGTGGAAGAGTATTTGAGGTCGAGGTTGTCGTGGGCGAAGGTAATGGAGAGTGCGGAGTGGTCGGAGCAGGATAGGTGGCGATATTGCCATTGGCAAGATATTTGTAATGAGCGGGTAGATTATGTTGTCGGGGAAATAGTGCCAAATGTTAATGTTGTATTTGAAACCAGTTCTTTTAATTCGTATCTCATGGTTTTGGCAGCGATTAAGACGGTGGATGTTTGTGCCAGTTCTCAGTTTGCAGGCAATAGGATTACTGTTGGTATTTTTGAAAAAAATTGGATAACCAATTATAGTTCACTATTGAGAAAAGAGAGCGTAGGGCTGGGACGAAGGATTAGTTAGAAGATAATAATTTTGTCGGTGGTATAGGTTTTATTTTTGGCGCTAGGCGACAATATAGCAATGACTTTTTTGCCGACGGTAACATCTTTTATCGCTAATTTCTTATTAGTACTATCGACAATGGTGGTGGCGTTAACTAGAGATACTTGATATTGAGTGTTTTTGTCGGTGAGAGGAACAATTAAAGCGACATTTGTAGCTTGGGAACGGTCAACAATTTTTCCCATGGTGATAATTTTTTTAACGGGAAGGTATGAGGGATCGTTAACTACTATTCTTTTGGCGGCCAGGCTACCATCATTATTGTTGTAGCCCATGACTAATATAGACTGCCCAGTTTTTAGTTTGGTAATGTCGATTTTTTTGCGATTAATATCAATAAATGCGGTGGTGTCATCGGTGTTTATCTGGATAGTAGAGTTGTCGTCTTTGGTTAAAGTGATGGTGGATGCACTAATTGTTGAAATGTTACCATAGACACCTCTTTTTTTGGTTGTATCAAGGGCAACAATTTCACTTAATTTTTCTTTTACTTTTTGCTGAACGGCTTCTCTTATCTTTTGGATTTCGGTTAGTGAGGTGCTGTCGGGAGTAACTGTAGGAGAAAGATCAGCAGACGTGGTGGCGATTAATGTTGGGGTAATTGCCAGGGTAGGTTTGGCAATGGCATAAGCGGATATCGGTTGAATGATAGTTTTTAGGATGAAGATTAAAAGTAACATTAGATTTTGGCGGTTGAATAGGTAACCGTAAGGTCAACTTCCTGATGGTTTCCTGTTGGGTCGAAACTGACGACTTGAATACCATTGATGCCGACATCAAGAGTGATAGGAACTGAAAAATTACCTTGTTGATCGGCAGTGGCGGTGATTGAATCGTTGGATGTAGCGATTATGATGGTAGCGTTGGGATTAGTAGTACCGGTGATGGTTTGTTTATCGGTATCGACAACGGTTTCATTGACCGGAGAAGAGATCGTTAAGGTTTGAACTGGCGTTGGAGTATCGCTGGTGGTAGTTTCTGATGGGCTGGTAGTGATCGCGGTAATTGTCGGGGTGGGAGTAGTATTTTTGGTAGCTGGATTCTTATTTTTTGTTAGGCTTATAACGCCTCCAGTTACGACAAATCCAATTATCAAACCGAGAATTATTGCAAGGGAGAGTTCTTTTACCATGTGCAGATATTATCATATCATGATATAGTAATTTTTATGGAAATCCAGTACCTACATGATTATTGTCTAGTACTTAAGGGAAAAAAAGAACAAGTAGTAATTGATCCTGAAGAGAAGAATGGTTTTGAGGGACGAGTAGTGGTATCAACTAAAAATATGTGGAACTTTGTGAAGAAAAGTCCTGATCAAGTAGTTATTGCCGGTCCGGGAGAATATGAAGTTGGAGGGGTAGAGTTAACGGGAATCTCGGCGGGACAGGGGTCAACTGTTTATGCGATAACAATTGATGGGGTGTCGGTTGGGGTAATGGGAGAGCCTATTGAAGATTTGACCGAAAAGAAAATTGAGCGAATTGATTCATTGGATGTTCTTTTTGTGCCGTGTGCAAAAAAATCTTTGGAAAAGTTGAAATTATATTTATCATGGGCGAAGAAGTGGGGAGTAAATTATGTTATTCCGGTTGGTTATGAAAGCGAGGATGAATTGAAGACTTTTTTGGATGTGGTTGACCGAGAAGATCTTTTGCCGGTGGCTAGTCTTAAGATAAGTCGAGATGAGTTGCCAGAAGGTCTTGAGGTGGTAGTATTAAATAGACATGAATAAACATATTTCATTTTGGGTGATATGGAGTTTGCTTTTAGTGGCTACAGTACCGTTGATTGTTTTGGAATTAAAAACTAATCTTGATAATCGAGGTCGGGCAACAAGTACTTCGACTTTAGATACGATTAATGGTCTTAACGCTTATGTTAATCCACAGCCAGTAGCTCCCGGGGGTCAAGTAAAGGTTACTTTTACGGCAGCACAAGGATATACTAATGTCAGTTTTGCTTCGGGACAATTGAGTAGTTGTCAACTCGATTTGGTTAATAGTGCTAAGTGCAGTGGCAATCCAATGGGTGATGGCATGAGTTGTTGGTGGCAATGGACCTGTACAGCAAGCTTTACGCCAGGTACTTATGTTGGAACGTTTAGCAGTAGTGAAGGTAATACTAGAAACGTTACCATTACGGTTGGCGGAACTGCACCATTGCCAACGTCAACAGGGACAGCAATTCAGCCAACCGTAACGACAATTAATGGTCTTAATGGATACGTAACTCCAGCATTAGTAACTCCGGGCGGCCAGGTGACGCTGACGTTTACTTCGAATGATGGACTTACTAACATTAATCTTAATTCAGCAGGCATTAGTAATAAGTCTCTCTGTGTTAGTAATCCTGCAGCGACGAAGTGTAGCGGTAACACTATGGGTGATGGCATGAGTTGTTGGTGGCAATGGACTTGTCCGGTGGTGACCACTCCAGGAGTGTATACAGCGACTTTTTCAAGTGGGGAGGGTAAGAATCGGGATGTCAGTTTTACAGTAGGTAGTGGAACTGTATTACCTTCGCCGACAATGATTCAACAACCGGCAACAGGAGTTCAGCCAACAATGGTTATGACTCCTATTCCAACGCCAACACAGGTGACATCTTCAACAACTGGTTTGGTCCAATTTTTAATGTCATTTGGAGGATTGGTGGCTGATGGGCAATGTCCGGTGGTTGCGCCGGTTAGTGTGATTGTAAAAAGTGGGAATGCGCTGGCGCAGTATGACCAAGTTACCCCCGAACGAATCGGGGTGGTGGCGAGTGCAGTTATTTATCGGGTGACATTGCCAAATGTGAATTTATCAACGATGACTAATGCCGCAATTTTTGTTAAAGGTCCGAAGCAAATTCAGACTAAATATGGTAAAGATGGTCAGAGTGATTATTATGGTTTAGCTGGCGGAACTCTGGATCTGACATCAGGAACAGTATTTGATTTTAGTCATTACCCTTTGATGGCCGGGGATGCTAATGGGGATGGGGTCATTAATGGGCTTGATTTTTCACTGGTAAAATCAGATGTTTTAACACATCGGACAGTAGATAGTGGGGCCAATTTAGCAACTGATTTAGATGGTGATTGCCAGGCCACAGCTAATGATTTAAATTTACTTAAATTATCGCTTAACGATAAACAAAGCCAACTTTACTAAAGTGTATTACAATTGCATATGAGCGATCTAAAGATTCCGCCGTCTTCGGAGGAGGCAGAAAAATCGGTATTAGGTTCAATTTTGATTGATAATGAGGCAATTTTAAATGTGTCGGAGTTTTTGTTGCCGGAGCATTTTTATAACGAAATCCACGGCAAGATTTATGAGGCAATGCAATTGCTCTATCAGAATCGAACGCCGATTGATATTGTTACTGTATCGGAAAAATTAAAAGAGTTAAAGTACCTTAAGAAGATTGGTGGCAAGGCGTTTTTAGCCAGATTGGCAGATGATGTGCCAACCAGTGCTAATGTCGAAAGTTACGGACAAATTATTCGATCGTTGTCGGCCAAGAGGGAGCTGATTTCAGCTGCGGCTCGAATTACAGAAAAAGCATTTGATGAAGGTTTGCCTTCGTCGGAGTTATTGGATGCGGCGGAGCAAGAAATATTCTCGTTGACTCAACGACATTTGCGGAATGTGCCGACATCATTGCGTGAAGTTTTGACGGCAAGTTTCGACCGGCTTGACGAATTACAAAAACGGGGGAGTGGACTTCGTGGTTTGGGAACCGGATTTGGGACTTTAGATAAAATGTTGGCGGGAATGCAGGATAGTAATTTGTTGATTTTAGCGGCTCGACCAGGAGTTGGAAAAACTGCGTTTTGTATGAATGTTGCCAGGTATATTGCAGTTGAACTAAAGCAGCCAGTGTGTATTTTTTCATTGGAAATGAGTAAGGAGGAATTGGTCGATCGGCTGTTGGTACGTCAGGGATTGTTGGATTCCTGGAAATTGAAAACCGGACAATTGAATGATGATGATTTTGTGTCGCTTTCTGAGGCGATGGGAATTTTGGCTGAGGCACCGCTTTATATTGATGATAGTCCTGGCTTAACAGTAACTGAGTTACGGACGAAGGCAAGACGTTTACAGTCGGAGAGAGGAATTAAATTTATTCTGGTTGACTATTTGCAGCTAATGCATGGCATGACTCGGGATAATCGTGTCCAAGAGGTTTCAGAAATTTCCCAAGGTTTAAAAAATTTGGCTCGGGAGTTACGAATTCCCATTGTGGCAGCAGCGCAATTATCGCGGGCGATGGAAGCTCGAGGAGGAAAGCCAAAGCTTTCTGATTTGCGGGAGTCGGGTAGTATTGAACAGGATGCTGATGTGGTCATGTTTTTGAGTCGAGAAGATGAGGAAATTCGGGAGAATGTGACCTTGAGTATTGCAAAGCATCGAAATGGTCCAATAGGGGAGATGAATTTGTATTTTAACGGTAAACAGGTCAGCTTTTTTGATGTGGAGAAGAAGGGTTAGTGGTACAATAAGCCTAACGCCGGGGTGGCGGAACTGGCAGACGCGCACGACTCAAAATCGTGTGACAGCAATGTCATAGGGGTTCGATTCCCTTCCTCGGCACTATGTTTGGTGCGGTACAATAGGTCATGATTCTGTTGATTATTTTCAGGCTTTTTGTGGTGACGTTGTTTGTGTATTTGAGTTGGCGGGCACTTCGGGAAGATTATCAAATTAATGATCTTTTACTTTATCTTTGGTCGACTTTGTTTATGGTTATAGTTGGCGGAAGAATTGCATACGGAATAACCCATCTGGGAGTATGGGACAGTTGGTGGCAGTGGTTACTGGTGTGGAGGATTGCGGGAATGGCATATTGGGGTTCGGTGGTGGCAGTGATAGGTTGGACGCTTTATTTTTGTTCTTCAAAAAAGTGGCGATTTTACGTGTTAGCAGAAGAAATTACCCCGTTTGTGGTTTTTTTAATGAGTGGCATGATCTGGACGGATTGGATATGGGGAGGGAGGTCGTTTGCGTTATTGGGATGGGGATTATTGACATTGCTGGTTTTATTGTTGGCTCTGCTGGTAAAAAATCGCTATCGTTCGTTTATATGGTATCCGAGCGGTAAAAAGGGATTTTTGTTTTGGTGGGTACTCTTTACTTTTGGAGTGGTGGCTTGCGGCTGGCTTTATTATCTTGGTTTCGATATGATATGGATAGGGTTGATGGTTGGCTTGAGTTTGACATCTGCGGGAGGAATGTTTATCCTAGGTGACACTTTTAAGCATTTATCATTTATTACTGGGAGGAAGAAAAAATGAATAATTCGGTAGTATTCCCAAAATCATTGTTGATTCCGATTAAAGGATTTTTACAGAACGAATTGGCTCGACTACGTAAAACAAAACACTCAATTGAGAAGAGCGACCCATTTATGAATAGCGATCGGACTGTTCAAAATTCAGTGGAAGAGGATGTTGACGAGCAAATCGGACATAATGAGACTCAGGCAAAAGCAAAATTTTTATCAAAGCAAATAGTCCAATTCCGAAAAGCTTTGGCGCGGATTAAGATTGGTAAATATGGTGTCTGTGAACGATGTGGTCAGATGATTGATACTGACCGATTAGCGGTTAGACCGGAAATAACCCTTTGCATTAGCTGTAGTAAAGAGATGGATGACTAAATGGTTATTGATAGCGGTAGCAGGATTTTGTTTGCATGAATTTTTGGCAACTCGCGGGACAGTAGTGTCTAATTATGGAATCAGTTTTGGAATTGGCCAAGGGTTGGTTGGACTAATTGTTTTGATAGAGATAATGGTGATTGTGGTTTTGTGGCGAATTGGTGGGAAAATGGCGGCAATTGGAGGGTTAGTTAATTTGGGAGATCGATTGCGATTTGGTTATGTTCGTGATTATTGGTATTTACCGATTATTGGTTTGTATAATAATGTCGGAGATTGGATAATTGCTGTAGGAATTGTGGGGTTATTATTACAACAGTTATGGAAGAAGTAACGATTATCTATCAGGATGAGGCTATGGTGATTGTTAATAAGCCAGCGGGAATGACGGTGACTTCCGAAGGGGTAATAGCTGGTCTAACCTTGGAAAATTGGGTGAACCATCATTTTCCTGAGAGTGTTGTTTTAAAACGGCACGGAATTGTGCATCGAATTGATAAGGGAACATCAGGGTTGGTGGCGATCGCGTTACAACAACAGTCTCTGGATAATTTACAGCGACAGTTTAAAAATAGGGAAGTGATAAAGGTATACACAGCACTGGTTGGAGGCAATTGTTCCAGAGTAGGTGAGGTTAAAGCCCCGATTGGAAGATTTACGGGTAGTTTTGGTAAATGGCGGGTTAAGCCCGAAGGGAAAATGGCAGAAACAAGTTTTAGGCTTGAACAGAAATATCGATATTTAGGTAAAATCTATAGTCTATTGGAAGTACGATTAAAGACAGGCAGGACGCATCAAATTCGGGTTCATATGAGTTATTTAGGTTGGCCTTTGGTGGGTGATAGAACGTATGGCGGGGAGATGGTTGCCGGGATACAGCGACCTTTTTTACATGCAGGTTATTTGTCGTTACATCACCCTGAAAGTGGGGAAAGAAAGGAATTTAGTACTTTATTAGCGGGTGATTTAGTTACTGTTTTGAAGCAATTTGATGCCATATCGTAGATGGTTGGGTTTGGGTGTATTAGTGTTGTTGATGGCGGCGGTGTTGGTGGGGGATGGGGTGTCGCATGGATGGTGGAATGGTCGAGATGACAGACGAATATTGGTGGTAAGTCCAGAATCTATGGCTTTGTTAACGATTTCACCTCGAAGAGGCATTGTTAATGAACTGGTGATATCAAAAACGGTAAAGTTGTGGATTCCGGGAGGTTTGGGGTGGTATCAAACCGATCGTATCTATCGGCTGTTGGTTCAGGAAAAGAAGACAGGAATATTGGGCCAATTGGCTTTTTATAATTTTGGGTTTTTACCTAATGAGGTTATAATGCGGGAAACAGTTGATGGTTGGGATGGGTGGAAATCTTTATTGGAATCATCGGGTATACTTAATGGTATTAGGTTAAAAATAATGGTAGATGGATTATTGGTAAAAGACAGTCAGTTGACCAGTGATATGAGTCCGACTAATCCGATTGTTACGACGTTAGCGCGAGATTTTGCCGATACTGAATTGTTGAATGACGAGTCGCGTTTGACCATTATTAACGCGAGTGGAGAAGATGGGGTGGCAGAGTGGTTATCGTTGCGTTTGGGGTGGGCAGGAATGACGGTTATAGAGACTCAGACTCAAGATATTCAACCCGATTGCCAAATAGTTGTTACTTCAGAAAAAGAAAATGGGGTAACTTTGACCTGGCTTAAACATCAATATGCAGGTTGTCAGGTAGTTTATGATCCAACTGTAATTAGTGGCGAAATTGAATTGGTTATAGGGGAAAAGCTGACAAAAATGTTAGAATATCGCAACTATGTCAGGTCATTCTAAGTGGGCAAATATAAAAAATAGGAAAGGTGCTCAGGATAAAAAACGAAGCGAAACATTTACAAAAATTTCGAAGCTTATTTTAACGGCTGTCCGGCAAGGAGGTGGAAAGACTGACCCGGAGGTTAATGCTTATCTTAAGGTGGCTTTGGAAAAGGCTCGTGAAGCTAGTATGCCAAAGGATAATATTGAACGATTACTGTCGTCTTTTGAGGAACGTAGGGCACGTTTGGCATCATATATTTTTGAAGGTTTTGGACCTTTTGGCGTGCCACTGATTATCGAAGTTGAGAGTGATAATAAAAATAGAGCGATTGGCGAAATAAAATCGATTTTAAATTCTTATGGTGGTAATTTAGGAGAGAGTGGTTCCGTGGCATTTATGTTTGAGAAAGTAGGGGAGATTGAAACGACAACTATGTCAGAGGCTTCTCAACTGGCTTTGATTGATATGGGTGCTGGTGATTTTGATGGCGAGGTGGTGTTGGTTGATAGTCATCGGTTAGAGACGATGCGCAAGGCTATGGAGGAAGCGGGGTTTGTGGTTAAACGCGCTGAAGTGGTAATGCGCTGTAAAGTACCGGTTGTGTTGGAAAAAGAAGAAGAAGTGGAAAAAATTATAGAATTAGTGGAAGAATTGGAAGAAAATGAGGATATTGTTACTGTTTATGTAGGGATGGACTATGCCGAAAAGGTTTAGGTTTTTTATTGCTTCGGCGGCTAGTGCGGTAGGTTTATTATTTTTGTTGAGCTTGCCTTTTGAATGGCGCTACGTGGCTTTGGGGGCATTGTCGTTGGGAATTATTATCCTGTCCTGGTTTGCTGAGGGAGTATGGAAGGAGTCGTGGATGGTCCGAATTATGATCAGTGTATTGCCGGTACTTTTTTTTGGAGGCTATAGTCTTTTTTTGATGTTATTACCATTTTCGGTGGAGCTGGGGATTTTTGTTTCGTTGCTTTTGGCATTTATCTTTTATATTGTGTATTTGGTTGAGAATATTTTTTTGGTGGCATTGGCTTTTAAAACCGTGCCGCTTTATCGGGCAGCTTGGACGGTAAATTTATTATTAACTCTACTGGCTTCATTTTTTATCTTTAATTCATTATGGTCATTTCGATTTTTCTTTGGAATAAATGCACTTATTGCCTTTTTGGTTGGTTTATTATTATTTGCTTATCTTTATTGGGTAATATCAATTGAAACTGAATTGCGGGAGCGAAAGGATGTATCGGTTCATGTGATTGTTCCCGCTTTGGTAGTAGGTGAACTGGGGCTTGTTTTATCATTTTGGCCGGTAGGGATATTTAACGCGTCTATCTATTTGGTTTGGGCTGTGTTTATTTTGGGAAGCTTGTTACAGGTTGATTTACGGGAACGGCTGTTTCGAAAGACGTGGATAGGTTTCGCTTGGATTACGGTGGCTGTAATTTTATCGTTAGTCGTAACCACCAGTTGGCGATAATTATTTGAATTTTAAATTAGCCTAAAGATAGAAATATTTTTTGTAAGTTGATAGGAGAGTAGGGAAGTGTCCTATAATATTGAATCCTATAATATTAAATAATTTTCACAATTTATCCTATAATTTTCACGAATGATATATATTGATATAGTTTAGCTTTGATGATATAGCATGATATAGTCTGTGTGGATAACTTTGGCAGAGGAGTATAGGTCTGCTAGATGGAGAGAGGGTCTTGTATAGGTGAGGTGGTGCTGTTATTTACGTATCGAATACATTATTTGTTTATTTGTGGATATAGTTCCTATTCCTTGGGTAATACTATTTAGTACTGTCCTCTGATTGGGGAAGACACTTTTTATATGTCGCACAATGTATCTTTTGCGACTTCTATTCATTTTGACGGCAGAGGAGTGTTATTTTTTTGAATTTAATTAAAATAATTATGTTGTTTATATTTTTATATTTTTTTTAAAAGATCTAAAGATCGTAAAATACCTCCCCGGAGGCTAAGTTGCTTAAAATTGCTTGATTTTTTGGTTTTAGGTTCAAATTTGGTTATTTGACTTCTCCGGACCACTCTTAAAAGAGTAAATATATAAATAATACGTAAACTAAGGCTAATATTTATATTGACTTCGTGTGAGCCCATTAGACGCACGATTTGGGTTATACTGGTATCTATGGAGGTAAATTTGTCAGTTTTGATAGAACAGTTTTTGGAACATCTGGAGATAGAGAGAAATTGTTCACGGTTGACAATCCGCAACTATCGTCATTACTTGACCGTATTTTATGATTATTTAAAAAGTAATCTTACGAGACCGCCGGTGGTGGCTGATATTGATGGTGATTGGGTGCGTAAATTTAGAGTTTATTTGAGTCATCTTGATGGGACAGTTGGTCAATTGAAGATTGTTACCCAAGGCTATTATATTATTGCTCTGCGTTCGTTTCTTAAATGGTTGATTAAAAAGGATTATGTGGTTCTAGCTCCTGAAAAATTAGACGTTCCCAAAAATAAGGACCATTCGTTAAAATTTTTAAATTCAGAGCAAATGCAGTTATTGCTTAACCAACCATTACTATCGACCAAAGAGGGACTTCGAGATAAGGCTATTTTAGAGTTATTGTTTTCAACGGGTTTGCGGGTATCGGAGTTGGCAGGTTTAGACCGTGATCGGATTAATTTGGAAACACGGGAGTTTGGGGTTGTTGGTAAGGGTGGCAAATCACGGGTAGTGTTTATTTCAAAACAGGCAGCTATTTATGTTGGACGTTACCTTCGGGCTCGGACGGATAAGTTTAAACCATTGTTTATTCGTTTTGGTGGCAAAGTCTCTATAACTATGACTGATAAAGACGTCCGGCTATCGGTACGTTCAATTCAGCGTTTAATGAAGCACTATGTGCGTAAGGCAAGATTGCCGGTTGATGCTACACCTCATACCCTACGTCATTCAATGGCGACGGATCTCTTGTTAGCTGGTGCTGATCTGCGGTCGATCCAGGAATTACTTGGTCATAAGAATATAATTACGACACAGGTCTATACCCACGTTACAGATGCTCACTTACGCGAAGTACACGATAAATTTCATAGTGGAAATAAATAGAAAGATATGTAATATATATGTCCTATAATGGACGACTTTTAGGTTTTTTGGTAAAGTAGCCTTAACTCCCCTACTATCAGCTTTAGATATAGTTAATTTATCCTTATAATACGCCTAAAATTAAAACGGAAACAAGGATAGCAGTCCCCTACTCTGTATGCTAAAAAGTGTCTATAAGTATATATAGTCCTATAATATTGCATATATATAGTCCTATAGTTTTAGTTATTCTTAGTCTCTGGCTCGTTTGTGGCTTCTAATACGGTTAAACTAGTGACTTTGTCTTCACCGGTTTTCAGGCGCATGAGGATAACTCCCCTCGTGTTGCGATTGAGGGTGGGGATATTCTTGAGTGGTAATTTTATGGTGACAGCTTTGCGGGAGACCAGGAGAATTTGATCGGAATTTTGATTGACAACCTGGGCAACGGCAATTTTACCTGTTTTTTCTGAGAGATTACTGACTTTAACTCCAACACCCCCTCGTTTTTGGAGAGGGTATTGATAAACGTCGGAGCGTTTGCCAATACCATTTTCAGTGACTGTTAAGAGATGGCGAAAATCTTTTTTAGAACTACTGTCAAGGACTTCGGGAATAACGTCCATACTGACAACTAGGTCATTATCTTTCAGCATTATTCCTCGGACTCCCCGCGTGTGACGACCCATGGGGCGGATATCGTTTTCACTAAAGCGGATACATTTGCCAGTATGTGTGACCAAAAAGATCTGGTCTTTGCCGGAAGTGACTTTTGCCCATGATAATTCGTCGCCGGTGTCAAGCTTGATAGCGGCCAGGCCAGTTAGTCGTATGTTTTTAAATTTATCCAGTGATGTTTTTTTAATAGTGCCTTTTTTGGTGGCTAAGATGATAAATTTGGCTTTTGAAAGGGAGTTGAGCGGTAAAACGGTTTGAATGGTTTCCCCTTGGAGGATATTGATAAGGTTAATAACGGCCATACCTTTGGCTTGACGACTGCTTTCGGGAAGATCCCAGACCTTAGTTTTAAAAACCCGGCCTCGATTGGTAAAGAAAAGCAGGTCGTCGTGGGTTTCGACTGAAAGCATTGTCTCAACTTCGTCTTCAGTCTTAGTGGTCATGCCGCTGATTCCTTTTCCGCCCCGGGCTTGAGTGCGGTAGGTATCGCGAGGGACGCGCTTAATATAACCACTTTTAGTAATGGTCACCAAAACTTCTTCATTAGGAACCAGATCTTCTTCTTTAATTTCTTCAAGTCCGCGAACGTAAATCTTAGTTAGTCTGGGATCACCGTATTTTTCTATTATTTCGTTATTTTCGGCAATGAGGCGGGCAATCATTTTGTCTGGTTGGGTCAAGAGGGCTAAAAAGCCACTAATGGTGTCCATAAGCTGATGGTATTCTTCTTCCAGTTTTTGGCGTTCAAGTGCGGCCAGGCGGCGGAGTTGCATTTCGAGAATGGCAGCGGCCTGAAGATCTGTAAATTTAAACTTGGTCATTAAATTCTCTTTAGCAATTTCAGCGGTGGCAGAGGCACGAATGGTTTTGATGACCTCATCAAGCACGTCGAGAGCTTTCTTGAGACCTTCCAAAATATGGGCACGCATTTTGGCACCTTTTAAATCGTGGATTGTTAGTCGGCGGATAATTTGTTCACGATGGCGAAGGAAGAGCAACAACATTTGGCGAAGATTAAGAGTCTGAGGGATACCATCAACTAAGGCCAACATGTTGGCGGAATATGAACTTTGAAGGGGGGTGTATTTGAACAGCTTGTTTAGAATTGATTTTGGTTTGCCATTTTTACGGATTTCAACAACAACGCGGATGCCGTGACGGTCGGATTCGTCGCGCAAATCAGAAATGCCGATGATTTTTTTATCACGAGCAAGATCGGCAATTTTTTTAACAAACTCAGCTTTGTTGACCTGATACGGGAGTTCGGTAATAATAATGCGCATCTTTCCTAGTTTTGTGGTTTCAATACTGGTTTTGCCACGAATGTCAAATTTACCATGGCCGGTATTATACATTTCGACGATACCGGTTTTGCCAAAAATTTCACCGGCAGTGGGAAAATCAGGACCTTGAACAAAAGTAACCAGTTGCTCGACGGTGGCCGTGGTTTCAAGTAAATATTTTTGATGTTCAAGCTCATAGACATCTTTTAAGACAATGTCTTGGGTGGTTGATTGAGAGGTAACTATGGGTTTGAGTTCAAATTCAGTATTGGCGTGTTTTTCGATTGTCGTATGGTGAAGAATATGGTCGATAGCAAGGCATATTTCTTTTAGATTGTGGGGTGGGATGCGAGTAGCCATGCCAACAGCGATACCATCGGCGCCATTGAGAAGTAGGTTGGGAATACGTGCCGGAAGAACTGATGGTTCTTCAAGGGTGGCATCATAGTTGGGAACCATATCGACCGTTTCTTTGTCGATGTCGGCTACCATTTCCATAGTAAGTCTAGTCATGCGAACTTCGGTGTAACGCATAGCGGCGGGAGGATCACCATCAATTGAGCCGAAGTTCCCCTGCCCTTTAACTAAGGGGTAGCGCAGAGAAAAATCTTGGGCCATACGGACGAGTGACATATAGACAGCCATATCTCCGTGGGGATGGAACGATTTTAAGACCTCTCCAACGACAGCTGCGGACTTGTAGTTGCGACCACCCGGGGTTAGACCCATTTTATCCATAGCATAGATGATGCGACGGTGGACGGGCTTTAAACCATCACGGACATCAGGTAAGGCCCGAGCAACGATAACTGACATGGCGTAATCCAAGTAGGACTTTTCCATTTCGGGAACAATGTCGGTTTCGATGATTCTGCCTGTATTATTAGTGGCAATATAGGGAGTTTTTTTTGGTGCGTCTGGCATGAGTTGGTTATAAATTATTTTTGATTATATATCCAGCGTTGCTAGGTGGGCATGAGAAGTGATGAATTTTTTGCGGGGAGGGACTTCTTCACCCATTAAAATAGTAAACATTTCATCGGCTTTAATGGCATCGGCAACATTGACTTTTTTGAGGGACCTGGTTTCGGGATTCATGGTTGTATCCCACAATTGTTGAGGGTTCATTTCCCCTAAACCTTTGTAGCGCTGAATATCGTATTTGGCGCCGTCGATTTTTTGTAAGTACTTTTCTTTTTCTTCATCAGTATAAACATATTTGGTAGTTTTTTCGTGTTTAATACGATAGAGCGGTGGCATGGCCAAATAAACGTGACCGTCTAGAACTGTGTTGGGCATGTGTCGATAAAGAAATGTTAAAAGCAAGGTGGCAATATGGGCGCCATCAACATCAGCATCTGACATAATAATAATTCGATGATAGCGAAGTTTGGTGGGATCTAGTGTGTCACCAATTCCCATCCCAAGGGCAATAATAAGATCTTTAAGTTTGTCGGAACCGACAATTTTATCAAGGCGCATACCTTCGGTGTTAAGGGCTTTTCCCCAAAGTGGTAATATGGCTTGAAATTTGCGGTCTCTCCCCTGCTTGGCTGAACCTCCGGCGGAATCTCCTTCGACAATGTAAATTTCACATTCTTCAGGATGTTTTGATTGGCAGTCGGCAAGTTTTCCGGGAAGACCTAACGAATCAAAGGCGCCTTTGCGCATGATGGCATCTTTGGCGGCTTTAGCGGCTTTACGAACCTGAATAGCTAATAGGCTCTTGGAAACAATTACCTTAGCCACATCGGGGTGCTCTTCAAAGTAGTTATCAAGGGCATCTTTGACAACTTTGGCAACTAATGGTTGAATTTCGGAGTTGCCGAGTTTTGATTTGGTTTGACCTTCGAATTGGAGATCTTTGGAGGGAATGCGTAACGACAAAACGGCAGTTAGCCCCTCGCGAACATCTTCGCCGGTAATACTGTCTTCTTTATTTTTCATCAGCTCTTTGCGGGTGGCATAATCTTTAATAGCCTTAGTTAAGGCTATTTTAAAACCTGTGACATGGGAACCGCCTTCGGTAGTATTGATGATGTTGACATATGAAGGTGTGTTTTCATTGAAAGTATCGTTGTATTGAATGGCAATTTCGACATTGACAATCCCCTCCTCTCTTTGGATATAAATGGGCTCGTGTAAAGTAACTTTATTTTTATTCAATTCCCGAAGTAAGGAGACAATACCACCTTCAAAATAATAATGAACCTGCGAACCCTTTTTCTCATCGTAGAAATGAAAATAGATTTTGCTGGTAAGATAAGCACGATCTTTAAGTGTTTTGGCAATAATCTTATGATCAAACTCGACGGTTTCCTTAAAAATTTCTGGATCAGGCTTAAAGGTGGTGGTTGTGCCCGTAGTTCCGGCAGGAATTAATTTACGAATTAATGCAATTTTACTTTCGGGTATTTCGGTTAGTTTTGTTTTAGTAGTACCTTTACTAAATTCCATGAAGAGTATTTTTTGATCACGTCTGACTTCAACTTGATAGCTAGTGGATAAGGCGTTAACACAGGCAGCACCAACTCCATGAAGACCGCCGGAAACTTTGTAGGCGGCTCCTTCAAACTTACCACCGGAATGAAGCGTGGTCATAATAACCTCAAGGGCAGGTTTTTTATATTTTGGCATAATATCGACGGGAATACCCCGGCCATCATCAGCAACCGTAACGGTGTCATCGGCGTGCAAAACTACCCAGACATTTTTGGCGTAACCAGCTAAAGCTTCGTCATTGGAATTGTCGATAATTTCGGAGACACAATGATGAAGACCGTGAAAGTCGGTGGAGCCGATATACATGGCGGGGCGTTTGCGAACAGGTTCAAGCCCCTCAAGGACGATGATTTGCTCAGAGGTATACGTAGTATCAGTTGGCATAAGTTAATCTAAAGTCTAAAAGTTAATTCGTTCATAATTAAGGCGTAATCCATAGTATCACGGCAATTTTTGCTTTACAATACGCAAAATACTTGGAAAGATAGGTATAATATCTTGAAGTATATAACAAAAAAACCGGATCTTACCGACTAATTTTTATGACTAAGTCGGTTAACGATTTCATAGCCAATTATTGAGGTGGCGACGAGGGTATTTAATGATTTATTGATGCCAAACATGGGAATTTCGGTGACAATATCGCAAAGTGCTAATGTAGAATCCCCTATCCCCTCTTGCTCATTGCCGGCAACCAAGGCGATGGGAAATTTGTAGTTTGCCTGATTATAGGTAATACTCTTTTTTGTCTGTTCGCAGCCGACGATTTGATAACCTTCGGTTTTAAGCTGTTTAAGACAATCTGGTGTTGAATACACGTTTTCCCAGGGAACAACTTTCCAGGTGCCAATAGAAGCGCGGTGAATTTTAATATTGGGTGGAGTGATGACCTGGCCACATAAATATATTTTCTCGACTGCTAAAGCATCGGCTAGACGAAAAAAAGAGCCGATATTGTAGGTATCTTGAATATTATCTAAAACTAAGATTAAGGGGTTGCGCGGAAGTTCTTTGGCCATTTTGAGCGACTCCACTTCTCTGCTGGCTCGTAATTGATGGGAATTAAGTTTGGTCATAGTTGACAGTTTTGAATAGTGTTATTAGTTTTAATAGTTGGTAAAACTGTTTGGCAGATATCGGGCGGGGTATTGAATGCTGAACAGAGTGTCTCTTTAATTGTGTTGGGTTGAAGTGATTGAAGGGTGAGTTGGCGGCCATTAATTGATAATTGTGGTGAAGCAGTAACGTTGGAAGATTGGGTTATTTCGTTTTTAATGATGGTAATGCCATTAGTGTTAAGACATTCGGTAATTTTGGTAGTATCAAGGCCGGCGGTTTTGGCCTGGTCAGACCAACAACTGTCGATATTTGCGGGGGTGCAATTGGTGTCAATTTTTTTTATGAATTGCCACCATAGGCTTTTATCATTAGTTGTTGTCCAAGCACAAAGTTCACGGATATTTTCGTTAATTTCAGATCTCCCGTTAGTTGATCCAAAGCGTAAGTTGTCGGTGGATCTAAGATAATTATTTTCATTGAGACAAGTGTTGCGTTGGGAAAGCGGCTTTTGCTGACAATAAGAAGCTAGATTGTCAATTTGACTAAAAAGGTAGTGGGGTTGAAAATTGACCTTTTGACCAAAAAGTTTAGCAACCGGTTGGAGGGATTGAATTAACTGATGACTCCCCGGACAAAAACTCATGAGATAAAAGTTAAGCGTTGGCTGAGCTGATTTATCGGTGGCCATGACAGTGGATTGATTGTCGACTATCATTGCAATGGGGGTAAATTTTTGAGCTAGAGGAAGCGATCTTCCCAGGGCAAAGGCAACCAGAGAAAGAATGGTGGTGACAATAATAAAGGCTACCTGGATTGGTTTGATTTTAACCACAATGGGTGCCACTAATCAGTAATAGAAATGGCGCCGACTGGACAAGAATCGACAGCAGCCTTAACCACCTCAGTAATTTTTTCTGGCTGTTGTTTGACAACAGCTTTAAATTCAGTTTGATCCATAACAAAAGTGTCTGGATCAACTAAGGTGCAGGTGCTGCAACCAATACAAGTAATTGGGTCGACGACAACTTTAGACATGGTCATATTATCCCTAAAATATCAACCTAGGTCAATCGGGGGGGATTATCAATTAAAAATTGGTTGGCTTTCATAATGGCTTCCAACATCTGGTTGATGAGTTGTAGAGCTTCGTCGTGGTTTAGTTTTTTAAGATTATGGGGGAAGAAATGAAGGGTTTCGTTTCTTCCTTTTTTCCAGGCATCCCAGAGAAGTTCAGCTAATTCTTCTCCTGAATCGTCGATTTCGGCTAATTTTTGATAAATCGAAAATCGTTTATAACGAAGGGAAGGGTTAAGTGTTTTGCCGACTCGAAAACGATCATTAGTATAGGTTACTTTGTCAATAAGTCCGATTCGTAAGAAAAAATCTTTAAGGTAGCCTTCGTATGCTTTGGCCATAGGAGCTACTAAGAATGAATAATCATTAATATGATCTTCGCCAAGTCTTTCCATAATCGTGACAACATCAGCTACAAGATTGCGTTCTTCGGGGGCAACAACTTTTTCGACTTGATTAAAAAGATCGTTCATAGTTTAGTTTTGATAAGTAACCATAAACAAAGTAGTAAAAATATTCCAATGGCAGTAAGAAGATGTGGAAAATAGGCTTGGGGCAACTGCTTGGGAGATCGAGCAAAAAGCCAATCTTGGAGATGAATCTTATTGGTTTGAAAATCGGAAAACTCGTCTATCCATAAATGAAGATTAAGGGAGAACAAGAAGGCCATACCAAAAATACTACCAGTTGAGGTAAAAACAAATAGTGATAAGGCAATAAGTACCAATTGGAAAATATAGTGATGAAAAATAAGATTAGTATGTTTTTTGTGGGTTAATTCGAGTAAATTAAGCAGGGTCCGGACATCTTTTTTGTTGATTGCAATTCGGGCCAGGCGGCTTTCTTCCAACTGGGGGTGGGTATAAAGCCAGTAAATAAGGTGGTCAATGTCGAGAAAAAATGCCCCAAGACTGAGGCCAACAATTAAAAGCACAAAATTGATCCAGGTAACGTGGCCAACAATCCAGATGGTTGAGGTAAGTAGCAAGACAAGAGAGAGTGGTATAAGGTGTTTAGTTAACTCAGGTTTCACTGATTAATAGTAGCAAAAAGAAGACTATTCGTAGCGGAGAGCTTCAATTGGTGAAAGCTGAGATGCTTTGCGGGCGGGGGCAACACCAAAAATAATACCGACGGCTGAGGAAACACCAAAGGCCAACAGGACAGAGCCGGGGGTGACGATAGCCGGAAAAACTTTATTAATGGCAAATGCACCCAGCGAACCAAGCATAATACCGATTAATCCACCAAAACATGATAAAAATATAGCCTCGAATAAGAATTGTAATAGAATGGCATTAGGGTAAGCACCGATAGCTTTGCGTAAGCCAATTTCTCTGGTTCGTTCGGTAACGGTAACCAACATAATGTTCATTATACCGATACCACCAACTACGAGCGATATGGCGGCAATACCCGAGAGGGCGATGGTTAAAGTGCCGATAATGGCATTAATGCTACTTAATAATTGACTGCTATCAAAAACAGAGAAGGCGTCTTTATCATATTTCTTTAGTAATAATTTACTAATTTCATCCTTAGTAGTGGGGACCAAGTCTTTATTGGGAGCTTTGACATACATACTTTGAATATCCTGGTTGCCATTGATGTCGAATACTAGACCAATGGGAGTGTAGATAAAATCATCAAGGCTTGGCCCGCCAAAGGTACTCCCCTTTTTGTCGAGGATTCCGATTACTTTAAGATTTTTACCTTTAATAACAATTTTTTTGTTTAGCGGACTAGTCGTCGGAAAAAGATCGAGAGCTATTTGGTAGCCAAGAACAACAACATTACTTTTTTTGTCTTCTTCATCTTTGGTAAACCAACGACCATTACCACTGGAGGGAAGGGCGTTATTGGCAGCTCCATAATCACTAGTGACGCCGACAAGACTTTTGGCTTTTTTAAGAATTGGTCCTGATTTAACATCAACTACTGCCTGAGAAAGGGGTAATATTTGAGATCTTCTTAATCCCTTTCTCAAGGTGGCGACATCGTTAAGCGAAAATCGAGTGGTGACCAAGCGGTTCTGAGAGCTATTATTAAAACCACCTTTGTCGTTAAATATTTGCCCTGGGACGATAAAAACAGTATTTGAGCCAAGACTATCGAACTGGTCGTTAACATATTTCTGAAGACCATTACCAATTGAAGTTAAGAGAATTACTGAGGTGACACCAATAATAATACCTAAGGAAGTCAGGAAAGTACGGCTTTTATTTTTAAAAATAGAATGAAAACTGGAACGAACCAGTTCGCCGAGGCTAGGTTTCAACATGGCGGGGGTGTTGTTCAATTTGTATTTGACCATCTTTGATAATAATGATACGGTCGGCTTCGTTGGCAAGATCACGATCATGAGTCACAAAAACAATAGTCCGACCTTCCTTTTGGTTAAGTTGATGGAAAAAAGCCATAATATCGCTACCTGATTTAGAGTCGAGATTTCCTGTCGGTTCATCAGCTAGGATAATTTTGGGATTGTTGATAAGGGCTCGGGCAATAGCTACCCGTTGTTGTTGACCACCGGAGAGTTGTGAGGGAGTATTGACTAATTTGTCGGCCAATCCGACTTTGGTTAACATTTCAACACCTAAATCCCGGCGGAGATGTTGGGGGACGTCGGAATATAGGAGTGGTAACATGACGTTTTCGAGGGCTGAGGTTTTGGGGAGGAGGTTAAATTGCTGAAAGACGAACCCGAGGGTGACGTTTCTAATTTGGGCCAATTTTTTTTCGTCAAAGTGAGCGATATCGAGATTATTGAGCAGGACTTCGCCGGAGGTTGGGATATCAAGTAATCCAACAATGTGCATTAGGGTTGACTTTCCTGAGCCTGAAGGACCGGTAATGGAGACAAATTCTCCCTGGTTTATAGAAAGGTTGACTTTGTTTAGAGCGTTAAAACTAGTATTACCAGTGGTATAGGTTTTAACAACATCTCGAAGTTCTAGAATAACTTTGGGATTATCTTTTTTTGATGATAACTTGGTCATTTTCGGTTAAGCCTTTGGTAACTTCAATCGAAGTATCAGATTCAATGCCGGTAGTAACAGCCACTTTGGTAAGAGTATTATTGGCTTGTTTGGTATAGACATATTTATTACCAAGACCGTCATCATTGATTGCATCTATGGGAATAACTAAGGTGCGAGGTGATTGACTGAGGGTAATGGAAACGTCTCCGGTCATACCTTGACGATATAATAGCGTACTGTTGTCAACCGGAAGTTTAAATCTGACTTCGTAAACGGTTGAAGTTTGATTGACTACTGGCGTAAAGGCAATATAGGTGATGGTCGAGTTAAACGTACTGTTGGGGAAACTATCAAGTTGAATAGTAGCCTGTTGGCCAACATTTATTTTAGGAATAGTTTCCTGATCAATCTCAGACTTAAAGTAGATACTGGTAGGATCGATAATAGTATAGTTGGCAGTAAGCGGAGTAATGTTAACGCCGGCATTAGGTTGATCAATGTCAACAACGATACCATCGATGGGACTGATAAGAGTTGCGTATTTGACAGCTAAGTCGGCAGCCTGGACGCCGATAACAGCATTATCAAGTGACCATTGGGTGCGGTCGAGAATTCGTTTGATAGGATCGGTGACTAAATAGTTGTCCTTAGTGGCCTTGTATTGGTCTTGAGTGTCTTCAAAGGTTGATCGGTTGGTAAGATAAGCATTCATGGCAGTTTGAAATTGAGATTGTAGCTGGCGTTTATCAAGCATGGCAATGGCTTGACCTCTTCTGACGTGATCCCCTATCTTGACGCCGACCCAGGCAAGTTGACCACTGGTTTGAAATTGAAGTATGGCGACATTGCTGGCATTAATAGAACCAGCCAAACTGACCGTATCGGCAATAGGTTGGTAGGTTGGAGTTACGATTTGGTCTGTTTTTGGGTTATAAAGTGATGATGCTGCCGGTGCAGATCTACTTTTAATGACAAAAACTACTAACCCAATGATGGTGATAAAAATAATGATTTTTATGATGTTTGATTTAAGAAAATTCATAGGTGACTTATTATATTAACTCACATATTATGGTTTGCAGCTATGGCATTGACCAAAATAGAGGGTGGAATGATGACTAATAGTAAAATGATGTTTTTTTTCGATATTTTGGATGTCTTTGAGGGTAATAATCGGTTCTGATTTTAGTGGAATAAACTGATGACAACTATGACAAAACAAATATTGATGTGAATGACTATGGTTAAATTGGAAATGTTTTATCCCTTCAACTTCGTAAATACTAATTATTTTTTTATTTTCCAAAAGATCAAGTTGTCGATAGAGTGTGGTTTTGTTGGTGGTTATTTTAAACTGCGTTTTTAGATGATCGGTTAGAGTGGCCACAGAAAGTGGTTGATTGTTCTGATATAAAATACAAATGAGTGCGTGCCGGACCTTGGTAGATCTGAGATGAAACGATTTCATGATCTTGTCGGGATTAAAATACTCCATTTCGGCAATTATATGCAACTGAGTTGCATAAGTCAAGTTTTGGGAGGGAATGATTTGAGCTCTTTTAATTTCCACATAAAAAGCTTAGCTTTTGATCTGATTGTTCCCCGTTGTTGATCTTTGACAAAAAGTCTGGCTTTTTCGAGTAATTTTATATCAGTGGTTTTAGCAAGACGCATGTAGAGTGATTTGTTCTTCCAGTCAAGTAGTTCTTCGGCTAGTTGAAGTCCGTAGGCTTGATATTCTTTTTTGACATACTTTTTTCTTTTGGCTAATACTTCCTGATATTTAGAAAGTGTTTCTGATAACAACGAAGGTTGAGTTGAAACCATAGTTATTTAGTGGTGCAATTAAGATAGGCCCAGTAATAAAATTCCGGTGGTTGATTGGCAACTAAATTGTAATCGCCTTTGGGACAGGTAAAACCAGTAGTATTGTTTGAGAGATCAAATGTTTGAATAATTCTGCCTAATATTAGGCTATTTTCTGGTTTGCTGCTGGGGTAGTTAAACATTACCCGATAAGCATCAGTTCCAAAAGGGAAAATAAGGTAAATTGAGGTGAGGTCATTATTTTGATTTACTGGATTGGAAATAATTCCAGTGATATCATTTTGAGCGACAGTAAATTTTTGAATTGATAAAGTGGAAGTAGTTTCTGGTCGGTATTTGTTCCAAAGGCTGGTGACGGCTAATTTTTGTGGATTTGGTAATTTGGAAATCAAAAAAGTAATGGAGTTTTCAGATAGAGTAATTGTGTTATTTTGTGGCAAATTTGCATTCCAGGTGGTGGGATACTCAAAACTTATTCCTAATTCTTTGCTTTTGAGTGTTTGCCAAGTGAGAGCGGCGATTTTTTCCGATCCTGGAATACGGGTGGGGGTGGGAATAAAGTTAGTAGTGGAAACCGGATGAGTCGGATTACAACCGGAAGCAAGCAGAGTGCAAAGAATGATAAAGGTACTTTTTGTTAACAACTTCATGTAGTAAGTTTACTATAGTGTTGCAAGGTTGGTAGACTAAAATGATGAAAAAGTGGTTCTTGATCGTGATGGTATTTTTTCTGTCGACAAAACAGGTGGCAGCGGCTGGGTTGGAATCATCAACAATTCGGTTAAGCCGAATGGCAAGCGGTGAAAATCCTTTACCAGTTTTGGTTGAAGTTTCGACATTATCCAACGTGACGGAAACAGGATTCAGAATGGTGGTAAATAGCGCCTGGAGTGTGAATTCCGGGGTGACTATTAGTACCTCACAATTACCATCCGGAGTGACTGCTTGGCCGGGAATAGGTTTTAGTGGTGTTGACGGTCAACAGATAACTTTTTCGAGTGGTGATTTAACGGCTGGAGTTACTTATGGTTTTTATGTGACTGGTGGAGTTGGGCTGAATCCGTCCGCTGGTGATAGCTCAATATATCAATGGCAGGTGATGACTTTGGTTGGGTCGACTATTGATGGTCAACAATACGTGGGTATTCCGATTGCGGCAAAAGATACTGTGGTAGTTACTGGAAAAGTGTCGGCTTTGGCGTCAGATTTTCAAATTGGATTGACGGACAACAGTGTTGGAGTTTTGAGTCAAAATCAGCAAATTGGCTACACTTTAACCTATGGAGCCAATTTGCATAGTCCGACGTATCCCTTGGTACTGACGGCAACCTGGGGACGGGGTTCGGTTGAGGGTGGCGGAGGACTGACGGTTGATGTGGCTGATTACGTGGTGAACAGCGCCAGCGATGCTTATAATGGGACACATCCGGTAATCGATTTAGTTAATCGGACGATTACCTGGACCATAACTTCTTTTCCAGCCCAAACGACCGACCAAAAGGTTAGCTTTAGTTTAAAGACTAATAGTAACTATGCTGGGTCATCAACTGTCCATTTTACTGTTTCGGGAGAGTTGAATGCATCGAAAGTAGTGACAGTTTCGAGTAATCAGATTACTGAGAGTTATCAGTATGCATCCATGACAACTCCAACACCAATTGCAACGATTGTGCCGACGGTTGAATTAACCGGGGTGCCAACAGCGACGCCAGTGCCGGTGCCAGTGCCAGTAACTATTACCAATGTGGTGATTTCCGGTCTGGATGCAACTGCGGCGACGGTAGGGGTGGAGGTGTCGGCTGTACCGCAGAAATTGCAAATACGGTATGGGTTGTCGCCGACATTGTTAAGTAAGTCATTAATAGTACTAGATATTGGCACGGAAAATAAAATAAAAATTGAAGGATTATTGCCATCAACTGCCTATTTCTTTACGGTAACTGCCGATACCACGACTTCTGATGTGTTCACCTTTATAACGCCATCAACTCCCCTTTTACCGTCGGTATTCAGCCAATTATTGGCAACAGTGGTGAGTTCAGATCAAATATTGTATGACAACCGCAATACTGGTCAAACTAAACCTTTGGCACAGATAATTTTGCCGGTAGCGCAGCCATATATGGTCCAATTTAATCTTCCGCCGACGTATATCATTAAACTGGCGCAAGTTTGGTTACGGAATAAGCATGTTTTGGGAATTGTGAGTGCAGCTGGGAATGATCCCAATTCGGTAGTGGCTGATCTTATTAATTCTGGGAGTAATGGTTATCAGGCGTACTTAAAAACTCCTCCTCTTCCCGGTGTTTATGAAATGTATTTGCGAATTTATGATTTTTATGGGAATATTGTTGAGCAAAAGGTTGGGGAATTAACGGTCATTTTGCCCGTTAAGGTTGTTGACCAAAACGGAAAAGGAATCGAGCGGGCGGAGGTGACTTTTTATTATTTTACGCCAGCACGGATTTATCAATTATGGCGTGGAACGGGTTTATTAACTAATCCTACTTATTCGGAAAGTAATGGAACGGTTAATACTATCTTAATAGAAGGTCAATATAAAATGGTGGTAACGGCGATGGGTTATAAAAGTAAAACCATGGAATTTGTAGTATCTCCTCATAATGGTTATCCCCAGGTTAGTTTGGAACGATTGCCAATAACTATAGGCGCGGTGGTGGGTTTTTATGCGACAACCATAAGTGACAGTTATACCTTTGTTCTGAATTCAGCAATTGAACTTTTTCATTCTGGTCGATTTATCCAATTACTTTGGGTTCTTATGACAGGAATGTTACTTTTTTTGGGAATGTTAACATGGTCACTAATCAACCATATTGCTTGGTGGTTGTTACCTTTATATTTGTATCGTCTGTTGATAAGAGTAAAGGAGGTTAATACTATTAATGGGGTGGTGATAAACGATTTGAGTGGTTACCCGATTTCTGGGGCAGGTGTTTTTTTGGTCGATGGCAATAAAAATCAGGTTCTTGAAAGAAGTTATACTGGATTGTTGGGAAATTTTTCTATGAAAGTGCCAGCTAGGTTAGATCAGGTTCGAATTTCAGTGACGGCACGAGGGTATGATCCGTCCCCGTTTATGGATTTTAAGCGCGAAAGTTTATTGAGAGCGGCGTTACATTTTAGGTTAGTAAAAAGTGATTTTGACGGCTCCTATGATAGTGGACATATCAATTTTGGGAGATTTGGAGCTTGGGCGTTTTTGTTTTTTACTATTTTGTTTGGGGTAATGCTTTCGGTGGTAAGCACAACGATTGCAGCTGTTCCTCTTTTGATTTCTTTTGTTTTTTGGTATTTATGGATTCGTTTTAAATTATGAAGAACTATCGAAACTATTGGTGGTTATTTCTCTTTTTTGTATTGCCGGCGAGTACTAATTACAAACTCGAAGGTTTCAGTCTTGGGAGTGCGGGAGGAGGTCAGGTGGGATCAAGTAATTATTCTATAAACGGGGTGGCTGGTGAAGTCGGAGGGAATCCGATTGTTGGTTCCAGTTATGGGATTGGTCCTGGATTGGTATTTGCAGAGTTGGCCAATGTTCCCAAGATTACGGTTGATAATCCGGGCAACTATTATAATAAATTGCATTTTGTGGTCGATACTCAAGGTAATCCGGGTGATGCATTGTATGCAATTGCCATTAGTAGTGATAATTTTGTAACGACACAATATATAAAATCTGACGGTACTATTGGGTCTTCATTGGCATTTACTGATTATCAAAATTATAATGCCTGGGGAGGATCAACGGGCAGCGTTGTCTCTGGTTTGCTAGGTTCAACTACTTATAGCTTTAAAGCAAAGGCTTGGCAAGGAAAATATAGTGAAACCAATTGGGGACCAGTGGCGACGGGAGCCACGGTAGCGCCGACGCTAACATTTGAAATCGATGTTTCTGCTACCGATACCCACACTTTGCCACCTTATGCGATTAGTTTAGGGGATCTTTATCCAAGTAATGTGGTTAATAGCCCGGTTTATGTTTGGGTATCTTTGGATACGAATGCGGCGTCTGGAGGTGGGGTGTTTATTTACGGCCAAAATGGCGGTTTAAAAAGTGTGACTGCAGGTTATACAATTGCAACGGTAAATGGGGATTTATCGAGTGGTGGGATTGCGGAAGGTTATGGAGTACAAGGGGTAGGAGCGACACAAACTGCTGGGCAATTTTTAATATTGTCTCCCTATAATGGGAGTGGAAATGTTATTGGTTCGGTAAACACCTTAGTAAATCAGATTTTTACTGCGACTACTCCAGTAACTTCGGGCAGAGCTCATTTTTTAGTTAAAGCGAAGTCGTCAACGAGTACCCCCGAGGCTAGTGACTATAGTGAATCGATGACGGTAATTGCCAGCGCCAATTTTTAAATAATGATCAGCTTGACAAATTATCGTAAACAAGACATATTTAAATCATAACCATGAAAATATTAAGATCGGTCGTTTCTTTGTTGTCGGTGTTGGTGTTGGCGGCAATCCTTTTTTCAATGTCGAGTCAGTCGGTGTTGGCGGCACAGCTTACCCGGGCAACGGTTCGTTATGATCGGATGCAGGCAAACACTCCGTCGAATGTTTACGTTACCTTTATTCCGGTGACGGGGGCAACAGTTGCTAAAGTAAAGCTCATTTTTGGATCAGCCGTGGTTGGGGCTGGAGTTAGTGTGTCGGTTACTAATTTGGATACGGGGGTCTCGACTTTGCCGGGGACTTTGGTAGCAGCCCGGACAGGAACTTCGGAAGTTGATATAACGGGAGTAACGGCGTTGTCAGTTGGCCAAACTTATGGCTTTAATATAAATATTGGTATATCAACACCGGCTTCACCAGGTTCAGCGTTTGATATCGTGAAAACAACAACTTCGGGTGATGCTTTGATTGATCAAACAACGGTGGCGGTTCAATATTTGTCAAGCGATCAAGTGGTAATTACGGCAAACGTACCTTCAACTTTTAATTTTTCAATAACGGGAACAACGGATGCCTTTACAGGTAATTTAAGTTCCGGATCTGTCGTCTCAACGATCGGAGTTGGAGTTTCGGTGTCGACTAATGCGGCCAAGGGGTGGACTGGGTGGATAAAAAGCGCTAATGCTGCATTATCGTCGGCGACGACTGGGGAAAGTATCGGGACAACAGGAGTAGTGGGCGGATCGACGGTAACCTGTACCTCCGGATCTGATTGCTATATTTTGGATGTTGGAGTAACTGCGGGCACAGGGTCTGGGTCGCTGACGGCAGCGACATCTTATGCTGGGAACGGGACTACATCCGGAGGAGCATTTAGTACTTCTTTGCAACCATTTGTGTTCCGAACAGGAAAAACTAACAATGATACTGTTTGGCTTAAGGCTCATGTGGCGATGATTGCAACCAAGGCTGCTGGCAGTGACTATACAGATACCTGGACCATAGTTGGTGCCGGTAATTTTTAAGTTTTGGAATGAAAATTAGATTTAGGTTTTGGAGTGGTTTGATTTTAGGAATTTTATTCCTTATTGGAGGAAAAAGTAATCTGGTATTGGCGCAAACAGTGGGCGGTTTAAATTTGGTGGTGTCCCCTCTTCCCATTAATTTAGTGACTGAACCAGGGTCTACGGTTTCGGCGCAGTTGAAAATTAAGAATGCCGGTTTGTTACCAGAAAAAATTCATGTTAGTTTAATGAAATTTTCGGCCTATGGAGATGAGGGTAACCCAAGATTATTAGATCGAGCCCCGGGGGATGATTACTTTGATTGGGTACATTTTTCAGATAACGACTTTACGATGGTGGCGAATGAGTGGAAAACGATTACGATGAATATTTCTGTGCCTCCAAACGCAGCATTTGGCTATTATTACGCAGTTACTTTTTCCCGATTTAATGATCCGACAGTTGCAGGAGAGCGGTCAACTAAAATTTTGGGGGCAGTGGCGTCTTTGGTCTTGTTGGAAGTAAGGGTTCCAAATGCAGTGCGAAAAATTGAGGTTACTGAATTTTCGGTACCGAAGAAAGTATTTGAATTTTTACCGGTAAATTTTACTATTAAGTTGCTTAACCAGGGAAATGTTCATGTGGCTCCAAAAGGAAACATTTTTATTAGCCAAGGGGACAAAAAAGATGTGGCTATTTTGGATATTAATGATCTTAAGGGAAATGTTTTACCAAATTCATCGAGGATATTCACAAGTGCATGGAGTGATGGTTTTCCTGTCTATACGGATAAAATTGACAATAAGGTGGTAGAGACTGATCGCAAAGGAAATCCCATCCAACAACTTAATTGGGATTTTTCGCAAATTAAGAAATTACGATTTGGAAAATATACGGCATTAATGTTGTTAGCTTATGATGATGGTAAGCGGGATGTTCCCATTGAGGCGAGTTTAAGTTTTTGGGTGGTCCCGTGGAGAATACTTATAGGGGTTGGAGTGGTAGTTATTTTGTTATTATTTGGAGTGGGCCAAATGACCTATTTGTTATATCGGATGATTAAAAGAAAGTAGATGCATACGTTTTTAAAGCAATTTTTATTGTTAGTGATGATTATTTTATTGAGGCCGGATAGGTGTTTTGCTGTCAGTGGTGGATTTTCAATATCTCCTCCATTTGTGTCGGTAACATTGTTACCAGCAGAGAATTCTCACAGTGAAATTTTGACGGTAGCGAACCATAATACTTTTAGTCAAACTTTTCAATTATCAGTGGTTGATTTTGGGAGCCTAAATGATTCTGGAGGGGTTCAATTTTTGGGAGTGAATGGCCAGGAAATGCAGAAATATAAATATTCGCTGGCGTCATGGTTGCAATTGGAAAAGGATAGGCTCGAGGTGGCGGCGGGAAGTGAGGAGAAAGTTAAAGTGACGGTTCTTAATAAAGATTCATTGACTTCAGGCGGACATTATGGAGCGGTGCTTTTTAGTCAGGTAAGTGATGTTAAGCCTGGGAGTGTTGTGAATGTAAATCAAGCATATGCCAGTTTATTTTTTGTTGACAAACAGGGTGGCGCAGAGATTAAACAACTTGATTTAAGAAAAATTGAACACGATGCTGCTTGGTTTCGGCTGCCGTCGACTGTTTTATTACGTTTTCAAAATAGTGGTAATGTTCATTTAGTTCCTCGAGGGACAGTTACTGTGGTTGATGTTTTGGGGCGCGTGGTGGGCAAGGGGTTAATTAATAGCGATTCCGCAATTATTTTGCCGGAAAGTTTTAGAGTTTATCGGACTCAACTTTATCCTCTGTCTCGTCTCTTTTTTCCGGGTAACTACACAATAAATGTAAATTATCGTTACGATGGGGTGGCTGATACGACATTAGTGAAAGATCATTATTTTTCTGCCGGAGCTCCTTTGTTTTGGTTGTTGTTGGCCTTCATAATTGGATTATTTGGGAGTACTATTTATATTTCTAAAAAATTTATTAAAAAAAACCCTAAGTTACCGAATTAAATGCAATGATAATTTGATCTATAGTGATGTCTTTACCCCTTTCCCCCTGACCACTACAATTAGATACTAGGATTTAATTTTTCCTGGTTTTTTAGGATATATTTACCTATCCTATCGAAAAATATATAATGAAGTACTTAAAAGTGCTTGTGTTTGTGGTGATTTTAGTGGCGGGATTGGCAGGGTCAGGCTCTGTGTTGGCAGCGACAGGAATAAATCAAAAAATTAATTTTCAGGGTAAGGTGGTTAATAAAGGGATAGGGTCAACTGATGGAACCAATGTGGCGGATGGAAGTTATAATTTTACTTTTACAATTTGGAATGCTTTGTCGGCAGGGTCATCGTTATGGACAGAAACTTGGAATTCGGGGACAACACAGGTGCCGGTAACCAGCGGGACTTTTAATGTGGCTTTAGGAACTTACACTACTTTTCCATCGTCAATTGATTTTAATACTGATAGCCTTTATTTATCGGTAAATTTTAATGGTGATGGTGATATGAGCCCTCGGTTACAATTTACGGCTGTGCCCTATGCGATGAATGCTTTGAAAGTGTCGGGATTGACGGTAACTAATACGACCGGAACCTTAACCATTCCTAATGGCAAAACGATAAGTTTTGGAGATTCTTTTGTGACTTCGGGAGTTGGGGTTAGTTTGAATCAGAGTTTACAGACGACTAATTCGCCTCTTTTTGCGGGCTTAGTAATCACGGGAGGCGTAGGGGTTACGGGTAACTTGGCAATTGGCGGGTCATTAAGTTTGACTAATATTCCCTTGGGAACAGGATCGACTGTTTTATATATCAGCAGTAATGGAAGTATTACTCAAGGAACTTTACCTCCCAGTGGCTCGGCATCAACAACAAATGGGTTATCTTTGATTGCTGGTTCGGTTGGTTTGGGTGGAACCTTGGTACAAAATACCTCAATTGGTACTTCATCATTTACGGTTAATTTTTTGGGGTTGGGTAATAGTCAGGCGTTGTTTATTGGGACTAGTGGTTGGGTGGGAATTGGCACATCAAATCCGGGGTATAAATTGGATGTTGTTGGTAATGTTAATATTTCTACCAACCTTTCAATTGGAGGGTCGGTAACGATGACAGGAATTCCGGTAGGGGTGGGAAACACGGTATTGTATATCAATAGCAGTGGTGTTTTGGTTCAAGGAACGTTGCCACCAGGGGGGTCAGCGACTGCTACCAATGGTTTGCAATTAATATCGGGGGCAGTGGGTTTAGGTGGGACTTTAACCCAAAATACCAATGTAGGGGTTTCATCTTTTTATTTTTCATTATTGGGATTAGGAAATACCCAAGTATTTTATGTTGGTAGTGGTGGTAATGTGGGGATAGGAACTTCCGGCCTGGGTCACCAATTTGATATTTATGGTACTGGAAGTACAGGTTATGTAGCAGGTATTTATAATGGTAATACCGATCCAAATGCTGGGGGAATGTATGTCGAAAGTGATGGTAACGGTAATATTTTGGATCTTAATAATAATGGGAGTGATATCGCTTCGGTATCGCCACAGCAATCAACGGTAAATAATCCGTTTAACTTAACTTCGGCTGGTGATGTAGGTATTGCTTATGATATGTATTTTACCAACCCAACTTCGTCAACTATACGATCGGGAGCACCTTTGTCTGTCGAATCGGGACCGATCTATGGAAGTTCAGATTTAACGTTACGAACCTTTAATGCCGGCAATGTTATTTTTGATGTCGGGCCAACCGGCGAGGTGATTATCGGGACTGGAGTGGGAAAAACTTCACCAATTTTGTTTGTGATGGATAATGGTAGTAGTGATCCGGCGGGAACAAATGGAGCGATGTATTATAGTACTGCCTCGAATGCTTTTCGGTGTTATGCCAACGGTACTTGGGGGGCCTGCGCTGGTTCGTCAACCTATACTTCTCAAATAGTACTTTCGCCAGAGTATTCGGGGGCATCATTGTCGAAAGACGGTTCGACATCTAATGATGGATCTTTGACTTCGGATAATAATTTGAATACTGGCACCAGCGGGTGGCAAAATTATTATCAGTGGTCATCGACTAATGCGGCCCTTCAGGATTATTCGGTGTTGGTCAGAGTAACTTTGCCGGGTGATTTTAGTAGCTGGCAGACAGGAAGTTGCCCGGGTTCAACGTGCGCACTGCAATTCAATTATCAGACTGGCCTTGGGACTACAGGTGATAACTATATTTCTTATCGGGTGAATAATGATACCGATACTCCGGGGACCAGTGTCTGTTCAATAGGTTCAACAGCCTCAACAGCATGGTCGAGTTCGGGATGTACCAGTACGACACTGAGCAGTGGTTCGTCACCACAGTGGAATGCGGCCGGGCAGACCGCAATTATTAGAATAAAACTGGCGGCAAAGAATACATCGAGTGCCTTGACCCGGGCCGGTGATATTATTTTGAGATATAACGCCCGATGAGATGGAAAAATTTACTATTATTGGTTGGTTGTTGGATGGTAGTGACAATAGTGTCGGGAAATGTGGCCTATGCTCAAGAACTCAGTCCGACAACCTTTTTGGCTACCGGGAGTGGCCAGGTTGGGACATCGGTGGTGTCCACTTTGGCGCCTATAGATCTGACTCCCCCACCAATTAATGTAGCTAGCCAAAGTGGACAACCTTTGTTGCTTATACCCACCTTACCGCCAGGAAGTGGACTGGCAATTCCAACCGGAGGTTCGGCGCAATTAAGGGTTCCGGCAAAGCTTCGTCAGGGAATGAAAAGTATGTATGATAATGGCGAGAAGGTTGAGGCGGAACTGTTAAACACTACCGTCAATACCATAAAAACTGAGGTTAGAAATAATCAGGGTGAGTTAATAACTGCCAATGTTGAAAATGAACAAATTGATGATGTGACGATAGTAAAAGTTGATCCTCCGCATCAGTTTATGCCGGGAAAATATCGGGTGACAATGTCGGACAGTTTTGGGGTGATAAGTCAACAGGATTTTCTGTGGGGAGTGTTGGCCCTTAATACTAACAAGGCGGTTTATCGACCCTTGGAAAATAGTTTGATTTCGATGGCGGTTTTGGATGAACAGGGTAAGACGGTTTGTGATGCAGCAGTAACTTTGGATATTAAGAATACGGTAACCGGTAAGATAGATACTTTGTCGACTGCAAATGGACTGGTAAAAATAAATTCAGTGTGTTCGGGCCACGATTACACGCTACAACCGGATTATGAAGCTACTTATATGGTGGGGCCGGACAGTGGAACGTATCAAATGACGATGAGTGCGGTGACAAAAAATGGATCATATACGATTACTAATCAGTTCGAGGTAGCAGAATTCAATTGGGCGAGTATTGATCGCGATAGTATTACCCGGGTATTTCCACCTTATACTTATCCGATGACCATGTCTGTAACGATGGGTGCTGATTTTAAGGGTGAAGTTTCGGAAACAGTGCCGTTGAGTTTTGTGATTGATCAACAGAGTGAAGGTGGAGTCCAAAATTATGATCGGATTGAAGAGCAACCAGGGTTGGGCATAAAAAAAGTTATTTGGGAAGTGAATGCCAAAAATGGAGATGATCTTATTTTAGGATATACCTTTCAAACTCCATCGATAAGTCCGCAATTTTATACGGTTGGACCGCTAGAATTTGTGAGTAATAACCAGACTGTCTTTAGTGAAAATCGGGAGTGGCAGATTGCCGTTGACTATGTAACGGTAGCCCAGATTACTCAAGGAGCAACGACAACAGCGGCGACGTCAACCGTTACTAATAGTTTTACGCCGGTGGCAAACCGGCTTTATTTAATGTGGACCATACAAACCTATGGAACGGCGACCAGTACGCCGACAGTAACAACAACCACAGGCCTTAATTGGGTAAAAGTTGCCAATCAGCAATTTAATACTACGTCAACAAAATTAAGTAATATTACCTTATTCCGGGCACTAAAGACGTCGGGATTGAGTACAGGAACTAACACAATTACCTGGGGGCAGAGTGCAACCGGTCTGGGTTATATTATCGTCGAATTTAGCGGGGTGGATACGTCGGGAACTGACGGGTCGGGGGCGGTTGTGCAGTATGGGGTGGGGGCGAGTGATAGTTCAACAGCGGCCACCGGGTTGACAATTAATTTAAGTGCCTTGTCGGCAAGTTCTAATATCACGGCGGGTGGATTTGCTAATGCGGTTAATAATGCCAATTCGTTAACGGCTGGAGCTGGATATAGTGGGGGTACGGGGGTAGCTTTTAATAATCCGACAACGAGTATGAAAGTTGAATGGAAGACGGCATATGGGGCAACGGCGGTCAATATGACCCAAAGTACAACTTCAAATATTGGTGGGATTGCGGTAGAAATTAAAAATGCGCCGATCTCAATTTCTGGGTCGTGTAAAAAATATGATATGACCACAAATTGTGCGACAGGGGAAACAATACGTTATGCCGTTAACGGCAGTTTGCGATCGACGACAACCACTATCTCCGGGGGAACTTATGTTTTTAGTAGTGTTGATCAGCCGGTACCTAACGATGTGCTAACTGCTTTTGTTTCTGGAGTTGGGGTAACGGCTCGGGCGAATACAGTGACAGAATACTCAGGTTCAGGGAATATATCTGGGCTTAATTTATACGAGCAAACTTTAACAATTGGTGATAGTGGCGGGACAGTATCGATTGGTAATACTGATTTGGCAAATTACGATAATTCGGTGGCGGGAACAGGAACAAGTGATGTTTTTTTTAATGTTGATGTGGGAAATACCTTGACGACCGATGTTCGCAACCAATTTAGTCAGTATAAGTTATATGTGTTTCCGGGGAATTTGTATCAACCGGCAGGAAATGTTTTTACCAATAATGTAACTATTGGAGGAACCTATACAGCGGGGGCAAATACGCTTGACGTATCGGGGGCGTTAACTAATAATGGTACTTTTAATGCTAATACAGGATTGGTTAATTTAAGCGGAGGGGCGACGACAGTAGTGTCGGTGGGAACAACATCGATGGCTTTCAATAGTTTAAGTATTACCAATCCGGGTAAAGTAGTTCAGTTTGAAGCGGGAGTGGGATCAACACCAGTGTTTACTATCGGAGGGACAATGACGGTGACCGGGGTCGCCGGGACGTTGGCATTGGTGCAATCCGATACTCCCGGTTCGCAGTGGTTGGTAAATTTCTTGAATGCCCAGTCAACCATTTCTTATATAGGTATTAAGGATTCCGGGTGTGCGGTCGGATCGGCTAATGCGACCATTGGGGTAGGATCAACTAATATGGGGAATAATGGTACTTGTTGGATTTTTTCTTCCGGGCCAACATTAGATCAAATTATGCGGCATGGGGAATGGTTTTCAAATGGAGTAAGGCAACCATTCACTTTTTAATTGCGGTAAAATTGAATATGATGAAACAACCAATTGTTAAGTGGATAGCGGGCGCAGGTATTGTGCTCTTGATTTTGGGTTTAAGCGGAACAGCATATTATTTTTATCGGCAATATAAAAAAGCATCTCAAAATCCACAAAAAGTGGCGGCAGCCGAGGTTTTAAGTTATGTGACTAAAATTAGTCAGTATATGGATTTGCCCACCGACGAATCCCCTACTTTGGCGACTATCGTGGATAAAGATAAATTAAAGGATCAGCCGTTTTTTCAAAAATCACAAAATGGTGATAAAGTGCTTATTTATACCAAGATTAGACGGGCAATTTTGTATCGACCGTCAACTAATAAAGTTATCGATATGGTGCCATTGACGATTAATGATCAATCAGCGGTGCCAGTTAAACCATCACCAACGGGAGTGGCCGCAAAAGTTAGAGTAGTGGTGTTAAACGGGACAACAGTGGCCAATTTAGCTAAAACTGTTGAGCAGAAAATAAGCGGTATTGACGGTATTCAGGTAACTGGTCACGGCAATGCGGCTCGAAGCGATTATGGCCAGACAGTAGTAGTAGATTTAACGGGTAATTATGCCGGGTTAGCTAGTGATATGGCTCAATTAGTAAATGGTAAGGTGCAAACGTTGCCTGATGGCGAGACGCAGCCCGATGCTGATATTTTGATTATTGCCGGGAAATAATGAGAAAATGGTTATTGTTATCGGGAACAGTGGCGATATTGATAGCTGTTTTTTGGTGGTGGATGCGACAACCTAGTGTGGGAACAGTAACTACCCCAAAGATAGAGCCGCTGGCAAGCCAATCAACGGCCTGGATTGATTATCAAGGGAAAACATTTCATTTTAAGTATCCACCCTCTTTGACTGTTTTAAGCAGTGAAGAAAAAAAGGTATTGTTAGTGGGAACGGTTGGTTTGTCCCAACAGCTGGTAGTAATGGCTAAAGATTATAGTGGAAATTTAGATGAGCTTTCAGATATAAAAATGAGAAGTCTAAAAAATGATTTGTATCAAGCCTTGGCAATTGATGATTGGCGATGTTATCAAAAAAAAGATGTTTGGGAGCGGGTTTGTTGGCAAATGTTTGGAGACCAAGTAGTGTCGGTAGCTTTAACTGCTAATAGTAATGATCCTGAATTAGAGAAAGATTTTGGAAAGATCGTGACTTCAGTACAGCTGAATTAAGGTTTGCCAACAGTTGGAGCAAAGCGCGCGGCAAAATTCTGGTTATAAAGGGTTTGGATTTGAGTTTTTGTGAGTCCATAGTTAAAAATACGGATATCGTCCATTTTCCCGGCTCCAAAGAGGCTACTACCAGCCCGGCTCATAAAGTACCAAGTATAGTTGCCCTGATAGTAAGGACCATTTAAACCACTTGAAAAAGTGCCGTTGACAAGTTTACCGTCAACATAGGCGGTAATATTTCCGTTTAAAGTGCTGGAATCAATAACAAAGGTGTAATGATGCCAGACGCCAGCAGAAGGGCGAGTAAATAGCAGGTTGGCGTAACCAGTACCGTGGATACTAACTTCAAAGTTGCCACCACCGCTAGCTGAGGAGTTGGGATCAATTAGGATGGCTCCAGTGTTTGAATTGTAATTAATGCTTGATTCCATTGCTAAGCTATCGTTATTGGTATAGTTTGACCAATTAAGCCAGAATGAGACAGTCGAGATAGTTGATAGTGATAAATTTAAAGTTGAGGTAGTACTGAGATAATCATCGGTACCATCAAAACTAAGCGAGGAGTTGAACTGTCCTGAAGAACCAACTCCCCAGGCTGCGGTCGAGCCAGTGCCATTGTTGCAGGTGCCAAGTGCTCCTTGAGTACCCGAGGTACCAATAGTGATGGTGCCGCTATTATTATTTCCTGACGCATCATTGGCAATATTGCCCTGACATTCGTCTAGTTTGTACCATAACAGGGCGCCGCCGCGATTGTAATCATAGGCGATTTGAGCGGGAGTGCGGGCATAATTAAAGATTTTAACGTTATCAATTAAACCGGGAAAATATTCGCCACTGGCAGCACCAATTCTGCCGACGGCAGCAATATTAGAAGTAGTATTAAGTGAGCCGGTGATATTGGAAGAGTAATCGGTTTGCTTGCCGTTGATATAGATATACATAATTGTTCCACTTCTGACCATAACAACATGATCCCAACGGTTAGCATTGGCAGCCGAAGCGGCAACGTTACCGGCACTATTGGCAGTAGTGCCGGTGTAAAGTAATCCTTCCCAATTATTGGATGAATTAAGTCGAAGCCCATATTGACGAGTGGAATTAGAGGTAGTGGTTCCCTTAAAAATAATATCGTGGTAATTGCTGTCGAGAAGATTTGGTTTTGCCCAAGCTTCGATGGTGATATCGCCGGTAATATTTAAAAACGTAGAACTAGGAATACTGACATAGCCGGATGAGCCATCAAACGATAAGGCCTTGCCAATTTTTCCAGTGGCCCAAGAGGTGGTTCCAAGAAGTGTCCCCGTGCCTCCGTTTCCAGAAGAATCGTAAGCAGAAGTGCCAGTGCCTTCGTCAAAATTCCATTCACCTACGGGTGGTAAACAAGTGGAGGTGTCGCCGGGGATGCAATATTGTTGAGCGGTGGAGTTGACAGGGGCGGTGGAGCCCGACGATTGGGAGAAAGCACCTAAATTGATGGCCAGACCGTTATTATAATCAAGCTTAATTTCATCGGAGGTTAGGGCGTAGTTGTAAATTTTGACTTCGTCGATAAGGCCATTGACCGGTTCGTAGCTAGAAGTAGCGTAATGATCATTTCCAATCCAGAGGGCATCGTTACCAGTATAGGGAATGACGTTTCCTGAACCGGCAGTCCAAGTTCCGTTTTTAAGAATGCCATCATAATAGATTTTGGCGGAACTGGCGATACCGAAGGTGTAGGTAAAAACTAAATGATGCCAGCGGGAGGTGTCAAGCGTTTGATTTTTATTATCATCATAAGAGAAGCACTGCATTGTACCGGTGCCAGCTTGAGTGAAGCATACGTCTAACTCGTCACTACCTCCGGCGTTGCCATACTGAAGCATGTAATTGTCAGATTGAGTACCATTAGTTGCACCTTTAGTTAATAAAGTTCCCCAAATGTTGAGTGCGGGCAGGCTGTTGAGTTTAAACCAGGTAGAAAGTGTAATGGGTTGGCTGATGCCGATATCAAGTGATCCATCGGCCGGGTCGGTGACAGATACATATTGACCATTGTTAGTAGAGCTAAAACTTAGAGCTCGGCCAAATTTGCCATTATTGGTCCAAGTGGGAGCGGAAGAACCAGGGCCGAGGGTGCCGTTGAGTACTGAACCATTATTGGTGGAATTATTAGCAATGGATCCATAACCTTCATCAAATTTGTAGTAGGCAAGCATTGAATTGGGGTTGGCAGCGGGGTGGCCGGCATTCATGTCTTCAATGATCTGTTTTTGGGTACGGGGGTAGTCGTAAATTTTAAGGTCATCAATTAGTCCTGACCAAAACTCTAAGCTACTATTGACAGAGCCTAAATAAGCGGGGCCGTCACTATTGTGAACGTTTCCTGAGCCGGCGGATGATGCTAAGAGTTGTCCGTCCCAGTATAATTCAATGATGCTACCAGTATAGCGGCAAGTATAATAATGCCAAGTATTGGCAGACCAGGTGGGAAGTCCGGTGGAGGAGGTGTTTACGTTTATGCCGGTTACTGCAGTATTCCAAACACTACAGTCAATATAATATTTGGTGCCATTGTCAATAAAGTTGAGATTTGGTCCATAACTTCCACCTAAAGCAGCAATGTGACGAAGTGGGCGTGTGGAGGCGTTGGATGCAAAAGTGGGGTTTATCCAAGCAGAGACGGTAAAAGCACCTTTTCCGTTAAGTATAGTGAGAGGAGATGAGGTGACGCCATAGCTACTAGTACCATTAAATTTTAAGGATGAACCATATTTCCCAGCAGTATAGAGAGGTCCGTAAAGTGTGAAAGGATTGTTACTACCAGAAATATCGTTAGCAATATTGTTGAGATTATTATTTTCGTTAAAATTCCAATAGCCAATCGGACCCGGAGCCCAACCGTAAAGATATTGGACTTCTAAAGGAGAGAGGGTGCGGTTGTAAAAATGGATATCGTCAAGTTGACCGTTTAGAAAAAAGGAACCGGCTTTTCCAAATTTGATCAACGAGCCGATAATGGTTGAGCTGGTAGTTACAACTAAGTGGTGCCAAGTATTAGTCGTGCCAATTGAGAGTGATGGGTTACCGTCAATATAAATTTTCGGAGAGGAAATGCCATTAGTGTAGATGGTGGAGGCTGATGCACCAATGTTGGTTGATGCGTCGAATTCGAGGAAAGCAGGAGCGGTGGTAGTAGGATAATACCAAAGGGAAAAGCTGCTAATAGTAATGGTGTTTCCGATGGAAGCGTAATCATTGGTATTAAAACTTAAGCCAATACCAAATTTACCAGAGGCCCAACTTGGAGCGGAAGTGCCGGTACCGAAGACGGCGGTATTATTGTTTCCTGAAGAATCAAGTGTGGAAGTACCGATGTTTTCATCTAATTTCCAATATCCGACCAACCCTTGAGATAACGCATCGGAATTACGGTTGTTGGATCCTAGATTAACGGCTGAACCTTTATTGGTAGTGATCCCCTTAGAATTAAATTCTGCTTTGACCTGGTTAGCAGTCAGTTGATAAGAATATAGTTTATAGTTATCCATATAAGCAGTGGCAAAAGCGGTGTTTGACTGCCCAAGACTAGGATTGACGGCTGAAAAAGGAGTGGCAGTAGTGACGGTAACAAGTTGCCATTGATTGAGATTAAGTGTTGTTTTGAGAATGCCATTAATGTAGATAGTTGGTGACGAAAATCCGGTGGTAACGATTTGCCCAGAAGAAGAGCCGATATCAACAACATTATTGGTAGAGGTAACGCTGAAGGCGACATCTTCTCCTGTTTGGGCAGTCCATACGTCACTAGAACTATAAAGTGATTCATTACCTGAAGTGTAGGTATTAGTAGTGTTGTATCGAATAAAAACATAATTTTGGGTATCTTTTACAGTTTGTTCTGTAGTACAGGATGAATCATTATAAATTTTAAATACGACATGGTAAGTTGTGTTGCCCGTCAAAGTTGGGGGTGTGCTGTAGTTAAAAGTAATGGGAACATTGTTGGCGGTGTCAAGATTATTAAATGGCATACAATCACTAGTGCTAATAATAGTTCCTGATGGAATTCCAGCATTATCGGTTTCAATATCGGATTGAACGGTCCAATTTTGATTAATAGTTGATCGGTGGCCGTAAAATGAGATTTGAGCTATTTGTGAGGTTTGGCCTAGTTGAAAACTCTGAGCAATTCTCTTAGAAGCGGTAGTTTCAAATATCCAATAATTGGCATTGCTTCCAGTGTATCCGGTAAGTAAAGTACTGGGGGAAAATGAGGGTAGGGCAAATCCTTGTGTCGCATTTTTGGGGTTGACCCAAAAAGAAACAGATTGGACATTGTTAAATGTTTCGGAGCTGGCCAAATAATTGTTGCCATTAAAGTAAAGACATTTGCCACTGACACATTGATCTTCGGTTGCCCAGGATGGCGCGGAACTACCTGTGCCAAAAGTTAGGTAATGGTTGGAGACGGAATCACTGGTTACTGAACCCTGACCTTCATCAAATTTCCAGTAGGCAAGGGGGCCGGGTGATTTTTCTTGAGAGCCGAGGGTGCCGATGGTGTAGCTGCTGGCAAGAGTGGAAAAATCAGTTTGGCTGACCATTGGCCGAGCGCTAGGGTTGCCATAGTAGTAATACAATGTTTGAGCTCCAGCCGGAAAATTATCAATTAAAACATGAACGACAATGGAGGTGGTGCCGACTCCGGAGACAAAGTAATAGGGTAAAACTTCACCGTTTGTTTTGGTAATGCGAATATCGGCATCGTTAGTCTGGGCGTTGGCGGTGGCACTGATGTTGAGCGTGGCGACGATATAAACGTTAGTTTCGCCAACAGAATGGCTGGTTATAGGCAGAGCATTACGAAAGGCCCAGGAATCGTTGTACCAATCGGCCTGGACAGGTCGTGACTGAGTAATAAGCCGATAGGCTAAAAAACTTCCCAAAATTAGAATAAGGGTTACTGCTAAAAGTTTAGAAAATCGCTTCACTATACCATTATATCCATAGGAATAAAAAATGGGGTGGACCATGGCGGAGTCGAACCGCCCTTTCTGCAATCCGTTTCGCTAAAGCTCACGGACTTTGTGCTAATGCAGAGTGGACCCGAGGAGAATTGAACTCCTAATGCGTCAATGCGAATGACGTGTTATACCGTTTAACTACGGGCCCCTTTTAAGTATCAATAAGGGCAATTAAGTCCTCAACTATTTTATCAATGGTTTGGTCGATTATCACTTTTTCGTTAGGGGTGAACGGTTGGAGGACATAGGATTCGACGGGCATATTGCCTTCGGGATGGCCAATACCAAGGCGGTAGCGCCAAAATTGTTGGGTTTGAATGTGGTTGATGGTGGAGATAACCCCGTTGTGGCCAGCGGGGCCCCGGTCAAATTGCTTCTTCCACTCCCCTACTCCTAAATCTAAATCATCATGAATAAGATAGAGGTTCTGAGGTTCAATTTTGTAGTAATTAAGTATTTTTTGGACAGAAAGCCCTGAGTTGTTCATGTATTCGGTGGTGATCCCTAAAAGAGTATTTTTGACTTTAGATAAATTGGCATTAAATTTTGGTTGAGAGGTCAGCTTTGTTTGTAGCTTAACAGAAAGACGGGAGATTACTTGATGACCTAGATTGTGTCGGGTGAATTGATAGTCCTTGTCTGGATTGCCTAATCCAATAATCAGTTGCATAGTGTAGTATATATGATATTAATTGATATTGTTTGTTATATATTGATAAATTTCCTATTTATAGGCATAATGTAATTTTGTCGATTTATTAGCAGTCTACTGTCTATTCTGCTATTTTGATAAATTTATAAAGTTTTTCTTCGGTAATGATGGGGATATTAAATTTTTTAGCAGCAAGGAATTTTGAGGAATCCGAGTCTGTTTCATTGGTAACCAAGTAGGAAGTCGTTTTGGTAATGGTGTTGGCTATCTTGCCACCGGCGGCTTCAATCACTGATTGTATTTTTGGACGGGGTTGAGAAAGCTGACCGGTAATGGCAAAAGATAAACCAGCCAATGTCAAATTTCTAATTTCTAATTTCAAATTCTTAATAGTTACGTGGGATAAAATAGACTCGATATTAGTACGACGTAGGTGAATACCGTTGTAAATTTTGTTGGCGAGGGTAATTTGGATGCCGGGAAGGGTTTCAAGTTGTTCGATGGAGATATTGAGTAGTTTGGTCGGGGTGTTAAAGCCAGCGCTAATAAGTTGTCTGATCCGGGCATGAGAAAAATGAGGAATGGCGGCTGCATGAAAGATGGTCTCCAGATCGAGTTCACGTTTGGACTGAATTTGATGAACAATGTTAGTCCCTGATTTTTCTCCTAAGCCTTCTAGGTTATTAAAATCAGCGACCGTTAGTTTATAAAAATCTCCAGGGTGATTAATTTTGCCGGCGGTGATTAATTTGGCGATAGTTTTTTCGGAAATACCTTTGATATCAAGGACGGAGCAAAAGAGTCTAAGTAAACCAAGGGTTTGGGCGGGGCAGACAGGGTTGGGACATTTAAGAAATTTATGGTCTTGAATCAGGGTGGTGTGGCATTCAGGGCATAGGGTGGGTGGTTTTATAAAACCCGGGGTAACTTTGGTGACTACGGTTTCGATGTGGGGAATAACATCGCCGCGGCGGCTAATTTTGACGATATCGTTAAGATTGATGTTTTTTTCTTTGATTAAGTCGAGGTTAGCCAGTGAGGCATAGGTAATAATAGCGCCGGAAATTTCGACCGGTTCTATTTGGGCAACAGGGGTGATGGTTCCTAAGGGGCCGACTTGCCAGTCAATAGCGATAATTCGACTGAGATTGCTACTGGCGGGAAATTTATAGGCAACTTGGCCTTTGGGGCGATTATTGAGACGGCCCAGTTCTTCTTGTAGCTTGAGATTGTTGATTTTTATAACTAACCCGTCAATTTCGTAGGGGTAGGTTTGTCGTTTGGTGGTTAAAAAAAGTTGATAGATTTTTTCGATGTCGGTAAAGGTATGACAAAGATGAGATTCGACGGTGGTAAATCCCAGAGAAGACAGCTTATTTATTTTTTCTGATTCAGTGGAATTGTCCCATGGAGGGTTTTTGCTCATCATATCAACTGCATAGAGGCTGCAAAATTCTGCATATTGACCATCAAGACGTTGGGCTAATCCTGAGGCAGCGTTGCGAGGATTGGAATACGCATCCTCGGATTTGACCTGTTGATTGAGTTTTATAAAGTCTCGGGTAGTAACTACAATTTCAGTACGGACAGAACCGGTGAATTTTTGGGGTAAATTGATGACTACGTTTTGCATCTTGATCACATTTTGGGTAATAATGTCGCCAATAAAACCGTCTCCCCGAGTAATGGCTTCGACAAGCTGACCGTTTTGGTAGATTATTTCAAGAGAAATGCCGTCACATTTTGGTTGGACAACAAAATCGGTAGTGGGCGGAATTTTTTTTAGTTCAAAATATTTTTTAAGTTCTTCGTAGGTAGTAACTTTGTTTTCGGATCCCATGGCCATTTGATGATTTTTTTTATCAAAGCCGGTATCAAAGTTTTGATGACCGACTTTTTTAAAGAGGCGATGGTAGGGGTTTTTTTGTTTTAGAATAGTTTCCAACGTGTCATAGGTGTGATCGTCCATAATCGGTTTGCCGGTAGTGTAGTAAGCTTTTTTGGCTTCGATAAGTATTTCGCCCAAAATGTTGGGAGAAAGAGTGTCGAGGTTAAAATCGCTTAAGTTGTAGTAGGTCATCCTTTGCTATTATAGAGCTAATGATTGCAGGTTTTAAGTTGACAGTTATTGTTCCGGTATATAACGAAGAAAAGACGGTTAAGGGGGTGGTGGAAGCATTATGTTTGGGTGATAAAATTGACGAAATAATTGCTATTAATGATGGTTCCACCGATGGAAGTTTGGGACAGTTAAGTAGTTGTTCCCGGAAAAAATTGCGAATAATTTCGTTTCGTAAAAATCGAGGTAAGGGGGCAGCGATGGCGGCCGGGGTGAAACAGGCTAAAGGAGATATCGTTATTTTTTGTGATAGTGATTTGATAAATTTGAATGCGACAGAGGTTGAGGCCTTGGCAAAACCGCTGACGACTCATCGTGCCAAGGTAGTATTGGGCGGATTCAAAAATAAATCGCAATTATTTTCTAATTTAACCGGTGAACGGGCATATTTTAGAAATGATTTGTTGCCGCATTTAGCTCATATAGAGGCGAGTCGGTTGGGAGTGGAAACTTACCTTAATAGTGTTTTTGATCAGTGGAAAGTAGTTAACATGAACGTTATTCATTTGGAAAAATACGAAAAGATGGCTCTTAGCGAGGCAAGTTGGCAATATATCAAAGAAGGAGTAGAAATAGCCATGGAAAAGGCAAAAATTAAAGGAATATTGAGTGATGATATCCGTGAACAACTTGAGAGTCTGAAGTCAGTGCGTGATTGGGTGAGTTGGGAAAAAGCGCTTAAAAAAATTAATAATTACCAGATTGTAAAAATGCTTAAAAAGTATGCACGCGAGTATGTTGGTAAGTTCCAAAAGATTTTAGGCGTTGACTAGACAGTAATAGGCACCTTTGGTTGAGCCTCTTTTTTCAACCACACCGTCATCAATTAGTTTTTTGAGATCGCGCCAGATAGTATCGTCGGAAATCATGGGGAAAAGTTCTTTGGCGTCCGGCATACGTAGTCCACCGAACTGTTGCATAAATTCAACTAATTTAATTTGGCGGTCACTTAATGGGATCTGCTTGCCACCTAACTTTTGTTTAAGTTTAATGTCGCGAGATAAGGCTTGGACTTTTTCTTTAACCCGGATTAACTCAATGGCCAAGGCTTGGGTGTAGTATTCGATCCAGGTGGTCATGTCACGCTTAAAAATATCAGAGGCTTTAAGATGGGTTTCTTGGATAGTGTTATAGTAACTTTCGGCGTTACGGTCGAAATATTCTTCGAGTGAAAATAAACGGCGAATATCGTAACCTTCAACATAAAGTGGTAATAGGCCAAATGCCCGACTGACACGTCCATTGCCCTCAATGAAAGGGTGAATAGCAACAAGAATGTATTGGGTGATGGCAGCTCTAATAGCCGGATGTATGTCCCGTGAGGTGGAGTGATTAAGCCAGGCAATGAAATCAGCAACGAGGTAGGGTACTTCGATGGCTGGGGGAGGTCGGTGGGCAATTTCACCGGTGCGGGTGTTTTTGAGGACAACTTGTTGGTGGCGGTATTTGCCTAGTTCACCGTCGGGAATGACTTTGTCGGTGGTTAGGGCATGAATTTTTTTAAGTATGGTTTCGCTGTAGTAAAATGGCCGATGAGCTTTATCTTCGAAATTAGGTACCGTTTTTTCTTCAGGAAGAGGCATATTGGCATCATAAAGAGCCCATAATTCTTCAAGGTATGACATAACATTTCGATAGTTGATGACTTCTTGAATATCGCGCTGACTAGCAGTGATTTGCCGCCCTTCAACTAGTTTGGCAACTTCCTGAAACGTTAAATCGTTACCTTCAATGCGAGTTCCAAAGTGGACAGTGCGAACAATAGCATCCTGCTGAAACTGTTTTTCATAGGCGGGAACCAAGGGCGAATCATCAATGACAGCTTTGGCTCCTTCGATGCCTCCGATATTTTTCAAAATCTGGTTGTTAATTGAGAAGATCGGGTAAAACATTGGTAAAACGATTATACACCAAAAAAAGTTTTGTGTGAGGGGAAAGTGCGGTTAATTAACTTAGGTAGAGCCAATCGAGTGCTGAACGGGGGTCGACGTTGGCAGTAATCATGGCGCGTGATTTTATAATTTTGGTTAGTATCTCTGGGCCAATTTTCCCAATAATTAATTGTTGTTGTGCGCAAATCATTTGATTATCGAGCCATACAATAATATCGGGTTTAGAAAACCTACCCAAAATATCATCAACAATGGCAAAATTATTAATAAGATTAGCCGATGGTTGAATTTCGAGTGAAGTTTGATTGGAGGTTGCAGTGGGTAACTGCATAATCTGGCACCGCGATTTGATGGTGGTAATCAGGTTGTTGGCATTGGTAACAAGGAGAATAAGATAACAGTTTGCCGGTGGCTCCTCAAGGATTTTTAGTAAAGCATTTTGGGCAGCAATTTCTAAGTTCTGGGCATCATAAATGATGCCAACTTTTGAGTTGTGGTTTACCGGTTTAAGGGTAAAGAATTTGATGAGTTGGCGAACAATATCGATTCCCCACCCTGATTGGTCGTTGATGGCAAAAACATCAGGATTATTTGCTGAGGGAAGATTGTCGAGACTTTTAAGTATCTGGTGCAAAAACTCACTTCTTTGGCTTGAATCAGCGTTGGTAATGATGGTGGATGGAAAAAGATTTGTTGCAATCATACTGTCGTTTGATTACTATGATACTAGATTATGACTGATTCTGCCCCCAAGGTCTATAAGAGTCTACGAGAAGTTTTGGTTGATCGAGAATTGATTAACCAGACCAAAGCTGATGAGGTGGCTTTACGGCAGCTTAAAACAGGCGAGTCAGAAGAATCAATTTTGCGGGCACTTAGGTTGGTAACTGATCGTGAATTAGTCGAAGCAAAGGCTGATTTTTTACGGGTCCCTTTTATTGATCTGGAGAAAGTAGGATTTGCTCCGGAATCATTGGCATTGGTTCCCGAAAGTGTAGCCGAGCGATATCATTTGGTCCCTTACGATATTGATACCAAAAATAAAACCTTGTCGGTGGCCATGGTGAATCCGGTTGACTTAGAAACCGTCGAATTTTTGGAAAAGAAAACAAGCTTTAAAATTAAAACGGCGATGGCTATGCCTCGACAAATTGATGAGGCTATAAAAGAAAAATACGAACGGGAAAAGAGTATTACCTCTGAAGTAACAAAAGCGCTTGACGAACATAAAGACGAGGAGAAAGCGCTGTCGGAGAGCAGGCAAAAAGTTACCGCTGAGGCTCCGGTGGCAAAAATAGTTTCGACGATTTTGGAGTTTGCCATGAAGTCGCGGGCATCGGATATTCATATTGAACCGCAGGAGGATAATGTACGGATCAGATATCGTATTGATGGTATTTTGCAGGAGAAATATATTTTACCCCGCAATGTTCACGACGCGGTTGTTTCAAGAATAAAGATTTTGTCCAATTTGAAGATTGATGAAAAGCGGGTACCACAAGACGGACGTTTTTTCTTTTCGGTCGATGGCCGTGATGTTGATTTGCGGGTATCAACTGTGCCAACTACTTATGGAGAGAAGGTGGTAATGCGGTTATTGCAAAAGTCGATAAAAGTACCGACTTTGCAGGATTTAGGGTTGAGAGGTCGAGCACTTAAAAATTTAATGGATGCTATTGCTAGACCTCATGGCATTATTATTGTCTGTGGACCAACTGGTTCTGGAAAAACTACGACGCTTTATTCGGTTCTCGATATTGTGGCAAAACCAACAGTAAATGTGATGACGATTGAGGACCCGGTGGAATATCAAATTAAAGGAGTCAATCAAGTGCAAGTTAACAATCAGGCAGGATTGTCGTTTGCTTCGGCAATGAGGTCTTTTTTGCGTCAGGATCCTAATGTCATTATGGTTGGGGAAATTCGGGATACAGAAACAGCAGAATTGGCAATCAATGCTTCACTTACCGGGCATTTGGTGTTTTCAACTTTGCATACCAATGATGCTTCTGGAGTGCCACCGCGGATGTTGGATATGGGGGTTGAGCCGTTTCTATTAGTATCGTCTCTTAATTGTGTAGTGGGACAGCGGGTGTTGCGTAAAGTGTGTAAAACGTGTGTTGAACAAATACCTATTCCCCCAGAGGTAGTGGCCGATATGAAGCAGGTGTTGGGACCAATATATGAATCGGTTGAGGAAAAATGGAAAAGTGAAGGTAAAGCTATGACGTTGGCTAAAGTTAAGGGGTGTGATCAGTGTAATAATACTGGATACTTAGGACGTATTGCTATTTATGAAGTGATGCCGATATCGGAAAAACTGAGTAAACTGGTGGTGGAAAAAGCCCCCTCCTCAGCATTGCAAAAGTTGGCAATGGAGGAAGGAATGTTGACGATGAAACAAGATGGTTATGTTAAAGTTTTGGAAAATATTACTACTATTGAAGAAGTCTTGCGGGTGGCGCAATATTAATTATGCATACAAAAATCAAACAACTATTGGATTTAGCAGTGGCTAATAAAGCTTCAGATCTTCATTTGACAGTTGGTTTGTTGCCTAAACTAAGAATTAACGGGGTTTTGACCGAGGTGTCTCACTTTGTAACCGAAAATGTTGCTGAAATGGAGACGATGATTTTTTCGTTGGCGACTGACGAACAACGAAAGAAAGTGGAGATTGACCGCGAGCTTGATTTTTCGATTGCTATTGATGAAGCCAGATTTCGGGTAAATATGTATTATCAGCGCGGGGTTATAAGTGCGGCATTGCGGGTAGTTCCGGTGGAAATTCCAAATTTTGCCTCTCTTAATTTGCCACAGATTTGTAAGTCCTTTATTGAAAGTAAACAGGGGTTTGTGTTGGTTACCGGGCCGACAGGTCATGGGAAATCAACAACGGTGGCTTCGTTGCTTAATGAAATTAATATGACCAAAAATAGTCATATTGTTTCGATCGAAGATCCAGTGGAATATATTTTAAATCCGGTAAAATCAATTATTTCGCAACGGGAAGTTCCCTACGATAGTAAATCGTTTGAAAATGCTTTGCGATCGGTTTTGCGCCAGGATCCTAACGTGGTGTTTGTCGGAGAAATGCGTGATTTGGAGACTATTTCTTCGGCTCTGACGATTGCTGAAACTGGTCATTTGGTGTTTTCAACCTTGCATACCAATTCGGCGGCGCAAACTATAGATCGGGTGATCGATGTTTTTCCCGAAGGTTCAAAGGGTCAAATAAGGATGCAATTGTCAACCGTGCTTTCAGCAGTATTGTCACAACGTCTGATTCCAACGATTGACGGTGGAAGAATTCCGGCGGTAGAAGTCTTGATTGCCACTCCGGCAGTAAAAAATGCCATTCGGGAAGGTAAAACATTTATGATAGATACCATCATCCAAACCAGTGCCGATGTGGGAATGATAAGTTTGGAGGCATCGTTGGCTTCATTGGTGAAAAGTGGAAAAATAACTGAAGAGATGGCAATTAGTTATTCACTTCGGCCGTCTGATTTACAAAGCCGATTGCGGACGCGTTCATGAAAAAATTTTATTATCGGGCAAAAGATTGGTCGGGAAAAACAGTCCAGGGAGAAATTGAAGCGATTAATCGACAGAATGTTTTGGAATCGGTCAAGGGCACCGGATTAGTTCCGTTGGTGATCGAAGAGAAAAAAACATCACTTTTGTCGGAATTTATGTTGAAGTCGTTTGGTAAAATAGGTTTAAAACAAATATCGGGGTTTACACGGCAACTATCGACAATGATGACGGCAGGGTTAGCGTTAACAGATGCTTTAAGTTTATTGCGGGAACAAATGGTTAATGACCGTAAGATGTATGAGGTGGTTGATACAGCACTCAATTCAGTCCGTGGAGGACTACCTTTGGGAACTGCACTAGAGAAGTTTAAACAGGATTTTGGAGATGCTTATGTGGCCTCAATTAAGGCGGGAGAGGAGGGGGGAGTTTTGGAAGAAGTTTTGTCGAAGTTGGCTAAGAATTTGGAAGATCAATCGGAGTTTCAGGGTAAAGTGAAAGGGGCAATGGTTTATCCGGTAATCGTGGTGATTGGAATGTTGATTGTGGTGTTTATTATGATGGTGTTTGTGGTGCCTAAATTGACGAGTTTATATAGTGATTTTGGCTCTAAGATGCCGGCCATAACCCAGGCATTAATGGATATGTCAGGTTTTGCGGTAAAGTTTTGGTTTTTGTTTCCGGCAATTCCTTTTGGATATTTTGTAATTATGCGGGCTGGAGCCCAGAACCCGACGTTTCGTTTGAAAAAAGATGGTTTGTTGTTGCGATTACCGATTGTGGGAGAGTTGAACACCAAAACAATTATTGCCAGTACGGCTCGAACCTTATCAATGATGCTTTCAGCGGGAATATCTTTGGTTGATGGTCTTAAAATTGTGGCTGATGTTTCCGGTAACGAACAATTCAAGTTGGCTTATTTGAAAATCGCGGAGCGGGTAGAAAAGGGCTTTCCCATCGCAGATTCGTTTAGTGAGCATGAAATATTTCCGTTGATTGTTAATCAAATGGTAGCCACGGGTGAGGCAACCGGAAAACTGGACGAAGTCCTTTTAAAGGTGGCTGACTATTTTGCTACTGAGTCGGAGCAGTCAGTCAAGGCATTAACATCGGCTATAGAACCATTGATTATGATTGTATTGGGTATCGGAGTGGCTTTTTTGGTAGTAGCTGTGATTATGCCGATTTACAACTTGACATCACAGTTCTAACGGTTTTAAATGGAGTTAGAAATTAGTAAAGTTACAAAAAATCAAACCATGAAAAAGAAACTATTGCAAAGTAAAGGTTTCACTTTAGTGGAACTGTTAATCGTTATCGCCTTAATTGGTATTTTGTCGGTGGCAGTGTTGGCGACCATTAATCCTATTGAACAAACTAACAAAGCCCGTGATGCTCAGTTTAGAAATGATGCTGCTGAAGTTTTATCGGCTGACGAGCGCTATTATGCTTCGCAAAATGCATATCCGTGGAATAATTCCAGTGTGGGGGTTACTGTTGGTACTGGTATTGCAGTTGGTTTATCGAGTACAGATCCAATATTTGGGGTTGAGAGTATTGGATCGACGGGGGCACTTATCATTGCCTCAGAGCTTAAAAGTTCGTTTGCTTCTAAGGCACCTTTTTTAGCGTCGCCTGTGCCTATTGATAGGATGTATCTTTATCATAATGGTTCGGACTCTAATTATGTTTGTTATATCCCGAAGGCGAATGCAAATAGGAAGGTTGGTGGTGTTCCTAACCCAGCTTTGCACTGTTTGACGATGGGGAATACTCCGACTTTTCTTCAGATCAACCAAGGTAGCTGTGCGGCAGGTGTTTTAAATTGGTCGGGGACTGACCTATTACCTTCAGCGACCGTAGCTAATATGTTGTGTGTACCACAGTAATTAAGGGATAGAGTAATACTTTAACCCTCCGATGAATTTCGGAGGGCTTTTGGTGAAAGAGGGTACAATAGTTTATGCAACTTTTTTATGAGCTAATTTTTTTGCTGATGGGTTTATGTGTTGGGAGTTTTGTTAATATGTTGGTGTATCGGACGGCAGTTAGCTACGGATTGGAAAAAGATAAGATTCTTCGAAAAGTTAAAGATGGTAAGAGGAGTGAAAGGTCGTTTTGTGATTTTTGTGGTAAGCAACTTCACTGGTATGAAAATGTGCCGGTGGTTAGTTGGTTAATACAAAAAGGTAAAAGTCGGTGTTGCCATAAATCGTTGCCACTTCTCTACCCGATTATTGAACTGGTTACAGGGTTGTTATTTGTAATCACTGTTTCTCAATTGGGCTTAACTTTATCGTTAATCCCGGGTTTGGTGTTGGTAACGATGCTGGTTTTTAGTTTCGTTTTTGATTTGAAATATATGCTTTTGCCGGATTTTAGTACTGTGATAATGGTGGTTATGGTGGGAATACTGGTATATTTTGGATGGGGGCAAGTATCGCCTTTACAATACCTAGAGGCGGCGGTCGGGGCGATGGGATTTTTGGGAATTTTATATCTGGTGAGTAAAGGCAAAGCGATGGGTTTTGGAGATGTTAAATTAGCCTTTTTTATGGGCTTATTGTTGGGTTTTCCTTCAATAGTTGTGGCCTTTTATGTGGCTTTTATTAGTGGGGCAGTTGGTGGTGTCGGGCTAATGCTAGCTCATAAGGCGGGTCGAAAATCATTGATCCCTTTTGGGCCATTTTTGATATTAGGCACGTTTATTGCCTGGTGGTGGGGTAAGATAATTTGGTATAGTATTTGGTAGCATATGGTGAGAAGAAATGGATTTACGTTGGTTGAGTTATTGATTGTGATTGCAATTATGTCGATATTGATAGTAACTATGATCGGGGTTATAAACCCAATAACTCAGACCAACAAGGCAAACGACTCAGTCCGAAAAAAAGACCTCAATCGGATGAAGACTGCTTTTGAAGAATATTATAATGATCATGGATGCTATCCCAGCGCAGATGTGGTGACGGAGCTTAATAGAGCAAGTAATTGTCGAAAT
>JAKAFM010000029.1 GCA_021817905.1 bacterium | reverse complement strand
TGATCGGACCCGTGCCCCAGGTGCTATAGGTGCCCAAACTCCTGGAAAAGTTGTCCGTGGTAAAAAAATGCCAGGTCATTATGGTAATGTTACCCACACGGTCACTAATCTCCGAATTGTCAAAATTAACAAAGACGCCTCCGAAATTTTAATTTCCGGCAGTATACCTGGCAGTCGCAACGCCTGGGTCATTATTAAGAAATCCTATCATGAAAATTAAAGTATACAATCTTAAAGCCGAGAACGTTGGTGAATTGAATTTAGCTGCCGACACATATAATCTGAAACCAAACGATCAGTTAGTTTCTCAAGCCATTCGTGTATTTTTAAGTAATCAACGGCAAGGAACCGCCAAGGCCAAAAATCGTAATGAAGTTCATGGTACGACCAAAAAGGTTTGGGCTCAAAAAGGTACTGGCCGGGCCCGTCATGGTTCCCGCAAGGCACCAATTTTTGTCGGTGGTGGTGTTACTCATGGTCCAACAGGCGAACAAAATTTTAGCCTTAAACTATCCAAAAAAATGATTACCAAAGCCAAAAAACTACTTCTTACTAAACTTGCTCTTAATAAATCTCTTATCGCCATTGACAAAATGTCTAACATTGAACCAAAAACTAAAGTAGCTTCAACATTCTTAACTGGACTTAAGGCAGATTTTGCGGTACTATCAAAAAGCAAAAAGATTGCTGTATTGACCGCGGGTAGTCAACCATCTGTTAAGCGGGCCTTTAAGAATATTCCTTCGGTCACTATATTAAACCTTAAATCTTTAAATGTTTTTGATCTTGCCTCAACCAATATTTTGATCGCAACGACCAAAGCCATTAATTTATTAGCCAAATAACATGGTCACTTTTAAACCCATTATTACCGAAAAGTCTCTTCAAGAACAAACACTTGGCAAATACCATTTTTTGGTTAATGTCGCAGCCTCAAAACATCAAATAAAAGAGGCTTTCGCAAACATTTTTGGTGCAAAAGCACTAGCTGTCAACACTTCCATCACTAAAGGCCGTACCAAATCAGATTGGAAACGTCGCCAAACCATTCCTCAAGGAAAACTTAAAAAAGCTATTGTAACTGTCGCTGCAAATGCTAAAATCAATCTCTTGGCCACAGAAACCAAAAAATCAAAATAATTATGACACATAGTCCCTTATTTACTATTAAAAGAAAAACCAGCGGCCGAGACAGTAAAGGTCACGTATCTACTCGTCATCGTGGTGGTGAACAAAAACGGTTTCTGCGAACTATTGACTGGCAGCGTGAGAAAACAGCCGAAGCTACTGTCGCTTCAATCGAATATGATCCCAATCGTAGTGCTTTTATTGCCTTACTTCACTATAAAGATGGCGATAAGCGCTATATTTTAGCAACCACACTACTCAAAGTTGGGGATAATGTCGTAAGTAGCGCCACCGCTCCTATCAAGGATGGCAATCATTTGCCTCTTAAAAATATTCCTGTCGGTGTTCCTATTCATGCCCTTGAATTTCAATCAGGACGCGGTGCTCAACTAGTAAAAAGTGCCGGTAATGCTGCCTATATTCAAAGTATTGACGGCGATAATGCTATTGTTAAGCTTCCTTCCGGTGAAATCAGACAATTTAGTGCTGGCTGTTTTGCCACAGTTGGCCAGGTAAGTAACGCCGACTTAATGAATCAAAAACTATCAAAAGCTGGTCAAATGCGTCATAAGGGTATTCGACCAACGGTCCGTGGTGTTGCCCAACACCCCGATTCTCATCCCCACGGTGGAGGTGAAGGCCGCTCATCAATTGGCATGAATCCCAAGACACCTTGGGGTAAACCTGCTATGGGTAAAAAAACTCGTAAGCGCAAGAAAGCTTCTAACCGGTTAATTATTAAACACCGCAAGTAATGTCACGCAGCTCAAACAAGGGTCCATACATCGATCCAAATATTCAAAAAAAGGTTGCCAAAATGGGAAAGCCAAGTGCCCCTATTAAAACCTGGTCACGAGCCTGTCAAGTTGCTCCCGAATTTGTCGGCTTTACTTTTTCTGTCCATAATGGTCATAAATTTATTGACGTCTACGTTACCGAAGATATGGTCGGCCATCGTTTAGGTGAATTTTCACCTACTCGTACCTTCAAAGGCCATGGTCGTGTCGTCAAGCGCGTTATTGAAAAGACCTAACCTACTATGCCTACTACAAAAACTCCTACAAAAAAAACTCCCGTTGCCAAAGTTGTCACCCCAAAAAAGGTTGACGCTGTGGTTAAGCCAGTCGAAAACAAGAGTGTTAAAACCGTTCTGGTTGATACCAAATTTAACAATCCTAACATATTGATTTCTCCCCGAAAGTTACGGCTGATGGCTAATTCAATTAAAACTCATAATCCTCTTGAGGCTCTAACTAGACTCAAATTTACAAATAGCTTATCTGCCCGTGTTTTGGTAAAATCGATTCAATCAGCTATTAACGACGCTAAGTCAAACCACGGTCTGCAGGAATCATCACTCCGTTTTAAAACTATCCGAGTTGATGAAGGTCAAAAGATAAAACGGATGGACAAATCACATGGTTCACGTTTTAATCGTGGAGTTATTATCAAACGACATAGCCGTTTAGAAATTATTCTAACAGGTCAAAAATAACATGGGTCAAAAAGTTAATCCGGTCGGTTTCCGACTTGAACAAATCAAAAATGGACCAATCTGGCAATCAGCCTGGTTTGCTTCCAAAAAGAAATATGCAGGTCTTATCGGCGAAGATAAAAAAATTCGTGATTTTGTCGGTAATAAACTATATAGTGCCGGTGTTGTTACCATTCGCATCGAACGCTCGGTAAAAAAGATAAAAATAACCTTACTCGTTTCGCGTCCTGGGTTAGTGATTGGTCGCGGTGGTAAAGAACTTGAACAACTTAAAAAGGATCTTATTAAGTTGCTTGGAAAAAATATCAAACAGAATATCGAACTTCAGGTTGAGGAATTTAAACAACCCGATCTTTCGGCTAAATTAGTCGCCGAAAAAATTGCTTATCAACTTACTAAACGTACTCCATATCGTCGCGCTGTCCTTTCAGCTATGGAGCGTTCTATCGCCGCCGGTGCCAAAGGTATCAAAATCATCCTATCTGGACGTATAAATGGTGCTGAAATTGGCCGCCGGGAGAAATTTTCCCAAGGAACAGTTCCTTTAAGCACTCTCAAATCACATCTTGATTATCACGAATGCCCCAGCGCCACCCGTTCGGGCTATATCGGAGTAAAAGTTTATCTTTGTTTAGCCTAAATATATGTTACAACCTTCACGAACCAAATATCGTAAACAATTTCGCGGTAATATGGGTGGAGTATCCAAAGGCTTTACCGTTATTTTTGGCGAATACGGATTAAAAGCGACCGAATGTGGCTGGGTAACCGCCAATCAGATCGAATCAGCCCGTCGGGCTATTTCCCATTTTACTAAACGTAACGGCCGACTCTGGGTTCGCATATTTCCCGATAAACCAGTTACTGAAAAAGGTGCCGGAGCCCCATTAGGCGCCGGGAAAGGTGATGTTAAAGGTTATGTCTCTGTTGTCAAACCGGGGCGGGTTATGTTTGAAATTGGTGGCGTTATCGAGACTGATGCCCGAGAAGCCTTGCGACTTGCAGCTGCTAAATTACCGATTGTTGCCAAAGTTATCAAAAGATAACTCACTTTTTATGAAAAAGAATGATAAAATTGCTATTGTTCAAAAGTCAGCACCGGAACTAAGAAAGCTGTTAGCTGAGACTTATCAAAAACATGCCGAACATCGTGTCAAGCATGCCAACGGTACAGTTAAAGATAGTTCACTATTTAAAAAACTTAATTATCAAATTAGTTTAATCACAACCTTGTTATCTCATCAAAATTAATATGGCAACCTTAGGAAAATTATTTATCGGTACCGTTACCTCAGATAAGATGAAAGGGACAATTGTGGTTGAATTTAAGTCGCATCGCCGACATCCAAAATATCAAAAAATAATTGAAACCAACACTAAAATATATGTAGACAACAACCTAAATGCTGTTTGTGGCGATGTTGTCCAGGTCAAAGAAACCCGACCTCTTAGTCGTCTCAAGCGTTTTACCACTGTCCAAATCATTAAAAAACAAGAAAACGTAATATGATTCAGTTAAGATCAATTATAAAACCAGCCGACAATAGTGGGGCCAAAAGACTCCAGGTAGTTCATGTCTATACTGGTCATCATCATAAAAAGGGTACTATCGGTGATACTGTATTGGCAGTTGTCAAAGATGCCCAGCCACTAGGTTTAGTCAAAAAGAAAGAAAAAGTTAAAATGGTCATTGTCCGTACCCGTAAAGAATTTCGCCGAAATGATGGTTCCTATATTCGCTTCAGCGACAATGCTGGAGTTGTCATTGACAGTCAAAATAATCCTCGCGGAACTCGCATATTTGGACCAATTGCCCGTGAAATT
>JAKAFM010000015.1 GCA_021817905.1 bacterium | reverse complement strand
AAATATATTTTTTGTGAATGATATTGTTTTAATAAAAAAAGGAATAATAAGGCAAAATATGAGGAAATTAAGAATGAAAGTTCTGATTGTCTCTGGAATGTTCCACCATAACACCATATTAGACTTCCAAGTCCATAACTTATGGCGCCAAGGTTAGATATATATAAATGTTTAGTTGTAAGTAGTCCAAAATAAAATATTATCAAAACAGAGAGTGCAGCGCATAAGGCATTTAGAGAAATGGTTAAGCTTTCAACTTTACTATTTTGATCAATCCCAGGATTGTTTCCATTATAAGGTAAATAGGCAAATCTAGATAGCAGTTTTGCTCCAACATAAAATGGTATGGCCAATAAACTTTCAGTCGGCTCGCGACTTGAATAGTAGTGATTGTTATAAAAAATATAATCAGGGTAAATATATTTGGTATTTTTATCGATGTTAATTTTATGGTTATCAGCAATGCTTTGCGTTAATCGGTATTGAGGTGAATCAACACTATTCATAAGTCCAACCGAAGATGATAAAAAGATAAAGAAGAATACTATTAGCAACAATAAGCTAGATATACCTATTTTCATTTGGTATTGTTTTTATAAATCAGAATCTTTGGGTGATCGTAGACGGTAAACGATTCTTCGGCAGTGTCGTCACGAAGATAAATGCCAGGATAATTGCATTGATTATCAATTGAAAACCAGGTGTTCTTTTTTTCTTTATATGGATAATTGGTAGGTCCAAAGTAGTAACATTTTTTTAAAAAAGGAAGCGTTATTCCAGGATAAGAATCAATCTCTTTATATATTGTAAAGGTCGTATTTTCGTCAAAAAGATTATTATAAAACTTTGTGGTTATGGGATAACGCGAGGGAACTTGTGGAATTGAGGCCCAAAGACGATTGGAGGTCATAAATAAATAATTAGCATCATCAATTTCTGGTTGTAATTTATTCCACTTTTCAGTAATGTCGGGATCATATAGTGGCAGCATAGTGCCACGGTAGCTATTTGGATCATGCATGGGTAAGTAGAGGGGTAGAGGGTCATCCCAATACTCGTTAGTTATAGATGACCCTATCGGGATATTTTGATATATCCAGCTTGACGCCTGAACACGAGAATGCGGATGACTATAGATATTTAAAAATATGATTCCAAAGATGCAGTGAAAGGTAATAAATAGTAAGACTATTTTTGGATTTAATTTAGAGACTGTCAACGCATAAACGGTAATAAGAATAATAAATGGGTATATGACGATAAAATATCGCATGTTAGCTGCGAATTGTGACCCTTGATAAATAAACAATAAAAGCATCCAGATAATACTTAGCCACATAATTAGTGGTGTTTTCTTGATAGATGCTTTCTTTATTTTTATAATTGCTGTTAGTAAAAGTATTACCAGAGGCAAACCAATTCCCCAGAAGACAATATTTTGGAGTGAAAAAGGAAGAGGTTTTTTGGACAGCCATTGAACAGCAGGAGGGAACCAACCGTTGGGATCATTAAAACTTTCAAGTGTTTTGAGATTGTTGATAAAAAGCGGGTTTGGTTTAAATAAGCCAACAAATGAGTAGGGTTGGAAAAACCTGAAAACAACAAAGGTTATAAACAAACTACTGAAACAGAACAATAAAAATCTATAGAAGTTTTTATGTTTGATAAAGTCGATTATTATAAATAAAGTAAATATAGGAGCAAAATAGAGGGCTGATATTTTTGAAGCAAGAGCTAAACCAAAAGTAACGGCGGCAAGAGGGATACGTTTATAGGAAAGGGCGACAAAAGTGGCTAGGATAAAAAACGACAGAAAGGTGTCAACGGCAAAAAAATGTGAAAGTTGGAGTGGAAGAACACAAAATGCATAAAGAAGACTTGGGAGATAAACTAAGTATGAGGATTTAATTATTTTTTTTGCTAAAAAATAGAGCAGAATTACACAACCCGAATCGAATAAGGCACTTAAAAATCTGCCGACCAGATTAATCTGATCGTATGATGATTGGTGACTTATTTCACCAACAATCTTGGTTAAAAAAAGTGGAAAGGTACCATACACAAAAAATTGGTATTCTTTGTAATTGTAAGGATTAAGTGGGGAAGTGGCAGTATTAAGATATTGTGTTAGTGATTTAGGAAGTTTAATTGTGGTTTCAACCATGGTCAAAAAACGCTCATCAGGGTGAAGGTGATTACCTTGATCCCAATTTAGGCCATATGTTCTTAACCCCAGAGCCAAACAAAAAATTGCCAGTAATACTAATAGTGAGGTTAATTTTTTTAGGCTCATAGTAACAATTGATCTAACTGAGTAATAGTTAAGGTAGTTGTTTTTTTGTAAAGTCGGATGGTGGGATGATCAAAAACGGAAAAAGTTTCTTCGGCATTTTCATCATTTAATACTAAATTCATCGGTGGAGAAAATTCTTTTATCAGTGTAAACCCTAACTGGCCATTAAAGAGTGAGGAATAATATTTTTGAGAGTACGGAAATTGAGAATTGTCTTGATTCTTGTAAATACGCCGTGAGGGGATGAGGATATAGTTATTATCAGCGACCGCCTCGACTAATCGTTGGGGAAGATTAGGGTTAGAGTCAAGGTTATAAAAGTCGAAGTTATTTATCGATAGAGACCGATTATCAAGCGGAATATTGATTACATTCCCCGCCTCAGAAAGCATTTTTGAACCAGGGGAAAGGTTGTCTATTATCCAATTTGAGGCAATGATTCGAATATCGGGACTGAGATATATTTTGAAGAAATTAATTCCCGGAACAAAAGCAATGATAAGAAGCATTATCAGAACAAAGCGATTATTTATTTTTTGTAAGAAAAATGAGGATAGGAAAATAAAAATAAGAAATACAGGAGAGGTAAATCGAAACCACTTTGTGTAAAGTTGGCCTACATAGGCAAAATAGATAAGACAAGGGATAAGAAAGATACTTATTTTTTTATAATTAGCTTTTATATTTTTTACTGTACATCGAGAAAATACTAAAATCCCTCCAAAGATGGAAAAAAAAGTAATGGTAAGTCCTGCAGCATAAGGAATTATTTTGGTAAGTTGAAAAAGATACGGGACAGTGTGTAAAAACTGACTAGTGTAAAAAACTTTTATGACACCGGTAGCAACATTAGTCTCGTATGTCATGGAAGAAATAAAATCCGAATAATCAATAAAATTATAAGGCGAGAGGATAATGGCAAATCCTAAAGCTATTAGTCCGTATAAAACTAAAAAGGATATTTTTTTAGTTATCGATTTAGAACTGAGTATTAGTGCCAGAGCAAAAGGGGTTATAAAAAAAACCGCTGTAAGTTTTGAAGCAATACCGACGCCAGTGATAATACCAGCAATTGTTAACCACTTTATCCTCGGTTTTTTCAAATAATAAAGTGCTAAAAGTATATTAAAAGAAAAAACAAAAATGAGTAAAGATTCTGTGGTACCAAAGTGAGCTAATTGAATAAGTCCCGGGCTAAAAGTGGCCAAGAGCGGAACGATAAAGTAATTTTTTTTAAATAATTGCTTGGATAGTAGGTAATAAATTAAGATTGTTCCTGAGGAAAAGAGCGCCGACCAAAATCTGAGCACATAAATTGCATTTGAAAAACTAATTGATAAACCCGTTATTTTTAATGTTACGAAACCTAAATAAAGTGGAAATTGACCGTATGCATAAAAATGAGGATTAAAATTTGTCCACGATATTTGCGATAGGGCGGTAGCCATATTGTTTTCATCGGGGTGAAAAAAATAGCTATTTCCCCACCAAAGACCATAAAATCTGCTAAAAATTACAAAGACAACACATAACAGCAAACCGCTAATATAAAGAATCCGGTGTTTATTTAAGGGCATAAATGATGGTCACCATCATTAATCCCCAGACAAAAAGTGCCAATAAAAGGGGAATGTCGGTGGTAATTACTTTTTCGGGGCGCTCCCCTTCTTGCATTTCAAATATAATTTGACCATATCGCATAATTCCGAAAATAACAGGAAAAATAGTGATCATATACCAACGGCGATTGAGGGCGTTTGGAATATTAGCAAGAAGAAAATTATGTATTTGACCTTCGAAATTAATCGGCTCTTCAGTAAACGTAAACATTGAATAGGCGATTAAAGTGGTCACCCCAAACATGGTGGTATAAAAACTTAACAGGGCTTTGCCATAACCTTTGAGAGCTGAACGTGCTTTGGTACCACTAACATATAGTTCGCTGCGACGCTTACCGCTAGCAATAAATAAGGACATAAATATAACTGAAAGCATCATCCAAATTGGTAGATGATAACCGGTGGCAACTTCCCCGGCATAAGCACGAATAATAAAAAATATCGCGATGCCGATAATATCAAAAACAGCTTTTTTCTTGAGCATAAACGAGTAGGCAACCTGGAGAAAAATAAACGTTAGACTCAACAAGAAAAAACCAATATTAAGATAAGTGGATAAACCAATACCAAGGAGGATTAGGAAAATTGAAGCATTGATAGCAGTAGATTTGCTCAAATCCCCACGGGCAATAGGACGGTTTTTTTTGACCGGATGGAGTCGATCTTTAGCCATGTCGGCAACATCATTAAAAAGATAGGCTGCCGAAGATAAACTACAAAAAACGATAAAGCCGATTGAAGTCTTGAAGAATAAATCACCCGTCAATAGTTGGCCATTAAACATGATGGCAGCGTAAAGGACCAGGTTTTTTATCCACTGCGATGGTCGAAGAGCCTCGATTAACGGCTTCACATTAAATTTGATTAGGGTCATTACATCACAATAATACCAGAAGTCCAAGCAAAGTGACAATTGCGCCAGCAACCGTCAACCCTTTTAAGGGGAAGTCAACACCAGCATTGGGAAGAATTATCCTGGTAGGGCTAGGTCCTTGGGCAAGAGGTTGTAACGTAGCAGTAGGTTGAGAAGTTAAGGTGGGGGTAGTAGTGGGAATATTAGTGGGAGTAAGGGCAGGAGCTGTGGTTGGAGTAGGTGTTGGCGTGCTTGTAGGTGCTGGAGTTGTAGTTGGGGATGGGGTTAGCGTTGGAGTTGATGTAAGAGACGGAATTCGGGTTGGAGTAGGCGTGGCTGTTGAAATCGCAATTTTGGTAGGGGTGGCGGTGGCAGGAATTTTGGTTGGTAACAGGCTTGTTTGAGTTTGAGTAGTGCCGGAGCAATTATTACCAATTTGACGATTTTCGGCGGCTGCTCCGCATTGACTACTGGGTTGGCCAGGAGGGCAAGCGTCTATTTGACCACAGGATACAGCAGATACTGAAGAGCAAGGAACCATACCGCCGCAGCGAGTACATTGACCATTTACCCAACCTCCAGTACTACAATCACAAACCTGACATTGCCATCCGGCAGCGGCGGGATTGGGAATAGGACTTGATGAGGTGGACGTTTTACTGGGAACTGGAGTGGATATAATGGCCCCAGTACTACCGTTTGTCTGGTATGAACCGGTTGAGTTCGGACCACAGCCTCCACCAACTTCAAAAGTACCATTGCCACTCATATTGCCTCTACAGATATAACAAGTATTTGAATTCCTATCATATGAAGTAGCGCCGTCAGGAATTTGGCAGGCTCCACAACTACTTTTATTACAGGTTGTCCCACCCTTATTACCTCCACTTGTGCTTGAGCAAGAGCAGGCAGTCTCCTGACATTGGCTATTGACATATTTCAAGCCACTACAGCCACCTGATCCAGTGCAGGCTACATAGCCATCGGTACATGGAGAATTAGCCTTGTTTTGAAGTATTTCTCGTTGTCTGACTAGAACTAAACCACCGACAATTGACAACAGAAAAAAGATTAAGGATAAAATCGGATAATATTTATTTAAACTTCGAAACATAGGTTGTTTAGTTAACTCTAAGGCACGATCATTTAAAAAGCAATAAACCGATAATTGCCACAACAATTCCTGCGGTTGTAGTTATTATTGTCGGACCGACATTACCTGTTGCTGGCATTCCTGAGTTAGTGGCCGGATAGGTACGACGAACAATAGTGGTTGGAGTTGGAGTGGGAATGTCGGTAGGAATAGCTGTTGGAGCATAATAGACCGCCTGAGTTGGGACATTGGTGGCCGACGGAGAGGCAACAAAGGCTGGACCAGAAATACTGTCGGAAACATAGAATTGTCGGGAGACGGTAGCATTGCCCATCGAGGCAGTAAGGGTTTTTTGGCCGGCAATTAAATTTTGAGTTAGTGACCAAACCCAGCCACCATCATTAGCGGCAGTTATAGTAGTTGACAGGTTCTCAACCGTGGAAGTTAACGACAACTGGACTTGCGAATTGGGGGTAGCAGTACCAATAAATTGCGGATTTTTTCCGGCAATGAATTCACCGTCTTTTGGACTTGTTATAGTTATAGTGTTGTTCGAGGATACATCTGGTACTACTGAAATTACGCCGACGGCTGTGGTTGGATTGGCTGCTAAAAAGTTCAAATCGGTGGTTTGTCCAATAATAATATCGGGTACAGGGTTATTGTTATTAGTATTACCTGTTAAAGATAATGGAGGATTGTTTTCGGAAATTACGGTAATATCTTCATTAGAGTTTGGCGGAATGGTAAACCAATTTGAGTGAGATTCATCCAAACTAGTGGCCAGAGCAATATTCCAATTACCATTAGTAGTAACATAGGATGATAATGGCGATGCTCCGGGAATATTTATATATATGATTGCCGAACTTGCCGGACTATTGTCAGAGTTGTATATTTTTCCCCAAGCGACATTTGCTACGGGGACAGAACCAGGCGGTTTGGCGGCGGTGGTAATTTTGTAACTGGTGTTGGTATAGGTTTGGCCACCACTAATGATTTGGTAGGTATAATCAGTACTAGCATTTAAATTGTCGATTTGGAAATAATGTGTTTTGACACTGTATGAGGCGGCAGGATTACGAACATCATTAATTAGACGATTTGCCAACGATATAGTTGAGGAACAGGAGCTGGAGGTGATAAAGGTAATATCGACTGATTTGTCTGTAAGATTTGTCACCTGGAGAGAACCCGGGGAACAATCACCACTGGCCTGAGATGAGGGATTATTGTTTGTTCTGACGACGATAATTCCAGCAACGGTACCCGCCAATAAAATTAGAACACCCAGAATAGTAGGAAAATGGAATTCACGTTTCATTGTATAGAGGTCGGATTAGGACTAGTAACTGAATATTCAGTGCGTTTTTGAAGTTCGTCTAACACTGTGGTATCTAATTGTGGATTGATAGGTTTAAGAATGATGTCAGAGGTGATTTTTTCCTGGGTCTGAATAAGTTTCTGGTAACTATCTTGGATAATAACCACAATAACGGCGATAAAGGTTATTATGCTAATAAAAAGAAGGTATCGTGATGCGCGTTTCATAGTATTATTTGTTGGGAGCTTGGGGCCAATATAGCACATTGGTCCCAACTGAAAAACTAATTTTTCCAGATTGGCTGGCGGAATCGGCCGATTGGAGAGGTTGAGAGGAAAGGTCCTTAGTCCCCATGCTGATGGAGTTGATTTGGATAAGTCGTCGGTTCTGGTTGATTTGATTTATGAAATTTATAATATTGGCAAAGTCTGTCTGATCTTGGATGGGAACATTAACTGCCGTAGGAGCGTCACTAGTGGATGGTGTTGACTGAGAACCATTGCCAATACCAAACTCAAGTTTAGAACTATCGATCCCGGAATTCTGACCAATCATTTGATATTGGGTGGCTGCCTGACCATATCGAGGTCGACTGGGAAGGGCATCGTCGATAATTTGATATCGTTCCTGAACCTGAGAAAAAATGTCTTGAGCTTGAACAATATTGTTAATTTTATTACTTAACTTGGCAATAACTGTCTTTTTGGCATCTATTTCACCGACCAAACCAATAATAGTAACAATTGCTGGTTTGATAGCAAAAATAGCAAAGAAAATAATAGCTCCGAAAGTTGCAGCTATTTCGAACGTTTTTACTGTTTTCTCATTTTGACGCTGTTTCTCAAGGTAGGCAAAGAGACTAGTAGCTGATGCGGTAAAGTTTTTAAGTTCGGCCATTAGTTGTTAATGGACCATTGTCCATAATTAAATTTAACTCAATAACATATTTATTATCCTTGGTCTTTTTTTCAATCCGAGCAATTTCGATCGATTTAATCTGAGGATTAAGCGACATATTAGTAACCATAGTAATAATACTGTCTTGCTGGAGGGTATAAGCAATCAGGTGAATCTGAGTTTTGGGAACATGACCATTGGTAACATTAAGGGCACTAACGATAACATCCGGAGGAATACTGGAAGCCAATAGTGAAAGTTTGCTAGTAAGCTGGGCATCAGTTGAGCGAAATGTCTTTATGTAGTTAATTCGAGCCTGAAGGAAATCAAATTCGGATTCAAATTCTTTAGTACTTTCAAGAATGGCTTTTTGTTGTCTTAACGTTTCTGATAAATCGGCGTTTTTTCTGTCAAGATAAAAACGAGAAAGAAATGCGGACACTACCACTAGTTCTGTTACAACAATAACAAATCGGCCGACTGTGGTCAGCCATCGTAGCGCTCTTCCCCAATTTGAATTTATATTTTCGCTGTCGGGAAGGAGCGATAATTCCTTTTTGGCAGGCATCAGTTACAGTATAGCGATATTCACAAAGTAAAAACAATAGTGCTACTTTCTTAACCTTTTAATATATCCCAAAAAACTGTACAGTTCTTCTGATTTTGTGTTATAAGTTACAGCGATATAGGTGATACAACCAATTAGTGACGAAAGTATAAAAAGCATAAGTAAGAAAAATGTTCTGGTGGTATCTAGAAAAAAGCTATCAAGGAGACGATTAGTGGCCCACATAGTAATAATCATGGCGAGGAAACCGGCAAATAATTTAAGCGATTTTTTAAAGGTTATAGCCAGAAAGTTGCCATCAACTATATGACTAAATAAAAGTATCAAACCCAAACATTGAACGACATTGCCAATTGAATCGCTAATAGCTAGTCCAGCAACTCCAAGCGAGGTCATGGTAATAAAGTAATAGCTAGTAACGATGGTAGTAACCAGAGATAAAATGGCGATATAGAGTGGTATTTTAGTGTTATGCATGGCATAAAAAGAGCGGATCAGAATCTGGATGATAGCCTGGGTAATAATGGCAGGAGTAAGTAAAACCAAGATTTTGGCAGTAGTCAAAGTCGCAAACCATGGAAAATTGTGGGCACCAAAGATGATTCTCACAATAGGAACGCGATGGACGATTATCAATGCCGTTATTGGCAGAGCAATAAACAGGCTCTGAAGAATGGTTTTATTGACGGTTGCCCGGAATTGTGACAGTTCGTTTTGGGCAATATTCCGTGAAAGAGAAGGCAGTGAGGCCTGGCCAACAGTGGTTCCAAAGATACGGGATGGCAAATACATGACCTGAAAGGCCAAATTAAATAAGGAGATTGAACCGGAAACTAGGGTAGTGGCAAAATAAAGGGTAACGGTATTTTCAATTTCTCCTAACCCTAAGGATAATGTTTGAGGTATCATCAATTTAATAATTTCTTTGACTCCTTTAAGTTCGGAAATAGAGAATGAGTATTTAAAGCCGATTTTGCGGACAATAGGAATCTGGATGGCTAAATGGAGAAAAGCGCCGATGACGACACCATAGACGACTCCATAAATCCCCATCGACGGAGCAAGAAGGAAAATACTGGCAATAATTGCTAAATTGTAAACAATGGGTGAAAGCGCTGGAATCAGGAATGATTGATGGACTTGTAGTATACCGGTAACAAAATTACTAATAAGGAAAAAAACCTGACCAATTAGCAGAATTCTGGTTAGATTAACCATTAGGTCGACTTGAGCACTATTAAAACCTCCGGCAATAAAATGAGAGAGCGGCCGAGTGAAAACTACCACCAATAACGAAAGGCCAATAAAGATAAGTGATAAAAAATTGACAACGCTAGATGCGAGTCGATTAGCAGCTGCTTCGTCCTTACTAAGATAGCTGGAAAACACCGGAATAAATGACGCTGATAAGGCTCCGGTAACCAACAATTTGAAAATGAGGTCGGGGAGACGGAAGGCAGCATTGTAAACATCAAGTTCCTGGACACAACAACCAAAAAAATGAGCATAAAGGAAACGACTACGCAGAAAACCAAGTAAAGCCGAAAAACTGAAAGTGATTGCCAGCACGATTGATGCCGACAAGATTGAATTTTGCTTGTGATAGCTGATTTTTTTAATGGCTTCTTTGAGATTCACAATCATCAAATTATAATTGCAACTGATTCAGTTTGATAGGAGAAGATTAAACATTGCTAAAGTTGAGCCAGTACGATAAAATAGCCTCATTATGCCAATTGGACTATCTGCAAAAAAATCTTTACGCAAATCTTTACGCAATAACAAGGCGAATAAAAGTTTGAAATTGAAGGTAAAGACCGCTTCCAAGGCGTTTTTGGAAAAACCGTCAGCCGATGGTTTAAAGGCCGTGTATTCAATTGTTGATAAAGCTGTCAAGAACCATATTATTCATGCTCATAAGGCCGCCAGGCTCAAGGCCCATTACTCAAAAAAAGTGGGTAAGGAAGTAAAAGCAGTAGTAAAGAAGAAAGCAACCAGGTCCCAGGTAAAAATGTCGTAGCTCTGATAATCCTTAACAGGATTGTTCGGAGCATAAGTTATACTTGATTATAATTTAGCGACATTTTATGAATACGAAGAAATTTTTTATTACCACCCCCATTTATTACATTAACGCAGAGCCAAGTATCGGGTCTGCCTGTACAACGGTAGCGGCGGATGTTTTGGCACGGTTTCATCGTTTGAAAGGAGAAGCTGTGTTTTTTTTAACAGGGACTGATGAGCATGGGGAAAAAGTAGCAGAAGTTGCAGAAAAAAAAGGCCTATCTCCGCAGGAATATTGTAATCAAATTGCTCCCAAATTTGAGGCGGCTTGGAAATTGTTAGACATTAGTAATGATTTTTTTATCAGAACAACCGATCCTAGACACGAAAAGGTGGTTTCTGAATTTTTACAGAAAATTTATGATAGTGGCGATATATACAAAGGTAAATATGAAGGCTGGTATTGTGTAGGGTGTGAAAGTTTTAAAACAGAGACGGAACTTGAAGACGGTCACTGCCCGCTACATCCCCCGGAAAAAACGGTTTGGAAAAGCGAAGATAATTGGTTTTTTAAGCTCTCATCATATGTTCCGGAAATTATCAAACTCATTGAGGAACCGTCAACTAATTATGTATTTCCTGAAGGAAAAAAATCAGAAATTATAGCAAAACTTAAAGCAGGAGTAAGGGATATATCCGTTTCCAGAGAGAGTGTATCCTGGGGAATTCCGGCTCCTTGGGATAAAAGTCAGACCATATATGTTTGGATTGATGCTTTGATTAATTATTATAGTGCTACCCAATTTCTAGAAGGTAAGGCTGATTTTTGGCCGGCTAGTCTGCATTTGTTGGGGAAAGAAATACTTTGGTTTCACACGGTTATATGGCAAGCAATGTTATTGTCAGCAAAGTTGCCGGTTCCTTTAAAAACTTTTACTCATAGTTTTTATACCATTGATGGACAAAAAATGAGTAAATCTCTTAATAACACCATTCCTCCGCAAGAGATGGTCGATACTTTTGGGAGCGACGGTAGCCGTTATTTGATCGCAACTTCATTTCCAGCAGGAGACGATGCTGATATTGGGATGGCGCGATTTAAAGAAAAATATAACGCAGACTTGGCTAATAATTTTGGCAATCTGGTATCTCGAGTTTCAAAATTAGCCCAAGGGTTAGAAGTAAAGTCCAATAAAGACTTGGGGATTGATAAGGAATTTGAACAGTTATTAGCTATTTGCCGTTTTGATGAGGCAGTGAAGTGGATTTTTGATACCTATATTAATCCGGCAAATTTACTGCTCAATCAAAAGACTCCATGGACAAAGCCCCCGGAAGACATTGAGCGGCAAGAGGTATTACGATCATGTATTGAAAAAATTACTATTGCCAGTTTTTACTTATCTCCATTTATTCCTAATGTAGCGGATAAAGTTAAATATACTTTTGAAGGCCAGGTTAAACCGCTTGAGGAGGGATTATTTCCTCGTATTAAATGATTGACACCCACTCTCATCTTAGCAAACGGCTAAATACAACTTTTGAGCTACCGACTATAAGTAAGGTGATTTTGGCAGGAAGTAATCTGGAGGATTCGCAAGAAAACATACTTCTTGCCAGACAGTACCCAAAAAAAATATTGGCGGCAGTAGGAATTCATCCCCAAGAAAATGATAAGGATTTTGAATTATTGGACAAATTATTGATGGAAAATCCTTCCATTGTGGCCGTGGGTGAATGTGGATTGGATTTTTCGGAATCTTATATTCTTCGAGACGAAGAAATTAAATTCAGGGCTCAGATTTCTTTGGCCGACAAATATCATAAACCCCTTATTATTCACGCCCGGAAAGCGGTGGACGAATCCATTGCAATTTTGCATGATTATAAAAAAGTAGTCGGCGGGGTGTTTCATTGTTTTGCCGGAGGCAAAAAACGGGTGCCCGCAGTATTGGCACTAAATGAAAACTGGTTTATTGGAATTGATGGCAATATAACCTATGAAATAGGGCTGGAAGAAGTGGTTAAATCTGTACCTCAAGACCGGTTAATCCTGGAAACCGACTCCCCTTTTTTGACACCGGTTCCTCATCGTGGAGAACAAAATAAACCTGACTTTGTGGAATTTATTTACAGAAAGGTTGGCACTATATGGGGTAAAAGTTTTGAAGAGACAGAAATGATTGTTGATGGAAATGCTAAAAGATTATTTCAAATAATCTGAAACAATATTTTCCAACTCTCGAATGTCGGGATATTTATCGATAAAAACGATTTCGTTGTCAATCATCAAAACTGTGGTTCCCTGGATACCCTTAGCGTAGACTTTGGCCATATCGTGACTGTATTCGGGGTCGAAATCAATCTGCAATCTTTTACAGACAGCTTCTAGATCAGTAAATAATTTTTTGCCTTTGGGAAGGCCGCGATCATAAAGAGTGATGCGCATAAGCTATTTTAACAGTATTACTTAATAGACTGGCAACGGTCATAGGGCCAACGCCACCCGGAACAGGGGTTATAAAGCTACATTTTGATGAGACGCTTTCAAAATCGACATCGCCAACGAGTTTGCCAGTGATCGGATCAGGACTTAGACCAACATCAATTACAATGGCATTTTTTTTGATCATGCCTCCAGTAATAAGTTTTGGTTTTCCAACCGCGGAAATAATAATATCAGCGGAAAGTAAAAAAGGGACAAAATTATCAGTAAATTCATGACAAATAGTAACGGTAGCATGATCATTATTTAGCAGTGCTGCCAAAGGAAGACCAATGGTGGGACTATTATTAATAATTACCGCGTTTTTTCCGCTAAGACTTACCTTATACTCACGCAATAACTGCATAATTCCTAAAGCGGTAGCGGAGGCGATGGCGGTGGAATCATTGGCGAATACTTTACCTAGATTGATAGGATTTAAACCATCGGCGTCCTTTTGAGGACTAATGGCACTCAGAACAGTTGGTGTATTGATTGTTTTTGGGAGCGGTAACTGAACCATAAATGCGGAAACTTCAGGATTATTATTTAGTTCGTTAATTTTTGTAATCAACTGATCAGTGGTAGTTTCTGATGGTAGTAAATGTAGGTCGCCCACGATACCAATTTCGGTAGCTTTTTTTTGCTTAAGTTCAACATATTTAAGACTGGCAGGATGATTGCCAACTACGATTAAGTCAAGACGGGGATGTAGCTTATTTTTGGCAATTTTTTCTTGGAGACTTTTTAGAATTGCCATGGAGGTATTTTTACCATCGAGGAGGATCATAGGCTATTATAGCTTAGTCAATATTTCATGGCCGTTGGGAGTAATCAAAACTGTGTGTTCAAACTGGCAAGACAAAGCACCATCGTTTGTTCGTACTGTCCAGCCATCTTTTTTATCAATAGTTACGTTGTAATCAGGGCTGGAATTTACCATCGGTTCAACCGTAAAAATCATACCTGGTTTTAAAAGGACGTCATCCTGATGGGTGTTGTAGTGAAAGACAAAAGGTTCCTCATGGAAGTCTACACCAACTCCATGTCCTCCTAACATACGAACTATTCCATAATTAAAAGGAGTCAAATATTCTTCAATGGTTTGACCGATACAACGGTTAAGATATTTGTTGGGGGCGAGGGCAGCAATAGCAAGGTCGAGCGCTTGCTTGGTACGATTTAGTAGTTTTTTGGTTTTTTCGGGAACGTTACCAACGGGATAAGTAGCCGAAGTGTCGCCGTAAAAACTATCCAAAATGGTAGTAATGTCGATATTAATAATGTCACCTTTCTTGAGAATATCAGTAGCGGAAGGAATACCATGGCAAACAACATTGTTAATTGAAGTACAGATACTCTTGGGGAATCCGTTGTAACCAAGTGGTGCCGGAATAGCATGGTGATCAATTATAAATTGATGGGCAGCATCGTTGAGGGTAAGAGTGGAAACTCCGGGTTTAATGAGGCTGGCAACAAAGTTAAGGGTTTCAGTGGCTAGTTTGGATGATCGACGGATCCCTTCAACCTGAGCTGGTGATTTGATTATTATATGTTTCATATTAGTAATAGTATATGCCTATGGTATCGCAAGTCTGAAACTTTGGCAAATAGCGGAGGAGTAAGAGTATGGTACTTTTTTGTGGTATAATAGCTTGGAACACAAGAAGTGTATTTATTGATTGAAAGTGATATGACGACAGACAAAAATAGTATTAAGGTTGGTGATTTATTGGTGGACTCAGACCAGATATATAAGGTTTACTCGGTCGAGCATGATGGAAAAGAAGAGGACGGTAAAAACAGAAAATTGCTTAATTATCGACCTTTGTCCCGTGACGGAAAACACGACAGTTTGACCTGTTCAATTCCGGAAGTAAATATGTTTAAGGCCGGTTTACGACGGCCTTTAACTAAGGAACAGATTGAACTGTTTATGGGAGAATTACAAAAGAAAACAGATGATAGCCTGGGGATTGATTATAAACTAGTTAAGGAAGTGCTCTTTCTTAATGATCCTCTTAAGACGGCACCCCTACTCAAACAACTATGGGGTAATAAGGGAAAAGGAGATGTATATTCCCGAACCGATGAGGAGCTTTTGGAATCAATTCTTCACCATTTGGTTGCCGAGATTGCTATGGTTCTAAATATTTCAGAAGAAAAGGCGTTACAAAAGATTGAGAAATCAGGAAAGAAGCACTAATTTTTACTTTTTTGAGGGCGATTGTATTTGCGGCCAGTGGTTAGTTTGGTGTAGGCCTCACGATAGGCAATTTTGGGTAAAGTAGCTTGATTATTATTTAAATAATTAGTCAAGCTATCGCGATGAAAGGGAACCATGGAACGCAAAATCCAGGATATAGCTTTGGTAATTAGAATATCCGTTTCAGGTTTAAGTTTTTCAGTGTTGTTCAACGCCATATTAAATAAACGCGGATCAGACGAAAGTCGAAGAGGTTTGCAAAGGAGAACTAAACTAGCTCGACGTTTGTGAACATTTTTGCTAATGGTAAACTGAGTTAGATTTTTTTTCCAAGCAGACCAATTTGATAAAAGGATATCGGGGGTAAAGTTTGACTGACATAATACATCAGTTTCGGCCCAGCCGTGCACATAATTCAACCAAATATTTAGTAAATCTGGGTCAAAATCATTTATTAGTAATTTTCCAACCATGCTGCCGCCAATTATAATCTCATTATAGGTTTGGCCATTTTTAAAAAGAGAGGATATAAAATCTATGGCCTCTTTTTTTGATAGCGAATTTTTTTTGATAAAGTCATTGATAATTTTTGTATGTTCGGCAGTGTTGAGGTTATATCCCGATTTGTCGGAGCCACAATAGTGAACCATATATAGTCCGGAAACTGGACCATTGGGATCAGCCTTATTGAGTGAATCGATGATTTTGAGATGATGAGGGTTGGTGATCATTGATGGTAAATAACCGTTAATCCTAGCTCCTTGGCGGTTTCTAGTTCATCTTTAGCACCAGTAGACTTTTCCCATCGTGGGGTCATATGGATGGTTTCAAATACGCCTGATTTTAGGATTTTTCTCCAAAATAATAACCAATTATTATACGGAATTTTATCGGCGTTAATTTGGGCAAAAATGAGGTCATCAAAAACAACTGTAGCTGATAATGTTGGTAAACCATACATAGATTCAATTCGTCGAGTATGTTCATCAAGAATTCTACTATTTTCAACTACCTTATCTGGACCATCTGAAGTTATTATTCCAGAAACATATTGCCAGGAATGACCGGTTTCTTTTTTAATCTTGTTTAATTCTTTGATTAATAAGTCTTCAAGTTGTTGCAAAGTGGTAGCTTTTTGGATGGCATTTTTTATTCTTTCACGCATAATAACTATAGTTATATAATTTATAATTATTTACCTTGTTGACGATATTTTTTCTTTTGTGATCTATAAAATTCTTCATTATGGCCGTTAACAAATTTTTTGGCGGGATATTTTTTTTCGTTATGTTTAAGCTTATGTTCCATAGCTTCTGTCAAGTTAATACCTAATTTATTGCATAATAAAAATAGATACCAAATAACATCAGATATTTCGTAGCCAATTTCCACTAAATCGCGCTCTTGTGTTTCATCCTTATTGCCATTGTCCCATTGGAAGTGTTCGAGTAACTCTGCGGCTTCAATTACAACTGATTTGGCAATGTTTTGGGCGGATGGATTCCAACCTCTGATTGTATTAAAATCTAAAATTTTTTGGTGAAGTTGGGCAAATTTCTTGGAATTAATTTTTGGGATCATAATTTATTTTTCAAAGTAATATATAATTTTTTCAAAATCAATAATACGATTTTTTTTGTCGAGCTTAATCCCCTCTTTTTTATAAAGTTGTAATCTTTTTTTGGTATATTTTTCGTGGAGCCATACCCGACCATCGGCATAGACGATGCGATGAAATGGAATTTGATCGACCTGCGGATATTTGCTCAAAATATGGGTAATCATTTGGGCCATCATAGGGTGACCGCCAGCGGCAACGGCTAATGTGGCATAGGTAGTAACTTTCCCTTCGGGGATGGTTTTGGCTAACCGCCAAACGTTTTGAGTAAACTGGCCAGGTTTCATGTATTGTAGTTATAGACCGAAGAAAAGACGAAGTAAAGTGATATATAATAGTGCATGCCTTGGTATATGTATGCTTTAGCGACGCCAGCATTTTATAGTATTTCCAACTTTATTGACAAGTATTTAATTGATAAAAAAATACGTGAACCAATGGCTATTACGGCAGTGTCAAGCATAGTGGCTGGGATGTTGGGATTATTGGTGGGATTTATCACTGGATTTAAAATGATTGGGTATAGCCAGATAGCCTTGATTATGTTGGGGGGAATGTTGCTGACGTTTTATTTGATGCCTTATTTTGAAGCAATGAAATTGGAGGATGCGTCACGAGTTGTGCCATTATTTCAATTTATTCCAGTATTCACACTTATTCTATCCTCTATGTTTTTACATGAAAGTCTAAGTCTTAAGCAGATTCTTGGATTATTTTTGGTAGTTCTTGCTGGAGTAAGCCTGGGCTCTGATCATTTTGGATCAAGATTATTTAAACCACGAAAGTCATTGGTTTATATGTTATTAGCAAGTTTTATGTATGGATCCGTTGGTATCCTATTTAGGTTAGTAGTTAAAGAGAGTAGTTTTTGGTCAACTTTATCTTATGAATATATTGGAAGTGGGATTGCGGGGATTATACTTCTCTTTTTACCTCGAGTATATAAAAATATTGAACATGATATTGACCAGATGAAATCTGCAATTGGAATGATTATTTTTAATAATGGAGTGGCAGAGATTGCCCAAATATCGGAATCAGTGGCTTTGTCTAAAACCTCAGTACCTTTAGTAAATCTAATAGGTTCTTTGCAGCCATTAATTTCATTGGTTGAAGGATTTGTGCTAACCAAAAAATTTCCTCAATTAATTAAAGAGGATATTAGACCAGAAGTTATTCGTGGAAAATTACTATCAATTGGATTGATATTGATAGGTCTGGTATTGGTATATTTTTAGTAATATGTTTAATTAAACTTTTTCCATTGACCAGCGCTGATAACTTCAATTTTTTTATCATTTACAATTACGACTGAATTATCATCGAGAGCGTAGACTGGTTGAGTGATTTTTTTGGCTTCACTTTCAATATAATCAAACGTGTTTTCTGGGAAAGCTGCATTGTTTATATGGGGTACAACCAAAAAATCTACTAAACTAAGACCATAATCATAGATTGTTTCACCAATGTTTTTTAGGGGCTCTTTTTCGGAGGTACATAAAAATAAACCAGGTGTTGTTACTATGGTGCCAGCACTAATACCAATATAGACCTTTGTATTTAATAAGCCGGGTAATAGTTTATTTAAACCTGATTTATTGATCCAATACATTAAGTGATAGGTATTACCACCTTCAAAGATTAAAACGTCGGATGCTAATAATCTTTTTTTCCAAACAACTTCTGGAATGGCAGAAATATCGATAATATCAACTGATTTGAATTTAAGCTTTTGACACATTTTTAAATCTTTAATCAACCACCATTTATCACCATCTTCTAGATTAGAGGCGGTAGGTATAAAGGCAACGCTGGTTTCTGAGAATGGCTTACCAATCAATTTGAGAAGTTCATCAATCAATAATTGGTGTTCAAAACCGCCGGAAGTTAAAAATAATTTCATTATTTTTTTAAACTTTTAATGGCTTTAAAATATTTTTTACCCTTTAATTTAGTGGGAAGATAATCATCAGTATTAGGGTATTTTTCGTAGCCCTGTCCATAACCTACTTCTTTCATAAGTTTAGTAACAGCATTACGAAGGTTGAGCGGAATGGGAAGATTCCCCTCTTTCTGAACGTCAAATTTGGCGGCCTGAAGGGCATCGTAGGCACTACGATTTTTGGGAGACTGGGCCAGATAGACGACCCCATGAACCAGATTTATGGCACATTCGGGGTAACCAATTAAGGTGACGGCTTGAAAAACCTGGTTGGCTAACATTAAGGCCGAGGAATTGGCAATGCCAATGTCTTCAGAAGCAAAAATTACCATACGCCTGGCAATAAACTTGGGATCCTCCCCGGCTTCGACCATACGAGCTAAATAATAAACAGCAGCATCGACATTGGAAGCTCTCATAGATTTAATAAAAGCAGAAATGGTGTTGTAGTGTTCCTCGCCTTTTTTATCAAAACGAAGATAGGAATTTTGAAGAGTAGCCTTTAATTTCTCAAGGGCCAGACTATTGTAAAGAGTATAGGCATTATCAATCATAGTGATAGCTTGGCGGGCATCACCATTGGCCATAGAAATGAGCCAATCTTTGGCGACTGGAGTAATTTTGGTCTTAAGAGCCAATGCCGCACGAGAGATAATTTCTTCCATTTCATTATTTGATAATTCATTAAGGACAAAAACACGGCAACGAGAAAGTAACGGGGCGATAACTTCGAAGCTAGGATTTTCGGTGGTGGCACCAATGAGCGTTAATAAACCCGATTCTACATAGGGTAACAAAAAGTCTTGTTGAGCTTTATTGAAACGATGAATTTCGTCTAAAAATAATATTTTTTTGATAAGCCCGGGAATGTTTTGATCCCCAACAATTTTTCTGATGTCATCTTTGCCAGCGGACACAGCTGAAAGCTCGTGGATTTCGGCGCCGGTAACTTTTGCTAACATTCGTGCCAAAGTGGTTTTACCAACACCCGGAGGGCCCCAAAAAATCATTGAAAATAGCGTTTTACTTTCTATAGCTAACCGAAGTGGCTTATTGAGACCAACCAAGTGTGATTGGCCAACAAAATCATCAATACTCTTTGGACGAAGTAGATCAGCAAGTGGTTGAGAAGTAAGGAGAGACATATTTGGGTTATCTTCGGGTCTACGAGCAGGATAATGGAAATTTTTAAGTAAGTCAATAATTTACTTGGGAGTGCTTAAGACATTAAGCTATTTTTTAAGTTTACTGTATAAAAAATACGAATATCCAACTGTGTAGATCGCAACTGAGATAATAGGAATCATTAAAAAATAAAATGAAAGTTTTGGAAAAATAACCTCGATAAGCGTAATAATAGCCACAACTTTAAATAATTTGGCACCGAGCGCATGAGTTTTGTTCCAAACGATTTCAGAAGACAAGGTCCAGGGGGTGCGGATGCCAATAAACCAATTTTGCCTAACTTTGGTTAATACATTACTTATTACTAAAAATAAAATCGAAAGTGCAGGAGTAAGTAATTGAACAATATCAAAGCTATATCCTAGATTCCAGCTTAACATTAAGACGTGAACATACGCCATAAACAAAAGTATGGCGGCAATAAAACTGTCATAGGTATTTTTAAATTTGGCAATATTTACTTTGTTGGGATCAACTTTAGGGATAATTTGAGCAATTAAAAAGACCACAATTGAAATTATCGGGAGTAAACTGACGCCAACTAATTTTTGACTATAGCCGTTGGCAGTGCCATTTATTCCCCAATGTGTAACCAAAATATCGGGAAGTTGACGATAAACTAAAATACTAAAAATTATAGGGGCTGCTAATGCTAAAAGGGTTATTATTTTTTTCATATACTATAAGTATATTCTTTTCTATTACCGTATAATTACTTTAGATATTATTATAGACTGTAAATTATAAACGTTTGATACATTGACACAAACTCCTACCCGACCGATAATGGAAGTATATCAATGCGTTTTTCTGAGCCTGTTTTTTACCGACTAGGACAAATGACTAAAGACTATAAGTGGTGGTGTGGAAATGGAAGTTCATCTTATAACAAACTAACCAATGGTTATTTATTTATGACCACAGGTTAGTTTTTTATTAGTTTATTCACTAAATTAAGGAGGTGAATATTATGTTATTACGATCAAAAGTAGCTGCATTGGCTGGTGCAGGGGCATTGTTGGTAGCGACCGTTGCGCCATCGTTTGCAATGTGGGACTGGCATATGCCATCGGTTAACACAACAACGAATACCGCATACGTAACGACCAATACTTCTTCAAGTGCAAGTACTGGTGGAAACGTTCAAACTGCTGGCAGTAATAGTCACCAAGCTATTTACACCGGAGACGCAGAGTCTTCTAGTAATTCACTGACTGTAGTGAATGCAGCGGTTGGCTGTGGTTGTACAACCGATACTCATTCAAAGACTACCAATAAGGTTACCAACACCGCTTTTGTCACTTCGAACACTAGTTCGGGGGCATCAACCGGAGGTAATGTTCAACTGAGTACGACTACAAATAGTCGTCATCATGAGGAACATAAGTCTAATACTGGCTCA
>JAKAFM010000014.1 GCA_021817905.1 bacterium | reverse complement strand
GTTCTTGGTTCGAGTCCAGGCGGGGGAGCATTCCTATGGATTTCTATTAATTTCTACGGATTTATGATTCTTCGTACACTTAAATCATTATCAATAATATTAATCAATTAATTGAATCTTTTAATAACTTGGTTAATCTGTTTTTTATCTTTTAATAAAATAATCCCGGCACTCATTCATTTTATTTCTTGCGTGTACCATTCCCGTTGGGTGATTTTCGATTGCATAAAATCTAATTAAATCCATATTAATTCTTAATTGGTACAAGTTAACTCTCAAGTCAAAATCGCTAGGTACATTAGCTACCGAAAGATATCCTGTTTTGATCCAATCTCTGTTGTGATGATAAATCTCCCAAGCAAAGTCGCATACCGGATCTCCACTCATACAACTTCCAAAATCGACAACTCCTGAAAGATGGCCTTCAGATACCATAAAATGTTTAGGTCTGTAATCGCAATGGATTAACCGTGGTGTGACGGTATCATATAACGATCGATGTTGTTTTAATATATCAATTACCGACTCTATTTCACATATCGCAATCCCACACTTAGCTGCATTCTCATACAAATCCTGATTATTCCTATTTGCATATTTTAGGACGTATTCACTCCAGTTCTGATAAGTACCCTTGCCGTCTTTAGAAATTTTTCCAAATCCTTGAGTTCTTATCTCATGTACCTTTGCCAATGCTACACCAGCCTCATACCCAATAGTATCAATTTGGCTTTGGGTCAACCTCTCTTCATCCATTAAGCTACTCATTGATTCTCCTGGTACTCTTTCTTCAATACAATATTTCAAGATAGTTCCTTCATCGCTAATTTCTCCCATATCTATCATTTTTGGAGCAACAACTCCGTTCGCTAATGCCATATCAAGAGCCCAGCGTTCGCCAGAGTAGTCTGTTTTTCCGTGCCTTGAAATTCTCATAAAATAATCACCACTCTCAGTGTTTACCTCATAAACCTCGTTTATCTCGCCAGCAATCACACGATGTAAGTTAGTAATGTTTTGTCCTGTTGCCTCCTTCACCACCCCGCTAACCGTATCTATACTGACACCAAAAGTTGCGTGTTTTGCTGCTAAGTAATCTTCGTACTCTTTACTTATCGACATTGTAATAGATACCTGAGTATTTTTCTCTTTGCAGGAGAAAATTTATTATCTTCATTATTAACCAGGATTAAATAATACCATACTATCGAAATAAATTGAAGATTAATCCATAAACACCAATACGAGATCATTGCCAATCAAGACTATTACCCCTTCTTCTGTCTTTAGTGAATCGGCTTATATGAATATGTTATATAATAAGCAATGAAAAAAGCAACCTCTGCTGGAGGCATTGTCGTAGAAAATGGCAAAATTCTATTTACTAAACTTACTCATGTCGGTAAAATAACTTTTCCCAAAGGTCATATTGAAGCTGGCGAGACCCCAGAAGAAGCCGCTCTAAGAGAATTTACCGAAGAAACAGGTTTCCAGGATATAAAGATAATCAAGAAACTCGGCATAGTCACCAAACCCTCAATTGAACGGGACGGTACCAGGGTAACCAAAGACATCCACCTCTATCTCATGAAAATTACTGGCGATTCAAAATCCACTCCGGAAGAGGAGACTGTCTGGCTGACAATTGATGAAGCCCTGCCACTAATGGTGTCTCAGGAAGTAACTTTTCTAGAAAGCATTAAGAACGAACTAGTCTAATTCCTCGTAATTATTACAATAGCTCCTAAGTCTACCAATTAAGTTATCGCCAATTCGAAAATTGCTCGATAAAACAGTCTCCAAACTTCGTCAATTGACTCTTCAGCATTCAAATTCACTACCTTTGTAACTCTCCCCATGGCATCGATTGCAGGTACGGTATAGTTCAAATGTTCTTGGAATCTTTTTTCGGCCAGCTCTGTCAAATTCGAAGTTCCAACTTCTCCTTCCCTGCCACCTCTTCCCAATACTCTGTCAAGACTGACACGTCTAGATATGTTCAAATTTACACACCCGATAATTTCGTGGTTATTTCTACGGGATGTCTCAAGAAAACCGGGGATTGCTTCGACAAATCTTGGGTACCCGTCCACTAGTACTATAGAAGCTTTAGACACCTGGTTTATATACTCGAAGATCACCCCGGTCATAATACTGTGGTCAAGCAATACCCTCTTTCCGGGTTCTGGATTGACTTTATCACTGTATACTGAAGCTATTTCTCCTGTTCGTATGCCCCTGAGCCGATTACCGGCCGAAACATGCATCACTGCTCGATTAGGTAACCCTTCTGTGGCCAATCTTTCAGATTGAACCGACTTTCCTGACCCTGGAGGGCCATGTATAACAATAATTTCTGTCACTTAGCAAATTATACATAACATTAGGCATATTTACAATTTCATGATACAATAAGCCCAAAATATTATGGGTAATACTGAGAACAAAACTATTGTCGGAGTTCCCTTTTATGACCAGGAAGGATTGGAAGTCTTGGAGGCGTGTATTAGCAATGTTGATTCTTGTCTAAACAATTTAGGTGTGGACGCAAAAATAGTTGTTGGTATAAACGGCCCTCGAGTATCGATGGGTTTGCAGCCGCTGGCCTGGATGGTCGATACATCGAAATATAATTCCGATATCGAGTTTATTAAGACGAGACCAGGGATTGTAGCCGCAGAAAAGGCAATCTGCACCAAAGCTCAAGAAGAAGGTTATAAAAGAATATTTTTGACTGATGCGGACATATCTCGTCTACCAAATTCATTAGACCATATGTGGTCTCAAGGTGATTGTCCCGTAGTAGGAGCAAATTATTGTGCCTATCCTCCGGAAATTCTATCCCAGGCGGATGTCCAGCTAACCAAGCAACAGATCACTCTAATGAGTATATTTGAAGCAGATAAACATCCCCAAGCACGAGAGTTTACTTGGCCGCATAGACCGGAAAAAAGAATTAAAGGAAGCTTGTTGCTAGTCGACACAGATATTGTTTCAACAATGTTTGGTTATCAAGGCATTACGTCTGATAGTAGAATGAACAGCAATATTGCCGTAGACAAAAGACAAATAGTTTCAGATGCCTCGTTTATGCATTATGCCAGAATTGACATAATCGATCATGTTCAAGCGCGAATTCGTCACTTTCGAGCAGCGAATGCGGAGAATCAACTGGAATCTTTTTACAGAAAATCAATAATCTATTCCCCTGAAAATGCTGATGAAATTGCTAAAAAAATAGTAGAAAAAGATCCTACCTCGAAAATTGCTGCATCTAACTTTTTACTTCAATGTGCCTTAAGGCATCAAGTGGCTGATATTTGCAAAAGTGTCGTCTCGAAAAAGAATTACATCCAAGATTACGATCAAGTTGATAGCACTTCAGTACTGACAACAGTGGTTAATAGTTTTTCTGAAGCCATGACTGTTATGGCTAATGTATTGAGTTGTATTGATTGGAATTGTCTAAACACTCCCGAGGCTAATGGTAAAGGAACCACTCAAAATAATCTTCCACGCAAACCTATTGACCTAGAGCCCTTTTTGGCAATCAATGAATATCGGGAACTAATTACTAGACATCTTGGATTACCTGTATCAGTTAATGTATAAAATGAAAAATAACGAGCTAAGCATTGGAATTAATATTGGTAAGGCTGGAAAAAAAGATCGTGGAATTACGGTTTATACTCGCAATCTTTTAATGGAGATGGCCAAGATTGGTGATTCAAATAATGTAACGTTATTACACTATCCCGGAAGTGTCCCGGATGAGAACTTCGGATTTGAAAATTCCCGTTTTATGCCGTTACCATATTCCGATAAAGACGGCCCTATTAAAACAATAATAAATGAGCAAATAACTAATCCTTCCCAACAAGCAAACTTAGGACTCAATGTTGTTTGGCATCCTCATAATCGTTCTCAGTTCTATTCACCCTGTGCTTATGTTTGTACTATGCATGATGTTCTGCCTGTCGCTCGACCTGATCTGGCTGGAAAATACATTAATTCATTGGCCAAGAGACTTCTTTTTTGGAGTAGAACCTTTTCTGCTGCTAATGCAGATATGGTAATAACAGATTCAGAGTTTAGTCGTCAGGAAATAATTAATCACTTAAGAGTAGACCCCAAAAAAGTGAAAGCTATTCACTTGGGGATTAACAGAGAGACTTTCCATTCCGATAAAAATCCAGAAAATTGGAACAGGGTAAAGTCTACATACGATTTACCAGAAAAATATATTCTAACTACAGGAAGCTATGCTCCACATAAGAATTTAAGACTGATTGTGGAAGCCTATTCTCACAGTAACCTTATAAATGATGGAGTTGGACTTGTGATGGTGGGGCCAAACGATGCTACAGGCTATCGTATCGGCTATCAAGAACTAGTGAAATACGCCGAAAGTATAGGAATAATGAATAATATTCGACTATTACCTTCTGTACCCGAGTCAGATCTAGTTTCCATCTATTGCCATTCACATATTCATGTAACTGCCTCAATGTATGAAGGTTTCGGCTTTACTCCGCTCGAAGCAATGGCCTGTGAAGTACCCGTAATATCTTCAAATGTATCATCGCTTCCGGAAGTATGTGGTGAGGCTGCTGTATACGCTGATCCTTGTGATCCAGATAGCTTTACTGAGAAAATGAATACTCTTGGCCAAAACCAGAATCTAAGGAGTGAAATGATCGAGAAAGGTAGAAGGCGAGTTGAAGAATTTAGTTGGGATAAATGCGCTACGCAGACATGGCAGACTCTGCAAGATGTGGTTGCAATCAGGAAACGTAAACCAAAGGGTGCACAATGAGCAAAGTCGAGCAAAAAGATCTAGATATTACGATTATTAATCATGTACGTCGTCGTTTATCAGAAGATTCGAGACTATGTTTTGTTGTTTCCGGCAGCTATGCTATTGAGGCATTGACAAGAAGTGACAGCATAACTCATAGCGATATTGATTCTAATGTGTTTACTCAAGATTCTTCTGCCGCTATGAAAGCAATACCAGCTCTTCTAAGCCGGCGACACGTTTCAGATGTAGATTTTTCTTTATATAAATTAACTTCTGACAGGATCGAATATGATGTGCAGGCAAACGTAGAATGTCCAGAATGTCCAAAAAGTCGATTAGAAATACATGTTTTAAGTGCTAAAAGCATAGAGGAAATGTGTGTAATACTAGACGACTCTGCACATAATAGATTGGCTAGGGTGGATTTGACGGAAACTGAATTAGCCGATTCCGCAGGTAATTCATCAAAAATACTTGTTAAGTCGTTGGCCTATTCTGTTGCAACTTGGGCTTTAAGAATTTCCGATGCTGCTCAAAACCAATTGCGTCCTGTGAGACAAAGTGACATCGATAGTTTTATGTTGCTATTAGAACAAGGTACAGATTCGGTGGATGTAATAAAGGCCATGGAAAATCATCCTCAGATGCCCATGGGTGCAAATGCTCAAGAGATATACCAATCCGCTTTAACAAAAGTTGGGAAATCACAAATAAAAAGCTAAAATTATATTAGTATGAATCTTTATCTGGTGAGACATGGAGAGTCATCTGGAAACGAAAACCGTGTTCATCAGGATGAAAACGACCCATTGACTGAAAATGGCATTATTCAAATTCATCAGTTAGCCGATCGTTTGAAAAAGATGAATATCAATGCGATATGTGCCAGTCCTTATTTACGTGCAAAACAAAGTGCTGAAATAATTTCCAAGACTTTATCTCTTTCGATTCAGTATATAGATGAACTCAAAGAAAGAAAACGTCCCTCAGAAATCGAAGGATTAGAATACGACGATTCTCTTGCAAAGAATATAAACCTGATTACAAAGCAAAACCAAGCGAGTACCGATTGGAAATATTCAGACGATGAGTCGTACAACGAAATATTATCGCGAGCAATAAAAATGGAAGAATTTCTAATATCTCATTATTCTAATCAAAACATAATATGTGTTACTCATGTGGCTATTATGACGTTGATTGTCCTGCATTGTAATTTAGAAGAAAAATTGACCCCGGAAATATATTGGAATTTTTACCATCGTGCTCAACACAATAATGCAGGCATTACAAAGCTTGAACATTCCGAATCATCTGGATGGAGGCTGATTACTTGGAATGATACCAATCATTTATGAACTAAGTTGCTAAAGTCTGCAACTTCTTTATCTCATTCCACTTTGCTTTCACCGTCTCCATTTCCGTCATATTCGAAAATGCCAAAGTTATCTTGGTAAATGCTGATATAAAGTTTTTAGAGCTGGGGAGCACGAAAATTTAGCCTTGATTTTAGTATACCCTCCGTCGGACTTTGAACTTTTGTTATACTTTGATGGAATCGTATGCAGGACAAAATAGACCAATTTAACAAATTGCGAGAGAAAATAATATATTTTGCAGGTATCTACCCCATTGATAAAAGAAAGGTTGCTATTTTTGACAAATGGAGCCTAAAAGATGTTCTTGCCCATTTAAGTAATTGGGTTGTCCACGATATTGATTGTTTGGAAGCTCTTAAAGAAGGCAGAGAACCCTATTGGGAACCAGATGTGGACGAGTTTAATGCTCGTGGCATTGAAGAAAGAAAAGACAAAAGTTGGAACGAGGTATTTGACGAGTTTAGCAATTTGAGTAAAAAGCTTGTTGAGATTTATGAAACCCTACCCAATGATTTATGGGAAAGAGATATTTGGAAGGGTCGTGGTCAAACGGCTAAGAGATTTCTTCACGAAGATATTGAACATTGGCGCAATGAACATTTAACTGAAATTATTCATAAGAGTTTAGACGATGAAGACTGGATTAGTCCAAGCGCAGAAATTAAACAATCGCAAATTGGAGGCAAAGGTCTATTTGCAACAGAACCGATTAAAAAGGGTGATTTAGTAGTTGTATGGGGCGGCACTTATGTCGGTGCAAAAGAAGCTAAAAAGGCAGGGGAAGATGGTAAGTTGGTTATGCAATGGGACGATAACTTGTTTAGTGTAGAAGACAGAGGTGAAGGTTCTGGTTACTTCGTAAACCACTCTTGTGAACCTAACCTGTATATGCAAGGAGCTTATGCCCTCATTGCTATGCGAGATATTGCAAAAGGCGAAGAACTTACTGCTGATTATGCGATTTGGGAAGCCGACGAATATTATGTTTCAAAATGGGATTGTAACTGCGGCTCAGCTAATTGTAGAAAGAAGTTAACAGGTAAAGACTGGAAGCTACTTGAACTTCAAGAAAGATATAAAGGCCACTTTTCGCCTTTAATTAACAATAGAATACTGAGAGATGGTTAATTGATTATTGGAAATCCACTTTCGAAGCTTGAGTGCTAAGGGGAGCATATTAAAACAGCTGGCGTACGTCAGCTTTTTTAATATATTCCCACCCTGGCTTTAACCCGGCCAAGCCGTGGTTCACCTTGTCCGTCTTAGACTGAAGTCCGAGGCGGGGAGCAAATTAGCCTCAAATTACCTTTTGATACAATTAATCCATGAGTAAACTGATCGTATTTAATTTAATATCTCTTGATGGATTTTTTGCACGACTAAACGGTGATATTGATTGGCACAATGTAGATGACGAATTTAATAAATTTGCTATTGAGCAAACAAGTAGTTTTGGAACAATTATTTTTGGAAGAACAACATATCAAATATTTGAAGAATTTTGGCCAAAAGTTATTAATAATCCAAAATTCTCAAAAGAAGACCATAAAATTGCCGAAATTATTCAAAATGTTGAAAAAATTGTATTTTCCAAAACCCTAGATAATGTTACCTGGAAAAACACAAGGCTTTTTAAGGAAATTAAGGTCTCAGAAATCAAAATATTAAAAGAGCGAGCAAAAAAAGATATAGTGATATTTGGAAGTGGAACAATTGTTCAAGCGTTTGCAAACCTTGATTTGATAGATGAATTTAGATTTATGGTAAATCCAATAATTTTAGGAAGTGGTAAGCCAATGCTTCAAAACGTTAAAGAGATGAAGCTGGAACATTTAAAAACAAAAAACTTTAAAAACAGCAATGTTCTTCTTTACTACAGACCAATAAAATAGGTTCTAACACCTTCTATCCGTCAGAGCTAATAAATATAGTGAATACATACTGATAGTCATATCCAAATTAGGAATGTATAAGAACAGCTTCTTAGATATAATAATTTATGTCCAATCTATCAAGCGTCACTATCCAAACCGAAAGACTCAAATTAGTACCTGTGTCAATTGATTTCGTTGAGGATATATTTCATGAATTTACTGCCGAAATTACCGAATATATGTATCCTAAACCGCCATCTACAATAGACGATACAATTAGCTTTATCAAAGAATCCCAAGAAAATATTTCCAAAGGCGAAGAGCTAGTAGTAGTAATTCTTGATCAGTCCAGTGATGAATTTCTGGGTGTTGCGGGTCTGCATAAGATTTATAGTGAAACACCGGAACTTGGAATTTGGCTTAAAAAAGATGCTCATGGCCATAAGTATGGTCGGGAAGCTATTGCTGGATTAAAAAAATATGCTGACGAAAATATTAAACACAAATACTTAACCTACCCAGTCGACAAGAGGAATATCGCTAGTCGTAAAATAGCGGAATCTTTAGGTGGGGTTGTTGAGGCTGAATATCAGAAAACAAACTTATCAGGCAAAGTACTTGATGAAGTTGAGTACAGAATTTATCCAAATAGATAATTCCGTATCCATCCAGTAGTTATAGTACTCACTAGATAGTGGAGCATCAAAAAAAAGACCACCCCCGTAGTCATTTTTTTTATATCCGTCGTGGATATTAGAACTTTTGCTATGATTCACATATGTCTAAATCGCAACAAATTGATTTGGGTGAAATTGAAATATTTCTTAAAACTAATCTTAACGATAGTGTTTCACATATTGAAATTATCAATGGTGGTGAAAGATCGAAGGCCTATTCATTTTTTTCAAATGGAAGCAAATATATTTTAAGAATAAATAATCATGATGAAGGATTTAAAAAAGACAAGTATGCTTATGAACATTTTTCTAAATTTATACCAATTCCAAAAATATTAAAAATTGGACCGTATAAAAATAATTATTATTCTATTTCCGAATTTTGTTATGGTAGTTCATTATCCGATGATGGTAAAGAATTATCTCCTGTCTTAGTAGAGGATATTCTTAGCAAAGCCGAAATAATTCACTCGGTTCCAATTTCTGATCAATCTAAGTATGGGGTGGCAGACACCAATGGGGCGGCCAAATATGATAGCTGGGAAAAGTGGATTCTTAAAGATAACACGGTTGTTACTAAAGATGATGGTACTTTTTATTCCTGGGATGAAGTTATACAAATACCATTTGTAGACAAAGAAATTATCAATAAATTGTTTATCAAAATAAAAGAATTGGTTCAATTTATACCCAAGAAAAATTACCTTATTCATGGTGATTTCGGTATTGGCAATATATTAGTGAATAATAATACTGTTACTGGGGTCATCGATTGGAACGAATTTGGCTATGGTGATTTTCTTTTTGATATTGCCTGGCTGGATTTCTGGATCAATAAGACTGATTTTAAAAAAGCATACGAAATTCACTTTCTCAAAAATAATTTAACTATTCCTTTCTATCAAGAACGAATATTATGTCATAAGTTATTTATCGGCTTAAATACACTAGGTATTTATTCGATTATTGGTTGGAAAGAAGAATATGTTTCAACCTTACAGATGGTTAAAAAACTGTTAATATAACTCTAAAATCATTCCACTCATCGAGCAACCTAAATACAGCGGAAAAAAATATAACTACTTAACCATAAAAAGCCATCTACTAATTAATGAAGATATACGTTAATAAATTTGGAACCAGCGTCACTCTGTCTCCTCGTTCAGATAATATTTGGGTAGAGGTACCGACTTAATAATTGACTGATATATCTTTACTTGAAATAATAATCTGAATTATGAAAACAATCACTCCATGTCTTTGGTTTAACAATGAAGCCGAAGAGGCTGCTAAGTATTATGTCTCTCTCTTCCCTGATTCTAAAATCATTGAGACAGTTCCCTATATTTCTGAAACGCCATCTGATAAACCGATTGGTTCAGTGATGTTAGTAAATTTTGAACTAAATGGTCAACCCTACACAGCCTTAAATGGCGGGCCATTATTTAAGTTAAATGAAGCTATTTCGTTTCAGGTTTTTTGCAAAGATCAGGCAGAAATTGATCGTTACTGGGAAAAGCTCTCTGCAGTGAAGGAGTCTGAACAATGTGGATGGTGTAAAGATAAATTTGGGGTTTCTTGGCAGATCATTCCGGAAAATATTGAAAAGTTGATAAAATCAGAAGCAGGTATAAAACTCTTTATGGGTATGCATAAAATTGACATCGAAGCCCTGAAAAAAATTTATGAAGAAAAATAGATTCTAATATCGTCCACTCCTCGATCAAAGATAGATTAGCGACCACTGGAGGTAACCCAGAAACAAATTATTATACCCTTTAAATAATTGTTTACCGTACGTATGTAAGTGGATTCATTAAAACAGGATTTGTAGAGCACGCACCCTTGCCATAATTTATCTTCATTGTTGAAGTATCTGTTAGTTGCATATTAACGTGTCCTTCGTTGCCATGTCCGCCAGGTCCTTCCAATCCGTCAAAACAATAGACATGTCCATCTGGGGTAATTTGACTTGGTTCTCGGTTAATGTAACCGTTATCTTGTGGGGTAAAAATCATCTGAGCGCCAAAGTCAGTACTTGGTAAAAGATCTGTACCTGCGGTTATTTCTCCTTTGGTTGGGTCAAGATTAGAGTGGACGAAAGCAAGTGTGCCTTGAATATAAAGACCTTGGAACTGCTGCGTTGCTCCTTGATGATACCAATTGCCTTGGAGAGTACCCGCTTTGTCCTGCATAGTCGTTCCACAAGCTGGAATACCGTTGGCTCCAGCATTTTTTATAGCGAGTTTGCTATAAAGCATATTTTTGAGGGTCGGAGTAAAGTAATCAAGTGGACAGATGGCATATTTATAACTGCTGCCTGTTACACCTGTTTGTACAGAAGGACTTGTGTTAATAAATTGAAGTGGTTTTGTCCGGATATCTGCACCTGCGAAATCAAAGGATTGGGCTTGAATATCCGACCCTCCGGCAGTGCCGATTTTTTCACCACTTTGCAGCGGTATAGATAAATTTTGATAAGTACAAATTGTAACCAGCGACCCTTGCTGACAAGAAGATGGTTGACTGGAAAGTGAGCTAAGGATTTTACTATTAAGATTTCTGATATGGTCATAAGCAAAAATCACGCTTTTGCAAGGAGAAAATTCAAGCAAATAATCAGACAACCCTTTATCAGAGCCATTGGTATAGCCTAATCTTTTTACGACTTGTAGCAAAGTTACATCTCCAGGGGCATAGACATTTGTTAGTTGGCTTGTACCAGATGGAGATCCAGGAAACATATTGATATACACATGATCTGCTTGGTCAGGTAAAACATGTTGCCCGTTCATGTGTCCCAGTGGTTCGACTCCCACAAAAGCAGTCGCATCGGTTGGTAAGTGATCAAAAAGAGCATTACTTTGGCAATCTGGTAAAGCGGCAGTTGTAGTATTGCCATTATTGCCTGCCATGGCAAAATCGACATTTGGCTGTCCATTCGGCCCACTTTGATTATCTGTTTGTCCATATTGCTGGAAAAGTTGCTGACATTTAGACTGATTTTCTGGCTTACTGCAAAGCTCCATGCAACTTTGTTGCGAAGTGCATCCCAATACTTGCGCAATAGGATCATTCACTCTTTGACCAAAGCTCTGTCGATTTCCGGGGATAAGGTTATAATGCATTCCTTGGGATTTTAATATCATCCCTATGACAGCCACCAAAAGAATAGTGACGAAAATGATCCCAGAAAAAATGAAATATCTCTTTTTTGATTTTTTACTATTAGTTTCAAGAGATTGAGGAACTACTTGTGAGGCATTTTGTTTCTCTTCCATACGTTACAATACAGAGAAGTTTTTTAAGTGTCAATAAAATGGTTTTATCAGTTTCATTATGTTTTAATAATTATAATTTCTTAATTCCTATCCATCTTTGTTTCGTTTCTCCAAAATACCTCACATCTTAATGTGATGTATAAATCAAGAATAGTCCCTCGTTGGCTATCTATTTGGGGATTGGTTGGACTAGTATTATTATTATCGATGACTCTAGTGATTACATTCGGCGAAAGAATTTCAGGACCCTCAGGAAAAATAGTTTTCTTAGCAATTCCGCTCGCTTTGCAAGAATTGGTATTAGGAGTGTGGTTAATAATAAAAGGTTTCAACCAGCCATAGTTGCTTCTGTAACTGAGACCAATCAGTCCTTAAGTTTGCATACTCTGGGAAGTATCTAAAACCTAATGTATGGATACTTAATATAAACGTACAGTCTGTGACAGAACAACGAGTAGATCTAGATGTTGGTAAAATAATCTATGAAACAACTTAAATGGCACGGAATTGTCTTGGATTTGGAATTTAATGATCCTAAGTTTATTAATCAATTTAAAATATTTGCCAAAAGAAAAAGTAAAACCAATCCTTGGACACTTTTTGGCATTGAAATAGATGATAATAAACTGGAAGAAAGTATAAAAGGTATTCAAAATAACCTTAAATCGAGCCAACCTTTTTATGCCCATCTTTATAACGACGAAGAGATAATTGTTGTCTTTAAGGAAAAAGTAATCAAAGCGCAACCAAATAAATCATCCTGGGATTCGATAATTAAATATGGCAGAACGCTTACAATTCCCGAAGAACAACTTGATTTTTGGCCTAATCGATTTCAGGATGAAATTCACTATTTTGACAAAGAAGATTTCATTAAATTAATTTAGAAAAATTCTAAATCATTCCGTCTTCAAAGCGCTTATATATTTGACACGATGCTCTAAAACAACTACACTTGTAGTATGAACCTAAAAAATATATTTCCTTTCCTCATAATTATCGGTCTCCTACTAATTACACCATCAACAATTTTAGCCCAGGGGATGATGTGGGGGTATCAGGGACAAGCCACGCCTTCTGCCAGTGAACTACAGGAGGAACAGAACATGCAGGACGCCGGACAAAAGATTTACCAAAATCTTCAAAATAAAACCATTACCTGTCAAAATCTTACTAACGATGACTATGAAAAATTAGGTGAATATTATATGGGTCAGGCGGCCGGCGACACCCAAAGTCACGTCTATTGGGACCAGAGGATCCAGGCCATGATGGGAGACGGTGGCGATACTCAAATGCATATTATTTGGGGACAAAGAGGCAGCGGTTGCCTTGCCAATGCCCCGGTTCCCTCAAACACCCCTTCGTTTATTGGCGGGATGATGGGCAACTGGAATTCCGGTAATCAGCTTCAGCCAAATAGAACTTTTCCCATGATGAATTATGGTTTTGCAAATTATGCTGGTGCTTTTGGCATTTTAGCCTTAGTGATTCCCGTATTAGTTATCGTTTTCTTGGTACTCGGCATTATTTATTTTTGGCAGCATATTATCAAACAGAGAAAAACATAATTTGACGAAAATCTGAGATTATTGTTTTTCTTTTAGTTTGTGAAATACTGATGATATGAAACTACCAAAATCCTGGACAACAGTCACACCTTTATCAAAAGTCTTAGCCATGATTCTTTTTGTTGGTTTGCCCTTTACTGGTTTTTATATTGGTTATAAATACAACCAATCACTCAATCCTATAACAACAGTTAATTACCCACCATATCCTTCAACAAGCCAAAAACAATCTTCTCCAACTCCGTATCAACAAAATACCCAGTCAAAAATTACTGCTTTTTTGGCCAAAAAATATCAAAAACCTATTTCTGAAGTGCACGTTACTGTATTAAAAGAAGTGCAGGGATTCGCTTCCGGAAGTGTTTTGTTTGGACAAGGTGGACCTGGGGAGGGCGGTATGTGGTTAGCCGTTTTAAGTAATGGTTGGAATGTAGTTTGGGACGGCAACGGTAATGTCGATTGCCCCAAAATGCGAACAACATACGGTTTTCCGGACACAATTCTGAAACCTAATTTTTGCAATTAAATAGCGTTCGTTTTCTACTTCATCCCTGATTTATGACCTATTTGGTCATGTATTGATTTGCCAATTTTTTCCAAACAGAAGAATCAAAATAAAAAATAGTACCCCAGCAGGGCTAAAATACACAGTATGAATAAAAATATTAGTAATAAAGAAACATTACTTAAGACACTAAAAGATCGTTTTGAAAAAAATCCCAGCCGCCACAAGGACCTTGATTGGGCCAAAGTATATTCACGGTTGGAAAATAACACCGAAAAACTCTGGTCACTCAATGAAATGGAAAAAACTGGCGGTGAACCGGACGTAGTTGGTTTTGATAAAAAGACAGGTGAATACATTTTTTATGATTGTTCAGCGGAAAGTCCCAAAGGCCGCAGAAGTGTCTGTTATGACCACGAAGCCTTGGAGGCAAGGAAAGCGTTTAAGCCAAAAAATAGCGCCATCGGTATGGCTGCCGCTATGGGCGTTGAGCTTTTAACCGAAGAACAATACAAAGCATTACAGAAGCTTGGAGCTTTCGATGCCAAGTCGCAGAGTTGGTTAAAAACTCCCGCTAATATTAGAAAACTCGGTGGCGCTATCTTTGCCGACTACCGCTTTGATCATGTATTTGTCTATCACAACGGCGCCGAATCTTACTACGCTGGCCGGGGATTCCGTGGCGAGCTTCGGGTCTAGTTTTGCCTTACAAGTTATTTGGTGGTAAAGTTTAAACATGAATAAACAAAACCAAGTCATTATCTGGTTAGTAGTTTTATTTTTAGTTTCAACCACTACTGTCTCAGCCTACAACTTGGGTATAGATGTCAGTAAAAAAGGCCAAGTTAAATATTCATACCCTACAGTTCTTGGTGACCAAAATCAATCCGACGGTCAAGACAGTCCGGATAGTAGTAAACCAGAAAATAGTCCCGAAGCACCCAAGCCGGAAAAAGTCGATGTTAAGGAAACTCCAAAGATTGAAAATCCGGAAAAGATTGAAATAAAAAATGAAGGCAACAAAACTCAAGTTGAATTAAAAAAAGGGGACAAGATCCAGCAAGAGTTAAATCCAGAAAAGGTAAATCTAGAATTTTCCGCTTCACCCGACGCTACCCCCAGTAGCCAGTCAGAATCAGGAGACAATGGCACCACTCAGACTGAGAGCAGCGATGCTGTCCTAAAAGATCGCGCCAGTCGTGCCAACGAAAAAGTCCAGCTTCAAAGTGAAGTTAGTAACAACGGTACTATTGAAATGCAGCTAGAATCTCGAAATGTCAAAGCCAAAATAAACAGTAGCCAAATTGAACTAAATGTTAAAAACAATAATATCGGCGTAACTGATAGTCAGGGGAACAAGGTTGAATTAGTTCATTTACCCGACCAGGCAATGCAAAAGTTTTTGGACCTTGGTGTCTCTGTTCAATCTGACACTTTAGAAGTTGGTCAATCTGGTAATAGTCTTGAATACACCGTCAACGCCATAAAAATACAAAAACTTTTTGGCATATTTCCTCTTCAAACGAACGTCAAATTAAGCCTCAATGATAGTACTGGAGCCATTAACCAACAAAAACTAGCCAGCAACGTTATTGACACCATTTTGAATTTATTCTCTGCCAATTAGTCTTATAGACAAAACAGTTGTTTAAGCCTAAAATAAGGTCTATACATGGCCAAATACGATTTTAAGGTTTCCGAAAAAAAATGGCAGGATTTTTGGCGCGATAACCATACCTATCAATTTGATCCAGATTCAAATAAACCTATTTTCTCTATCGACACTCCGCCCCCCACCGTATCCGGAAAATTACACCTTGGCCATGTCTTTTCTTATACGCAAACAGAAATTATTGCCCGTTACAAAAGAATGGCCGGTAATAATGTCTATTATCCCTTTGGTATGGACGATAATGGACTTCCAACTGAAAAGTTGGTTGAACAAGAACTCGGCATTAAGGGTTCAGAAATGGATCGGGAAGACTTTATTAGTAAATGTCTTGCTGTTGTTGGCGAATATCACAAAAAATATCGTGATTTATGGCAATCTCTTGGCTTTAGTGTTGATTGGAAGTTGGAGTATTCGACTATTTCCCCATCGGTTCGAAAATTAACCCAAGAAAATTTCATCGACTTATATCAGCGCGGATACATTTATCGGAAAAAATCCCCATCACTTTGGTGTTGGAATTGTCAGACATCAGTCGCCCAGGCCGAAGTCGAAGATACCCCAAAAGAAAGTGTGTTCTACGACATCCCCTTTAAGGATGCCCAGAATAACCAACTCATAGTTGCTACTACTCGTCCGGAATTACTTCCCGCTTGTGTTGGTATGATCGTTAACCCTCAAGACAAACGCTATGCCCACCTTATCGGCAAAGAGGTAACAACTCCGTTGGGCCACAAAGTCAAAGTATATGCTGATGATAAGGCAAAAATAGACAAGGGAACAGGAATCGTTATGTGTTGCACCTATGGCGATGAGACCGATTTAGAATGGAAAAACAAATTTAATTTAGAGGAAAAAATTATCATCGACAAACATGGCCGTTTCATTGCTGACTGTGGTTTGGAAGCCCTAGTTGGCAAAACAATTACTGAAGGCCGAAAGAGTTGTGTTGCCTGGTTACGAGAAAAAAAGTTAATTTCCAAAGAAGTCCCCATTACCCACGATGTCGGTTGTCATGAAAGATGTGGCACTCCCATTGAAATTGTCAACACCGACCAATGGTTCGTCAAAGTTTTAGAATTTAAAAAAGAACTACTTACTTTGGGTAATAAAATAAAGTGGCACCCCCAGTCCATGAAGCAACGATATAATTCCTGGGTTGAGAATTTAAAATGGGATTGGTGCATCTCTCGCGATCGTTTTTATGGCATTCCTATTCCTGTTTATTACTGTCAAGAATGTGGAGAAATTATCCTTCCCGAAAAACAACAGCTTCCTCTCGATCCTTTAACCTTCAAAATAGACAAAGTCTGTCCAAAATGTAATGCCCTCGGATTAAAAGGCGAAAATCTGGTTCTTGATACCTGGTTTACTTCAGGTAATAGTCCGGAGTTAAACGTTAAACTAAATCAACCATTGACCAAGGGAAAGATTACTATTCCCATGTCACTGCGCCCTCAGGCACACGATATTATTAGAACCTGGACGTTTTACACGATAGTTCTGGCTTATTTTAAATATCAATCCATTCCTTGGCAAGATATTGCTATCTCCGGCCATATTCTTTTAAGAAAAGGCGAAAAAATTAGTAAACGGACTGGTGGGGGACAGCTCCGCCCGGAAGATCAAATCAGTCTTCATTCAGCCGACGCTATTCGTTACGCCATGTGTGGTGCCTCGTTGGGTCTAGATGCCTATTACGATGACAACGAAATTGAAAATGGTAAAAAATTAATCAACAAACTATTCAATGCTTCCAACTTTTGTTTTATGGCTCTCCAGGATTACCATAATCCCAGTTTAAAATATGAAGAATTATTACCCATCGATAGTTGGCTACTGGCCAAATCGTTTGATATCGCCAACAAAATGAGTACGTATTTAGAAAAATATGATTACAGTCACTCGAAGGCGATTTTTGAAAATTTTTTCTGGAGCATTTTTTGCGATAACTATTTAGAAATAATTAAAAAAAGAATCTATAATCTCGAGTCTAATGATCCCAAAAAACGTTCCGCCCAAACAGCTCTTTTTTATAGTTTACTAAACATTTTAAAAATTGCCTCTCCTTTTATTCCCCATATTACCGAAGATATATATCAAAGTTATTACATAAACACCCTGCCATCAGCACCATTAAGTATTCACCTCAGTTCCTGGCCGTCCGAAGATAGTAAGAATATTACAATGAGTCTTGAAAAAACCGATTCCGTTGTCAGTGAAATAATTAATATTATTAATCTTGTCAGGACCCAAAAAAGTCACGATGGTATGAGCCTTGCCAAAGAGGTAAGCAATCTTCAGATTTTTCACCCGGCCCTCAAAATGGCCGACATAACCCCCTATCTCTTTGATCTTCAAGGCACCACCAAAGCCGAAAACATCAACATTGCTATAGGTAAGGAAATTAGCGTTGCCTTAAAATATAAAGCTTAAACTAACGATATATAATTTTGGCACTCTTGCGAAGATTAGTCAGCCAATCGGTTGCCGCTGTTTTTTCAGCCTCAGTTAACAATTGATCTTTTGCCAATGCCTGAAGTTCCTCATTAGTTTTACCGGCCGGCAACATTGCCTTATTTGCAGTCAAGAAGGCATCAATTTGCTCTTGAGTAATCGTTGTTTTTGGTGTTGCCAGCGCCGTTTCGATAAGTTTAATCTTGATCTGATTAACAAGATCTGCCATTACCATCCCGTTGGCTTTGAGGGCCGAATCTAAAGTTTCATTTTGAGACTTAAGTTGAGTTTCAATTTTGGCAATTTCGCCATCAATCGCTTTCTGATCAGTTTTAACGCCTTTAGCCTCACCTTCATTAAGCACCAAGGTTGTGTTAATCATCGAATCCAATGTTTGCTTCCCACCCTGACTTTCCATTGCTTTTATATAATCAAGTCGGCTAATAGGAGTTCCGTTTACAGTAGCTATGTTCCAATATCGAACGTAACCATAAATTCCTAAAATGAACAAAATAGCTAACACCGTAGTTTCCGCAATGACAATTATTTTCATAGAATAAAAATAGATAAATACGCACTCGATGGTACCATAAAAAACAGTAGACCTTAGGATGTTGGTTTGACAACTGGTCTAAATAAGCCTATAAATAAATAGATAGACATTATTTTATTTATTTATTTATTTAACAAAAGAGGAAAAAGGATGAATATTAAAAAAATAATAATTGGAGCCGCCACTGGCGCTTTAATGCTTAGTGCTTTTGCGACATCTGCTTTCGCTGCTCAAACAACGTGTGCAACCATCAGTGATGGTACTATCACCGATAGTGCTGGAAATGTTATCACGGCTGGTTACGATAAATGGGGATATAACTATCAGGCCCACATGTTCAATGGCTATTATGACAATTTCTCGCGTCCAGCAATCCCAGTTACCTCTGGTGACAAACTAATTATGAAATGGAGTGATTCATGGTTAGCCAATGTTGATTGCAACCATGATGGAAAACTCGACCGAGGGTTAGTAGATGGTATTGTCAATGGGACAAGTATGGGCTGGCTAACAAATCAGCTTAATGGAAGCTATCTAGACGGAAATAATGTCCTCCAACATTATACCGATTTTGTCAAAATAGCTTGGACTGGTCCAAAAAGTCCATTATGGGGAGAATATACTATCATTCAAGAAGTATTAAATGACCCAGCCGGAGGATCTACAGGATTACTAAGCAAAGATGGAGCTCCAGGTTTTGGTTTAAATGACAGTTGGACAAATCTGTAATCGAAAAAAAATAGTCAAACAACCCACCATTCGGTGGGTTGTTTTGTTTTATAGTTACCAAAACTAACCTTAAAGTTTCTAATGTGCTAAATTTAAACAAGAAACATTTAGCTATTTAAGGAAAAAAATCATCTATGAAACTAGAAAATAAAGTTGCTATTGTTACCGGTGCTGGCAGCGGAATTGGCAAGGCTATCGCTATTCTTTATGCCCAGGAGGGTGCTAAAGTCGTTGTCGCCGATATAAACCAAGACTCTGCCCAAGCCGTCGTTGCCGAAATTACCGGCAAGCAAGGGACCGCAATTGCCGTTGCCACCAACGTTGCTCTCCAGGCCGATGTTGATAAGGTAATCGATACTGCCGTCAAAACCTACGGATCTCTCGACATTCTTGTCAATAACGCCGGCATTATGGACAATTTCGTCCCTGTCGCAGAACTTACAGATGAACTTTGGGATAAAGTTATAGCTGTCAATGTCACTGGTCCGATGCGAACCATCAGAAAAGCCATGCCACTATTTCTTGCCCAAAAGAAAGGGGTTATTATCAACACCGCATCTATCGGTGGTTTATATGGTTCCCGGGCTGGAGCCGCCTACACCGCTTCCAAACACGCTATTGTTGGCCTAACCAGAAATATTGGTTTCCAATATGCTCTTTCTGGTATTCGTTGTAATGCTATTGCTCCCGGTGGCGTCAATACCAATATTGGCAAAACTATTGATAATCCCAACAAATTCGGTATGGAGCGGGCCACAGCCGGTGCCAGCAGCAATCCCCGAATGGGTGAACCCATGGAAATTGCTGCCGTTGCCTTATTTCTTGCCTCAGATGAAGCCAGCTTTGTTAACGGCACCGTCATAACTGCGGATTCCGGCTGGACTGCCTACTAGTCCCGTCAAGGGCTAATAGTTTGAGAGTTAATAGCGTCACCATTTCTGAAACTGGCGTATACGGAATATATGCGGTAAAAAATATACTTGATATATTGACAAGTTTAAAAAAAAAGAACTAGCATATAGTAATGAACTTTGGTGATTGTTATTACCAAAAGAGTTCGAATAGAAAGCCGATTTTTGTATTAGAAAAACTCCCATTTGGGAGTTTTTTTTTGGCCCGCCATAACGTTATTACCTAATCTATCTCCACATTTTTATTAGTTTTCCAAAAAAGGGGGTGAAGATATAAGAATGACTAAGATAATAAAAAGCATCTTAATCCTGGTACTTCTAACCAGTCTAGGTGGGGTGATGGCCAAATCAGGAGCCTGGTTTACCGATCAGGAAAAAGTTCTTGGTAATTCAGTCTCTACCGGTACTGTCGATATTGCTGTTGATGGTAACAATGCGGCTACTGTCGGTGTCGGTTATAGTCTTGTCGACCTTAAACCAAGTCAGCACGGATACATCAATGAAATTGTTAGTAATGTTGGTACCAATCCTTTAAATCTTTATAAAAGTGCCGGGCTGTTTGTTGAGTCTGAAGTTCTTCAAAGTGAGCCAAAATGCGTCGAGATTGACGGAACCTGGGATGGAAAAACCTGTACCGGCGGCACGCTGCCAACCGACTTGGCCAGCCGTATAAATTATGATCTTCGGGTTGAACTGTATAACGGTGACCCGCAGACTGCCAAATTAGTTTGGTGGGAAACAATTTACCTCGATTCCGATGCTAAAAAATTAAGCGACCTGGGAAAGGTCTATCTGGGAATGGTTCCTTCAGGTTGGTCGATGAAAGTAATGCAAAGTTACCATATGCCCTCACAAGAGGGGACACTTGATAATAAATATCAAGGAGAAAAACTGACTTTCGATATGACCTTCGATGCCCAGCAGCTAACCAACACCTTAGCCTTAGAAAATAAATACCTCTCCGATACTGATGTTTCTCATCATGTCTGGAATCTTGGAGGAATTTCTGATGGTATAGATGGCAGCGTCTCTTATGACGTTCGGGACAAAGCTTTCAATTACACCGGAACCAGTGAAGGTGTTTCTGGTGACTACACTATGATCGCCTGGGACAATTCAGCCAAAGGTTA
>JAKAFM010000013.1 GCA_021817905.1 bacterium | reverse complement strand
TAACGTATTTCCAGCCATTATTAACCAATTTGTAGTATAATCCCACCCGAACACAATTTAATTAAAATCATCACTTAACACTCATTTTAACTATAATAAAACCATGGCAACCAACTCTTCCAAAAAAAGTTTCTTAATAATGATTGCTGTCGCCGGTATCGTCATTTCCGGAACCATCGTAATTTCCCTAATTGCCAGAGGTTACCAGCTAAATTTTAAAAATGGCCCAATCCTAAGCCCCACCGGTTTAATCTCAGCTACCTCCAAACCTAAGTCAGCCTCTGTCTATATTAATAGTCGTCTTTTCACTGCCACCGACGACACCATTAATCTTCCTCCCGGAGATTATGATATCCGCATCGCCAAAGACGGTTATCTTCCCTGGGAAAAAACCATTAAAGTCAAAAACGAAACTGTCTACCAAACAGATGCCGACCTTTTCCGTTCTGTGCCTGATCTCAGACCAATTTCACTTAGCGGTGCCATTAACCCGGTCGTTAGTCCTGATAATTCAAAAATAATCTATGCCGTCGCCACCGCCTCAGCCACTCGTGATGACGGTTTATATCTTTACGAAAATAACAATAATGCCCTTCCTTTAATTAAAAATAGTCCCCAACAATTAAGTCAAAACGTTAATGGCATTGACTGGTCAAAAGCCCAATACCAATTTTCACCCAATAGTCAACAAGTTCTGGCCACCTTTAAAGCCACCAATACCCACTACTTAATCGACCTCAATCAACCTGTAAATTCAAAACAATTCTATGATATTACGGCACAATTACCCATTATTTTCGAGGAATGGGACAAACAAAAAAGTGATCTTATTGCTACCCGCCTTGCTCACGTTCCCAAAGAACTGGTCCCTTTTGTTAGTACCGCTTCAGCCCAAGACCTCCTGTTGTCAAATTCTCCCGGCTATGACCTAGTATTTTATCTCGCCACCGCCGATGGTCAACTCAAGACTGACATTATCAGCCCTCCACCTGCCCAAAGCACCCAGAAACAAGAACGGCTTATCAAAAAAAATAACTACTACGTCTACGATATTAAAGATGATACCAATTTTATCATTGGCTCTCCGGCTCAGATGACAAATATTAGCTGGTTACCAAATGCCAACGATCTCATTTTTGTACAAAATAACGAAATAATGGCCATTGAATACGACGGCACTAACAAACAAAAGCTCTTCGGAGGCACCTTTGACCCCACTATAGTTGCCTCAACAACCGACGGTAACCAACTTCTGACTTTAACCTCTGCCTATCCCGGAGCCCCACTCAACATCTACGCCATTACTATTAAATAGCTTCGAGCAAAGTAAATATTTTTTGGCACGGAATCATCCGAAGGGCGTGAGTACCAAAAAATATTTACTTTAGCGACCGATCTGTCCATCAATCACATCCCACGGAGCTTCCAATACCGGCGAAACCGTTGGTGTTGGTACTACAACCTTTAATTGATCCTCAACAGTAGATGCCCCCAAAACCTGTACCGTCGACACATTCATAGAACTAACTCCAGTATCTTGTGCAATTTCATAAAATCTCAAAGGAATCAATGCCATAATTGCGATAACAAAACTGACAATTAAAGTTCGCACATTTCTATCTCCATCAGTTATCATGTATTCAGTCTAGAATCACTTACCTTCGGCGTCAAGTAGGCAATAAAACCTCCAAGCTAATCAGCAATAAAAACATAACTCTGCTAGCCATCCGTTAAAGTATATTTATAAGAAACATCGACCAATACAGAAAAGTCATCGCCTCTTCAAAGCTTAAAAAATGGTACATTCAAAAATAGCATCAAAATAACTATACCAATAACTTTCACAATAATACCTTATATATCAAATACCGTAATTTATTTTTGAATTGCTATAATAAGTCAGCTTAAAGCTCCCAAAGCGAGAAAACTCGTCATAGCTTAAGCACAAGCGGGGTTTGGCGCAATTGGCTAGCGCGCAGCGTTCGGGACGCTGAGGCTGCAGGTTCGAATCCTGTAACCCCGACTCAGTCCCTATAGTTCAACGGATAGAACGGGTGCCTCCTAAGCGCCAAATCCAAGTTCAATTCTTGGTGGGGACACAATCAAGGTCTAACACTTACTTTTTTGGCCTTCTAAAACATCTCAAAACAATATCCTATAGCTATTACCGTACTATTCAAAGCTAAATAGATATATTAACCGCTATAGCTTATAACATCTCCGCAATAATAATAACCGCATTTAGTATAAATTTACATACTATTAATATATATCAAATATAGGTAAATAGAATCAATATAACCGCAGACATAATTTTAGCTATATTTTTGTCAATTGTTATAGCCAAGCTATAACAGCAGTCTTTGATTGCCTTAAATAGAGCCATTTATAACCCTATAATAAAAAATACTAGCAAAAAATTAGCTAATCAAAAGATATCAAAACACCACCAAAATTAAAGCCAAAATATCTCTTTAAAATTATCCACATTTACGTATTAACTAACTTATCCACTTATGAATACTTAACTTAAGATATAAATTATGACGTTAAAATAAGACAAAAATACACTATTTTATAAGTAGCAATAAAAATATTCTTTGATAAAACTCATTTTAGCTTTTAAAAAGCCAAAAATACTCTCGATTTATCGTTTAAGGGTTAACAATCGGAAGCGTTCCGGCACCACAAAATCAGACACAAAGGTTAGTATTTGCCTTAAATCAACCTTTTTATAAAATTCAACCAAGTCTTCTATGTTAATCGTCTCCCCAAACAGCAGCATCCGTTGTCCAATTAGATCAGACCAAAAATCACTTTGATCCATCGATAAAGTCAACTTCCCAATCAAATAGTCTTTCGACCGGTCAAGGTCAGTTTGAGTTATTGTGGTCTTAAGCCTTCCAAGCTCCTTTTTAGCCACCTCAATTGCCTCATCAACCCTATCCAAAGCTACCCCGACTTGCATTCCCATTAAACCCATTTCTTCAAAATACTCAGTTATTGGAAATAAATAATAAGCCAACCCCGCCTCCTCCCTGATTGCATTCCATAGCTTCGATGACGAATTTCCCAAAATGATAGTTTCTACCAATTTCTCTACATAGCATCGCTCATCCTTTAATGACACCCCTGGCCAACCCAAACAAAAATGTGCCTGCTCCATCGCTTTATTTTGAGTTACCAATCTTGTTTCTGAAAAATCGACCTCAACAGTCGGCAATTTTTTAGCGCCACCAGTCCACCCCCCAAAATAGTTTTCTAGTAACCCCCTTAAATGTTGTAATTCTGTCTTTGAGCCGCCAATTCCCCCAGCAACCACCACCACCATTCGTCCTGGGTCAAAATACGCCTTCCGAAAATTAACCAGCTTATTTCGATCAATAGTTTTAATATTCCCAACCTTACCGGTAATATTCCAACAACCACGATTGCTCTTTAAAAACGCCTCCATAAAACTGTAACTCAAACCCATCGTTGGGTTATCTTCATACATTCGTATCTCTTCCATAATCACTCCCCGTTCTCTAATAAGCTCCTCTTCCGGAAAAGTTGAGTGTAACAAAATATCACTCAAAACATCTAACGCCCAATCAACCTGCTCATTAATCGTCTTAATATAATAGCTCGTCCACTCATGCCCCGTGCCTGCGTTATGAATCGCTCCTTTACTGTCAATCTCCTTATTCAGATCCATTGCTGTTTTACGCTTAAGTGTCCCCTTAAATGCCATATGTTCCAAAAAATGGCTCATTCCGTACTCACCTGCTGCCTCGTATTTTGACCCTATCTTAACAAAAACCTCGATCGTTACCGACTTTAGACCCACCAATGGTACCATCACACATTGCCCGCCATTAGCCAAGACTATTTGATGAAACTGAACCATAATTCCCATTGTAACATGTCATGTCTGATCTTCCATGTATTATCAACTAGTACAAATTAAATCAGCCAACATTTGACGATAAAGCCGCCAGCCGGGGAAAATCGCTATCCATTAGCAATCATCATGTAACTCTGCTTGATATGGTATGTATACATTATCCAATGCACTCACTTCAAACCCATCATACTACTATAAAGTTATCTCTATCCTATCCTTCCACCACCAGATTTACCATCTTACCAGGGACATATATTTCTTTAATGATAGTCTTGTTCTCCAGCCACTTTTTTATTTTCTCAGTTGACTTTGCTTGCTTTATGATCTCACTTTCAACTTTTATTTTTTTACTTTCAACTACTATTTGGTCCCGTAATTTCCCGTTTATCGCTACCGCCATCGTTACTTTTTCCTCCATTAAATATTTTTCCTCCCACTTTGGCCACCGGCTAATATGTACCGACATTGGATCGCCTTCCGACCTGACCTGCTGATATAAATCCTCAGTTATATAAGGAGCAAATGGTGCTAATAGTTGTAACCCCACTTTTACGTTCTCAATCGACAACTGAAAACCGCTCGCCGACAACTTATTTAACATTTCCATCATTTTAGCCAGCGCCGTATTATATCTAAAGTTTTCTACATCCTCAGTTACCCCTTTAATAGTCCGTTGGATTATCAGGTTAGTATCATCTTTGCTATCAGAGTTAGTTTTAGTATGCGAAATTTGCCTGGAAAAATAAACATGGAAACGATCAAGAAATCGTTTGACTCCCATTAAAGTTTTTTCATCCCAGGCCATCGTTCCATCAAATGGTCCCATAAACATTAAGTAGCAGCGCACTACATCCACCCCATAAGTGTCAGCCACTGTTTCCGGAACCACCACATTACCCTTAGATTTACTCATTCGTGCCCCGTCAGGACCCAGTATCACCCCATGCGACACCCGTTTCTGATAAGGTTCGTCATTTGGCAGAACACCTAAATCAAACAAAAATTTATAGATAAACCGTGAATATAAAAGGTGCAATGTATTATGCTCATCGCCACCAATATACACATCCACTGGCAACCAGTGCTTTATTTTTTCTTGCTGCTGGGTAAATATATTCTTTGGACTTTCAACTTTTGACTTTAGACTTAGCAAATATCCCAAGTAATACCAATCACTCCCTGCCCAGTTAGGCATTGTATCGGTTTCTCGAACCGCTTCCCCCCCACACTTCGGACATGTGGTTTTAACAAACGATTCAATTTTTGACAACGGTGACTTACCATCATCAGTCGGTTCATAATGCTCCACTTCCGGTAGCGCCACTGGTAGTTGGTCCTCAGCCACTGTTACCCAACCATCTTTTTCGCAATAAATCATTGGAATCGGCTCTCCCCAATAATGCTGGCGACTAAATATCCAATCTCGTAAATGGTACTCAGTTTTATATTGTGCCCATTTTTGCTCGACCATCCAATCAGATATTGCCTTATTAGCTTCACTCCGGGCCTGCATCCCATTAAATTGTTCAGATCCGATCATAACCCCATCTTCAATTACTTTCTCGTAACTATCTATTTTATAATCAGCCTTATCTTTGGGTACCTCAACTTGAATCATTTCTAGATTATATTTTTGGGCAAACAGAAAATCTCTGCTGTCATGTGGGGCAACGCCCATTACCGCGCCTGTCCCAAAATTTGCTAAAACATAATCACCAACCCATATGGGAATAGCTTTATTATTAACCGGATTAATTACATACGACCCCGTAAATACTCCTGTTTTTTCTAGCGTCCCACTAGTCCGATCAAGTTCGCTCCTACCAGCTGCTTGTTTAATATATTCATAAACTGCCGCCTTCTGTTCTTCGGTAACCAACTTCGCTAAGTCTGAATATTCTGGCGACACTACCACCCACGAAACCCCAAATATCGTCTCGGGATACTTAGTAAAACAAGATATTTTTAAATCACTATTTTTAACCACAAAATTAATATTAAGTCCTTCCCTTTTCCCTATCCAATTAATCTGCGACAGCTTTACCTTCTCCACAAAATTAGTCCTCTCAAGACCTTCAAGTAATTTATCAGCGTAATCTGTTATCTTTACTACCCATTGCGATATAGTTCTTCGCTCCACCGCTGTGCCACAGCGCTCGCATTTGCCATTAATCACCTCCTCATTAGCCAAGCCAATTTTACAACTTGGACACCAATTAATCGGCATCTCCTCTTTATAAGCCAGCCCCTTTTCAAAAAGTTTAACAAAAATCCACTGTGTCCATCGATAATAATTGGGATCAGTCGTATCAATCTTTCGTTGCCAATCAAAAGAAAACGCCAATTTCTTCATTTGCTCTTCAAATACCGTCGTATTATCAGCCGTCACTCTTTGTGGTCGCTGCTTGGTCTTGATAGCATAATTTTCTGTTGGTAATCCAAAGGCATCCCAACCCATGGGGAAAAGAACATTATATCCCTGCATTCGCTTAAACCTTGCATACACATCCCCTCCGGTAAAAGTAAACGCATGCCCTATATGCAGCCCCAACCCTGATGGATAAGGAAATTCAACCAACACATACTTCTTCTCTTTTTCTGAATCATCCTTCCCGTGATAAAACTCCGGATGTGTCCCCCAAAACCTCATCCACTTTTCTTGTCGGTCAATAAATGCTTTTTTTTCTTCTATCATATTTTTTTAACAAAAAACCTCCTTTCGGAGGCTTCTAACACAATCAGACTAAGCCCCCATTTAATGGGTTAACAACAACCGGCTAAGTCCTAAAATAAACATTATGAAAGTATATCACAGCTTTCTAAAGGTCTATCATCAAATCAATCACTGTGATCCCTGTGACCAGGCTCCCATGTTTTTAAACACTTTTTGGGGTAACAGTATCAAGTATCCCGGTTGGTAGTTAACCTGGATTGCCGGCTGGGTATTATTCAGTGACGCCGTCGTAAAGCTTCTGGTCAAAACCAGTCTTTGGGCAAACAATGAGCCGTTAATGACCAATTGATTATCAGTTGGACTTTTACCCCCAATAGTCATTGTTCCTGTGGCCACATAAATGCCATCCAGTCGAGACACCGTTGGCTCAATGGTCATATCCCCATTGACCACTATCACCGAGTAGGCATCAGCATTAGCTGGCAGGGACAAATCGCTACTAATGGTTAAGCCTTGTCCTAGGGTATCAATAAACAACACTTGATGAGCGTAATTAGCATCTGTCTTAATCTTTTGCCAGGCCTGGGTGTTAGCGCTGGGATTACTGTCAAACATCAGCGTTGCTCCAATTCCTGACTGAAAATAGAGTTGGTTCATCAGCTTGTTGTAATCGATTATCGGCACGGTGGAGATATTAGTGCCATTCATACTCCAGTTACGCTCTGGGGAGGGGTAACCATTAAAACATTGGTTAGTGGCACAACCATTAGTATTGGTCATCCCCTTCTTACCAGTCACTATCCCACTATCCGAACTCCCCACCTTGCTAATTGACAAAGCTGGCAGACAACTGCCCGGAGTACTATTGTTACTGACACTACAAGTCACCGGCACGGCACTATGTAAGACTCCATCCGACTGGACTCCCCCTCCTACCGCCTGAAACCAGGGGTCTTGGTTACGAATCCCGGCAAAATCAACCTGGGCGCTAGGATTATCGGCATAGGGATTGACTACAAATTGACCCCCTTGATTCACCACCACTCCCCGTAAATCCAGCACTGAGGGACTAAAGCCATTGGCCGCCCAACAGAGATTGGTTATCGGTGATGGTCCGCCATTGGTGCCTTTGTCTGATACCCGCATATGTTGATTCAGTCCTGGCATGTCACTATCGGCATTAAACAGCGGCAGGTATTGGTACCCCCAGGTTAAACCCACATTAACTACGTAATGGGAAATATTACTAATGGTGGTACTAGTCCTTGAGCTGGTGCCCTGCTGTTGCCACACTAACTCCTTAAACAGACTCGGATTTCGGTTGTACAAATTGCTGGGATTGCTGGAGGTGTAAATCGCATTCAGACAACTGGTCAGGTCGGTATAGGTATAGGCGCTGGCATCATAAACATCACCAGTGACTGCTACCGTACAACTCCACGATTTAAAGGTTTGATTGGTATCTACCCAACCATCAACCGTCAGTGGTGTCACCGTTGAAAAGTAACTTGGATTACAGCTACAGGCTCCATTGTTAATCGTAAATTGAATGGTGTGATTCCCCACCCGGCCACTATTTATCGGCCAATGATAACCATCTCCCGGTTTTGAGCCATCTAAATAACCCATCGCTCCTCCCGGCATGGGCGCCCCATCTAGTAACAAGCCGACATCTTGCCAATTATTGCTACAACTAGTGGCGCCGTTGCGATCAATGTTAACATTCATGGCCGTATTGGGATTTTCTGGTGACGCTGGACTGAGGTAATACTTAATCCCGGTACAAGTGGTGGCTGGTGGCACTGGACTGGCCCCCCCGCCATTAACCATCGTCAACCCGTATTTATTGACCGCCCAAACATTAATTTCATAGTTTAAGGGATTAAAATTATCGGGAAAGGTTAATGGGAAAATGGCTTGGACTTCGGTGGTTCCTACCATAATGGCATGGGGGGTTTCGTAAAAGGTGAGACCGACGTTGGGGGTTGAACTGTAAGGGTTAGCACTAATCAGACTCGTGGTTGCTGTCCCCTGACAAAATCCTTCCGCTCCCGGATTAGCAACCACACAACTCGTTCCTTGACAACAAGCTCCCAGCGGTTGTCCCCCGGCATTAGCACACACCTGACCAGAAATTAAACAGCCCGGTGGCTGTAATCCAAATTGCAACCCCGTTAGTGACACTGTCGTATAGACTGCCCCATTACTCCGGTTGACCAATCTCATCTTAATTTCTGATAGCTTATCGACTCCATCATTATCAACCACTCCCACCCGAAAGGAAACACTTCGGGGATGAGTCGACATTTGAAAAGGATACTGACAAATCTGGTTACCACTAAAACCGATACTGGTATTCTGAGGAATCACCACTGAACCATCACGGTAACCATTGTTTATGGCGTCAGTCACACTGTAAAGATTAAAGTCACCAAGTATCGGTGAGGTGGCCAAGATAAAGTAACCGGTTGTCCACGGACCTTGTAAAGCCGTTCCCGTACAAGAAGTCGTCAAGGCTCGCACCCTCCAGCTGTAAACCGTTCCTTTAGAACCAGTAAAGCTGTAACTGTTAATGGTGGCGTTAGTGGTAGTGGTGGAGGCTAAAATGGTACTCCCTGACGAATCCAGCACCTGGACTTCATATTGAGTGGTAGTGCTATGATTAGTTTCGTCTAAATTCCAGGTTAAGTTAGCCGTAGTGGTATTGGCAAACCCATAGGGGCTACTGGCACTCCCTCCATTGCCATTGACCATACTTGGGGCTCCCGGAATCACTTGATAACAGAAGTAACCCCCTACTGCTGGGCTATAGCCATTAGCTCCACACCCCAACCCATTGCAATTAGCCGCCTTATAGGTTTGCACCGTCCAGCTATACTTATGATTGCCTACCATCCCTCCCGATGAGGGGAATAGCAAACTATGTTGGCTGTTTGGCAAAGTTCCCACTACCGCCCCATCGGCCCTGACTACAAAATTATCAAAGTTGTAAGGTGAGGCGATGTTACTAGGATCACCCCATTGTAAGGTAATGTTTGGATTACCCATAATTAAGGGTGAATTAGTAGCATTATTCGGTATCGGATTAGTTGGCGCCAGGGGATTGGTACATTCATTCCCCTGGGCACAGTTACCTCCACAATCCTTGGCTTGACCACATTGCCGAGTACAACTTTGACATTCAGTACAAGTCCCGCACCCTTGTGATAAAACCCCACCGCAACCACCACAAACTTCAGTTCTTGTTTGACTATGATTACCACATCCGGACGAACATGAACCCCACGAACTACAACTGGATGCTGTACATTGACCATTAACCAGACAGCTACTCCCCGGACACGAACAGGTGCCACTGCTACAAACCTGGCCACCGCTACAAGTCACCGTTCCCGTTACATTACTACACCCGTTCCAACACGTCGTCGAGGCACACGTTGAATTCTGACAAGAGTTATCAGGCGTACAATAAGGACCCGCACAACTACCGACATAATGATCCCCGCTTTCAAACCAAAAATGACATCCTCCCCATCCACCTCCAGTACAGGTAGCCCCATTAGTACGAACTGAAGCACAAGTGTTATTTACTGTAATCCCACAAGCATAGGTACCCGTACAGGTTTGACTATGACAAGAATAATATTCATTCCCAAGCGAACCATCGGGATTAACATAATAGGGATCATAATAATCAGCTGTACAATAATCACACTGAAAACTTCCACTATTTGACCCACCAGGACACCAATAATAAGCCTTAACAACACGCCCCCTAAATAAAAATACCACCACCAAAACTAACAATGACAACAATATTCGCCTTATCATAATACCTGAACTTCCGAAATAACAGGTAGACAACCAAAGGTAGTATTAGTGTATGATCCCAAATTTGTTACAGTTTGGAACTGTTTTATAAAGTCATAACTCGATCGTTCACAACGAGTGCTTAATAAAAATTTATCAAATCCATAATTAGGGCTCTTTTTATATTTATTCAAATCATCAACAGTAAAAAAAGACACAGTTGTTAATATTGTCTGACCAGACCTTAAAGAAGCGGACAACTGGCTATAAGGAACCTGGACAAGGGAATAACCATTAACCGAAAGATCTTTAGATCCTCTCTTTTGAATCGTAAATGTTTTAGAGGTTAATCTTTGCCAAAAAAAATCCTGGACTACTGTTTTCCCATTATTCCTTACCGCTAACCTAATAACTGCCGCCTTTTTGATAGGGTCCATCCACTTAACAGTAACAACTTTTGCCGCCAGAACATAAGTGTCAAAACTATATCCATTCTTATTAGAATATTTACTAAAGCCAACTAAACCACAATCTACACTCTTACCATTACTTATAATGTCCCCACAATTTATACCTTTGTAAAAAACAGCATCACTATTATTCCCACCAGATGTAACATATAAAAACCCACCCAAAAGAATAATGACTAAAAATACCAGAACAATATACAATAATTTACTATGCAATATGGATGCCACCAATTAAAATTAACACATTCACCTCTTAAAAACCACCTATTTTTTACTGTATTGTTGACTCTTTGGAAACATCAAGCTCGCCCAGTTGCCAGACCAGACCTCTTCCGTTAAAAGCATTGGCATTAATCTGGCGATATACTTGTTGCAAATTTGCCTTAAGCTTTTCACTGACTCCCGGTGATCCATGTGCCGCAGCTTCCAACCCATCAACAAGATCTTGACCGGCCGCATTCATAAAAATTAGTCTATCTAGAGACAATTTAGGAGGATTTTTACAATATCCAACAGCAACTACAATTGCCGCCCCCATATCAGCACTTTTCCTAACAAAAGGAGCAATATCACGATAGTTTTTGTGTACTTGATTAGCAAAAGGTCCTTGGGTATTACGATGCTCGCTATCAACAAGTCCATACGAAATCATTAAACCAGATCGAATAGTCAAAAAACCAAATACCCCCCTCTCCACCTTACCGCCCATACTATACTGGAACCCTAAAACAATCAAATCCTGATTAGTTCCCGATTTTTCAAAATTATCTACCCTAATAACAGCCAGTGGGACACCAGACATCACAATTGATTTATAAATTTTCCCATCCGGTGTCGTTGAATTGTACAATTCCAAGGGTCCATTTAATCTTCCCCCCGGGAGATCAAGTAATTTATTCTTACCAGTTTCTCGACTATCATTAAAAACCACCTCAAATGCTCCAGTTACCGGATCACGGTATTTTCTCCACACCACTTTACTCAAATTTTGGTCACTATAAATTCCTTCTCCTTTCATAAACTGATCAACCCTTTTTGCCAATTCTGCACTTGCTCCAGTCTCAATTGCATTAACACTCGTCACCACCGCTGTCCCCTCAATCGGAGGTTGGTTTGTTCCACTAGCTGTTGGTATTGTCGGAGGAGTCGCTACGGGTACTGGTGGTTTTTCGGGCCTATGGTATACAGTTCCAAACTCAATAGTAGTTACACCACCAACCTGTTGCATCATGGTTACCACATAACCTTTGTCTCCAACTTTAGTCCAAGCCACTCCGGTCACATTAGATAACCCTGTTTTAAAGTCAGCCGCTAAAAGTCGTTGTTCTTCGGTCTCTTTATTAACATAAACCAGTTGGCCATTCAACATGTAATTCGCAAAGACAAACTTCTGACCATTATCATCAATTTCCGCTGGACCCATACTAACCGTCCCTTCTCCCTTAGCATCTATGAATCCCGAACCCATCCCTGCCGGGGTATTTCCACCAACATAAAAATAGGTTACCCTTTGGCCTGGAAAACTTCTATCAGCCGCCGCTTGTACCGTCGCCATTTCATTAAAAGGAATTACCCTTAATACAGTTCCGACGTTTCCCCCACCAGCGCTCAATAACACTGCCTGATCAGCTGTAAAGATAGACTTAGTCATTTCGGCAGTTGCTGTCAAGGTGGCAGTTGCTTCAAGGGTTTTGGGGGTGGCCATTAATGTTGCCACCGTCGGGCTAATCTCCAAACCTCGAGGAGTCCCACTGGCAGTCAATATTGCTGTTCCTGGAGCCCGAGGACTTGTTACTGGGGTCACCGTTCCTCCTTCAATTACCGGAGTTGACGATTGTTTGTCTGGGACACATCTGGACAATAGACCAACCGTCGAAACCACTGCTACCGCTGTTCTTAATCCTCGATCCACCCTATTCATCTCCGCCATTCTACCTCTTTTGAGCCTTTAAATCAATCACTAAGTAGCCTATAATGTATGTTACATATCGGATGTGTAGATAATAATCCCCTCTAGATACTTCCTACAATAACGATATCTTTAGCACTACTCCAATGAGTATAACTCCTAACCACAATATACTCATAATATCAGGATAAAATAAAAACCATCAATATTCCTATTAAACTCTCGTTGCCACCCCCAGATTTTCCATGATGGTAGCACCGTGTATTCCCAATAACTGTTCATTCATTCCTACCACAAAAACCTCACCAGACCGTGGATCAACCAAGGCAACCCTCTCACCATTAGCCATCAACTCTACCACCCCTCCAGGTCCTCCGATTTTATTTTTCTGTCCCCGTCCCTCAACCAGCTCTTGCACTCTATCATCGTCTCTTGGGCACCGTTGCATTTTGGTCTCTTTTTTAGTTTGTTTCTGCCTATTGTTGGATTAATAGTATTAATTTGACTAGGTGAAGGGTAAAATGTTGGTTATGAAAAAAGATATCATTGTGCCTATTGTTCTTCAGAAAATGTAATTCGAAAAGGAGTCCGTCGAGGTAAAGAAAAGTATCACTGCCAAGACTGTCACCATTGGTTTCAAATTAACCGATCTAAAACAAAGGAGTTTGATACTAAAAAAGTTTTAAATCTTCATTTATCTGGACTATCATTTCGTAATTTAGGTGAAACTTTAGAGGTTAATGCCTCAACTGTTTATCGCCAAATCAGACCGGTTCTTGATTTTTTACCTCACTGTGCTGATCTGTCCCGAGGCAACGATAAACATTATTGTGGCATCCTTCTGCTCGATGGCAAGTACGTTCACGTCAAAGGCTACAGTGACAAGATCCCTGTGATTTATGGAATTGATTATCTAACTCATGACGTAGTTCATTTTATGGTTTCTCGCGGCGAGAACTATCAAACGTCTGTCTCGTTCTTTCAATCACTTAAGCTTCTTGGCTATCCACTTAAAGCCTTAGTCTGTGACGATAATCAAAACTTTCAACTGGCTTGTCGGAGAACCTATCCTAAGGCAGTTGTTCAAATCTGTCACAATCACTACCAAGAAAACATCAGAAGGATTCTCGCTGTTAGAAGTGAATCAACTTATCGACCATTTATGTTTGAAGTTGAGAATTTGTTTTCCAAACGAATGTCCTCAATTGAGTTTTTCACTATCGTCAGAAGAATCCTCTTGAAGTACGGTACTGACCCCAAGTGCCAAGGAGTGCTTCTTGATATCGAAAAAAGAAAAGAAGTCCTTTTAGCCTACATGCTCGACAAACATATTCCTAGAACCACTAACTTAATTGAATGTTTTAATTCCCATCTCGAAGGCAGACTAAAGAGTATCAAAGGTTTCGAATCAATTCACCATGCCAAACTTTGGTTTAACGCCTACTTTATTAGACGAAGATTAAAACCATTTACTGATTGTACTGGTAGATTTAAACAACTTAATGGCAAATGTTCGTTAGAAATTGCCATCCAAAACCAACCCCAATTTCAAGCTTTGAAAGAAAAATACAGGTGACCGTTTTTGCAACGGTACCCGTCTCTTGCCATTAATCGCTCATAATATATCAGCCTTTCACCCATTAAAGAAGCCTATCATCTTTCTCCCCAATCACCAGTCTGGTATTCAAACCAAATTAAGCCTATACTTAAAACTGCTCCTCAAAACTAGGCTATTCTCATAGCCTCTCGAAACACTTCATCCGCCACCTGGCCATCGTTAAATATTGCCTGTCCCACTCTAACCGTTGTCCCTCTACCAAAATTAGGCTCCCGTCTACCCCCCTTGATTGGCGCCGGCAAGTCTGACATCGCCTCGGCCGTCCGTCGATCACGATCAAACCTCACCCTCCCGCCACCAATAATCTCTCCATCCTTGACAATCCGCCCCTCAACAATTTCAAAATTATTATACATATATACTATTATAACTCCATCACCTTCTCCCCTTGTCTATCAGTTCTCCAAATCTCCACTCCATATTTTTTCAACCGATCGAGTACTACCTTGGTCGGGTGTCCAAACATATTCTTCGCCCCCACACTAACAACTGCCAATTTCGGCTTCACCACTTCCAAAAGTTCCTCACTCGTCCCTGTCGCCGATCCATGATGTGACACTTTTAAGACGTCTATTTTCCCAGTAACCAACCTCCGCCAGATAAGTCGTTGTTCCACCTCACTGCTGGCATCTCCGGTAAACATTATTTTCTTATCCCCAACCGTTAGCACCCCGACCACACTACTATCGTTATTATCCTTTCCTTGACCAGAAGACACTACTTCAAAGTCAAACCATTGGGATCTAATACTATCAGAAGCATTCAACCTTGCTGAGTAATTAGTTTGCTCGTTTCCCCACACTTGATCCACTTTGTAGTACTTTTTAATCGCCATCAGCCCACCGCTATGATCACTATCTAAGTGACTTAAAACGATCACTTCGATAGTTTTATCCCAAAACGGCAGATGGTCAGATAAACAGCTTAATATTCTCCCCTTCGCCGAACCAGTATCAATCACCATTTCAAAAGTCCCTTTAACCAGAACCGCCCCATCTCCCTGTCCAACATCGCAAAAAATCAGTCTAGTCCTCCCGTCCGGTAGTGAAAAATAAAACAAAATAAGCAAAACCATAAAACTTAATAAAAGAAATTTAACTCTCATCTAAAACCCCCTCCTTGTCAAAGGAGGGGTTAGGGGTGGATTTTGCCTTTTGACCAAAAAATAAAGCAAAATTAGGTACCACCCCGCTACCATCCACCAATTAACCGTCACTTCCATCACCGCCCACCGCCAACTACCAACAATATCAACCAAAACCACTACATAGTGCAACAAGGGATAAGCCACCCACAAAAGCGGCCGGATTATCATCCCCGCCACCCCTATCACCGTTATCCCTTCAACTAACCATAAAACCAACAGGTTGATCACCGGCCCTACCAAGCTAATCTTCCCAAAAGTTATCGCCAATAAAGGCGTAATCCACAAGCTAATCCATACTGTCTGCCAGAATACCCTTACCCTCTTCAAGGGAAAGGGCAGGGTTAGGGTTTCAAAGCTTATCACTCCCACAAAAGCCAAGAAACTAAGCCAAAAACTAATGGTTAGTAACATTCTCCAATTAGCCGCTGCCATCATTAAAATAACCACCACCAAAGATCGCCACACCTCAAACTTTCTCCCCAAAAATTGACTCCCATAAACCAAACTAAGTAACAACCCCGCCCGAAGCACTGGTGCCTCCAAACCTACTGTTAAGCAATACCACCACATCAAACCAACTCCAATAACGATGGCTCGTTTCCTCGACACTAAATAAGCCAAAGTCTCCACCACCAAAGTAGTCATCAGCAATACATTAGTCCCGCTAACCACCACCAGATGAACAATTCCTGTAGCCTGCAACTGTTGGTAAAAATTTTTATCAAATCCTGTTTTGTCTCCCCACAACATTCCCGACAACATCCCCGCCTCCGTGCTTGGTAAAGTTTGATTAATAACCCCAATCAAACTATCCTTCATTACAAACTTATATATCAAACTAAATAGACAAACCACCCCTACCCAAAACAAAAACTCCGTTCTTTTTGACATTAGTAATTAGAAATTTGACATTTTACAGTGATATTTTCTCCTTAATTTTTTCAAATAATTTATCCCCAATTCCACTTACCAATTTAACCTCTTCAATGTTTTTAAATCCCCCATTTGCCTCCCGATAATCAATGATTCGTTGAGCCATCGCTGGCCCGATTCCCGGCAAAGTATCAAGTTCTTCCAAAGTCGCATTATTCAAACTTACAATTTGGCCGCCTTTTACTTTTGACTTTGGACTTTCGACTTTTTGACTGGTCTCTCCCGTCCTTGGTATATAAATCTTCTGACCATCACGTAATTGTTCTGCCTGATTAACATTTACCGCCACCCATTCCCGATCGGCGTTAATCGCCAAACCACCCGCCTGTAATAATGCTTCTGCCACCCGACTGCCAGACGGTAAAACATAAACTCCCGCTTTTTCTACTGCCCCTGCCACCTCAATATGCACCGCCCCTATGTTCACCCCGGAAGTCGGACTTGTTACTCCAGACCTAACCACACTTACCGTTGTCGCCGGCAATTTATCCCGAACCGCCACTCCAATCCCAATCACAACTAACAAAAGCCCCACCAATAACAACCCATCAACAGCTTTAAATCGTGATAACCATTGCTTCATCTAAGCTAGCATAACATTTCCTTAACCTTCAATCTTTGGACTTTCAGACTTTTTTTCTTTAGACTATCTTATGTCTTTTGAATTATTAACTATCGGCCTTTTAGCCGTTTCTTCCTTTTTCGCCTACATCGTCTCAGTTTCCCCCATTAGTCAATTTACCCCTCAATTAATTGCCTCTTTTTCAATCATCCTACTTGTGATTACTCTCCGTCAAAAGCGTCTTCCCCTAATCTTTCTCTCCTTTATCGTTAACTTCTTAGTCTTCTCCACCGGTGCCTTAACCTCTCCGCTTTTCTTTCTCATTTACTTTTTGCTTTTCATCATCGCCTTTCAACACCCTCCCTCAACCACCCTCAGCTATTCCTTAATCCTCATTGTTCTCCTCGGTCAGTCACTCAATTCCCCCATTTCTCTGGTGCCTCTTTTATCACTCCTCTTTATTACCCCGCTCGCCTGGTTTGTTGGTCAACAATATCTTGAAAATCTTCGCCAAAGCCACACCCTGGCCACCGAAGAAACCGACCTCCTCCTTTGGCTCAATTTAAAATTCAAAACCGGTATTACCAAAATTATCGATACTAGCTCCATCCTCATGTCCCGTCCTCAACTCACCGCCACCTCCAGAGAAGAACTAAAACTTATCAAAGATTCAGCCAAAAATCTTCTTAACTCTTCCCAAAAATTAACCTCCGATATTAGCAATGACCAAAAATAGCTGCCTATTTCTAGTTATATTTTTTTTGCTTTTCTTCTTAGAAATTACTCCTGCCTTTGCCCAACACTTCTCATCCACCTCCTATAATATTGATTGGGGCAACTTCAACTCCGACTCTGGATCCAAAACCTCACCCAGTTTTCAGCTCACTGATACGGTTGGCCAAATCGCCCCCGGACAATATAACGATACCGTCAATGGAGTAAAACTCAAATCAGGTTTTCAATATATTTATGACACCATTTACCCCTTCTCATTTAGCATTAGCAGCCTGGCCATCAACTTCGGAAGTCTAGTTCCCAATGTCGGCACTTCCGCCACCAGCACCCTCACTATTAGCTCTCCTTCTGGCCATGGTTATCAAATACTCGCCTCCGAGGATCACCCGCTTCAACTCACCAACCATACCGCCCAAATTCCCGACACCACCTGCGATAATGGTACTTGCACCGAATCTACCTCTGCCGTCTGGACAAGCAATAGTATCTATGGCTTTGGCCTCAATGTTTTGGGAACCAACAGCAGCGATGTAGTCACCGGCATTGGCACCTCTCAATACTTCGCCGACGCTACCTATTACCGGCAATTTGCTAATATAAGCGGTAGTGAATCACCTCAAACCATTATGTCTGAGCCAGCCGCTGCCAAACAGCGTTACGCCCGAGTTACCTATAAAGTAAATATATCTGGCTCTCAAGATGCCGGTAATTACGCCAACGCCATCACCTATACTGCTGTCCCTAATTATTAATCACACCAATGCCATTCAATCTTTCCATCACCCCACCCGAACTCGAACTACTTATCCCGCCCGATAAAACCATCACCCAGGCCTACAATATCACCAATAACTCCGATTCTGCCGTCACCCTAAAAGCTACCATTGAACCTTGGCAAGCTGACGGCACCACTGGTGCTGTTCGCTACCTAACCGCCAACGAAGTTAACCACGTCCTCGATTTCTCTACCTTCAACGCCGACATCCAATTAGGCGTCCCATTCACAATTCCTGCCCATCAAAAACGCCAAATTGTCCTCAAAATAAAATCACTCCCCAATACTGTCGGCGATAGCTATCAAACACTCTTTTTGACTCAACTCGACAACTACTCTCTCGATAACTCCGGCACTGGTGCCATCGGCAGAATTGGCAGCCATATTTTAGTATCCATCTCTCCCGCCCAAAATATTAACTATCAAGCCCAAATAAACCAATTTCACACCACTCCGATTATTAAAGATATCTTTTTCTCTTCCATTACTCTCAAAGGTCTTATCGAAAACAAAAGTAAATTTTATTTCAAAACCGATGGTCAAATTACCATTACCAAAGGCGGTCAAGTCTTTAAACAATTAACCCTCTCCCCGCTTAATGTCGCCGCCGACCAGTCCCGCCAAATCCTCTGTCAAACCGACAAAAACATTTCCCCCTGCAGCCTCACTCCCCCATTCTGGCCAGGAATATATAATGCCACCCTTACCCTCAACCCCGAACTCCACACCGCTCCAACCACTATCACCTTCTTTGTCTTTCCGTATCTTCTAACCCTCCTTATCGGTCTCCTCTTTATCTTGGGATTTATTATCGGCAAAATTAAAAAACAAAAGCCACCCCAACACACAACATCTTAATTAAAATGGTTAGTTATATTTATTGGATTATTTCTATCCCGCTCCCACCTTTGTGGATTCGTAACAATATAATTTCTGATTTTTTCTAATTCTTTTTCATCGCGAATAATCCGCTCATAATAATTTCGCTGAAATAAACGTTTATCAAATCCATTGTTTTCTTTGTTTCGTACCAATCCAATATATTTCCAGGTAATAAACGTTTTGAATTTTTTTATCATTATTCCCAATGTCCGGGTCGACCCCTGTGTCATCATCCCTGATGTTAATGTAAGGGTCGACCTCTGTGTCGACCCTGTATTCCCATCCGCATCAATCGGGCGAACACGGGGGGTTCGCCCCTACAATTTTAATAATCACATGAATATGATTGGGCATAATTACCCAGGTATCGACATCAAATCCGTCATATTTTAATGATAATATTTTCCAAAAATCATCAATAATATTTCCAATATTATTCAATATAATTTTCCCGTCAACAATTTCCCCCAACAATTCTTCTCTATCCTGTGTACACATCGTCACGAAATACATACCACTACTCGCATAATCATATTTTCGCAACCGAATTGATCGCCGATGATAATCCACCACTAATTCTAAACCGCTCAACCTTTTTCTGTACGGGTCGACCCCAGTGTCGACCCTGAATACATCATTTCACTTCTTCTCTCAAAGCCGCCTGGGCTGCCGCCAACCGGGCAATCGGCACTCGATACGGTGAACAGGACACGTAGTTAAGGTGAATCCGATGGCAAAACTCCACCGAACTTGGCTCACCACCATGCTCTCCACAAATTCCCACCTCTAAATCTGGTCTAGTTTTTTTTCCTTTTTCCAGTGCTATCTCCATCAGCAATCCTACTCCGCTCTGATCAATCGCTTCAAACGGGTCCCGCTCATAGATTCCTTTCTCCACATATTCTTTTAAGAATTTACCAGCGTCGTCGCGACTAAATCCGCAAGTCATCTGCGTTAAGTCATTAGTTCCAAACGAGAAAAACTCAGCCTCTCGAGCCACTTCATCAGCAGTCAATGCTCCCCGGGGAACCTCGATCATCGTCCCAATAGAAATATGCAAATCCTTCATATTTTGTTCTTTGAGTACCTCATCAGTTACTTTTTCGATAATCACTTTTTGATTCTTCAGCTCTTCTACCTTACCCACTAACGGCACCATAATCTTAGCGTGCACCTGTTTCCCAATTTTCTTGGTTACTTCACAAGCCGCTTCTACAATTGCTCTCGTTTGCATGGCTGTAATCTCCGGATAAGTAATTCCCAGTCTGCACCCGCGGTGACCCAACATCGGATTAAATTCATGTAATGACGCAATTTTGGTTAGCACCGACTCATACGCAACCCCAGTCTCATCTGATATCTCTTTAATTTCCGCTTCTTTTTGTGGAACAAACTCGTGTAATGGCGGATCAAGAAGTCGAATAATCACCGGCTTTTCTCCCATAGCTTCAAACAATCCCACAAAATCACTCTTTTGATAAGGCAGCAATTGCGCCAACGCTTTCTCTCGCTCTTCTAAGGTATCAGCCAAAATCATCTCCCGCATATACTTAATCCGCTCACCCTCAAAAAACATATGTTCCGTCCGACACAATCCAATTCCCTCAGCTCCAAATTTAACTGCCACCAAAGCATCGCGGGGAATATCAGCATTGGCTCGAACCCCAATTTTGCGATATTTGTCTGCCCACTCCATGATCGTCGCAAAATCACCTGATAATTCCGGGTCAACCACTGGCAACTTGCCTTCAAAGACTTCCCCTGTCGATCCGTCCAGGGTAATATAATCGCCCTGTTTAAACTTCTTTCCCGCTACCGACAATAATTGCTCACGGTAGTCAACTACAATTTCTGAGCAACCGGCCACGCAACACTTTCCCATTCCCCTAGCTACCACTGCTGCATGCGAAGTCATCCCTCCTCGGGCTGTCATAATTCCCACCGCCGCATTCATTCCTTCAATATCTTCTGGACTGGTTTCCACTCTTACTAAAATAACTTTTTCCCCTTTATCGGTTTCCACCGCCGCCTCCTCGGCATTAAATACAATCTTTCCAACTGCTGCCCCCGGACTTGCCGGCAAACCTTTAGTCAACAAAATCGCACTTTTTTTTGCCTTCGGATCCAAAGTTTTATGAAGTAGCTGATCCAATGATTTTGGCTCCACCCGCATGATTGCCGTCTTTTCATCAATCAAGCCTTCGGTGACCATGTCAACCGCAATTTTTACTGCCGCTGCAGCCGTCCGTTTCCCGTTGCGGCATTGCAACA
>JAKAFM010000012.1 GCA_021817905.1 bacterium | reverse complement strand
CCATTCTCGAAAATTTAGCCAAATATCAGCAAAATTACGGCTATATTTACAAACAACCTGAAGACGAAATTGCCGCTATTAATATGGCCATCGGTGCCTCGTTTGCTGGTGCTCGGTCAATGGTTGCCACCTCCGGTGGTGGTTTTTGTCTTATGTCAGAAGGTTACGGTCTTGCCGGCATGACCGAAACCCCTCTAGTCATTATTGAAGGTATGCGTGGTGGCCCTGCCACTGGACTTCCCACCTGGACGGAGCAAGGCGATCTTCGATTTGTGTTGCATGCCCACCAAAGCGAATTTCCTCGATTGGTTCTTGCCGCTTCCGATGCTCAGGATGCTTTTCGTCTAACCCTCCTTGCCTTTAATCTCGCCGAAAAATACCAAACCCCGGTTATCATTCTTGTTGACAAAAATATTTGTGAAAACGATCAAAGTTTTCCGGAACTTAACGTTTCTGGTTACCAAATCGATCGTGGCAAACTTGTCACGATTACCGACCCTCATTTCCAGCGGTATGTTCAAAGTTTAGATGGTGTTTCCCCTCGGGCTTTTCCTGGCTCGGGTAATTTTTTTGTTACTAATTCCGACGAGCACGATCAGACTGGCTACTCAAACGAAGAAGGCTCCAATCGTCAACAGCAGATGAGTAAACGTCTTCAGAAACTAGTTACCGTCGCCAAAAACGAAGCCATCGACCCCCAACTCATTGGTCCTGCTAACGCTGATCTAACCATTATTTCCTGGGGAAGCACTAAAGGTAGTGCTCTCGCCGCTCTCAAAAGTCTCCCCAATGTCAACCTTCTCCAACTAACTTGGCTTAATCCTTTTCCTTCAGAAGCCGTTAAGAAATATTTAAAAGAAGCCAAGTTAATCCTCAATATTGAAAATAATTCCACCGCCCAGGTTGCCGGACTGATCACCGAGCACACCGGGATTCAAATTAAAAACCATTTACTCAAAAACAATGGCCGTCCCATTTACCCCGAAGAAATAGTCAGCAAAGTTAGAGATTTAATCACCCACTCATGACCACTCCTGCCGATTTAGTCACCCCGAATATGCCAAGTTGGTGCCCTGGATGTGGTAATTTTGGGATCTGGGCTGCCTTCAAAAATGCTGCCGTCAAGCAGGGTTGGGATAACACCAATACGGTCATTACCGCTGGTATCGGTTGTCATGGTCATATTGTCAATTTTGTTAAACTAACCGCCTTTGAAGGACTTCATGGGCGTGCACTTCCCGTCGCTTCCGGCATAAAAATGGTTAATCACCGGCTTAATGTTTTTGCATTTACGGGCGATGGAGATTGTTTATCTGAAGGGGGTAACCACTTTATCCACACCTGTCGTCGCAATCACAATATTACTATCCTGCTTCATAATAACGATATTTACGGTCTTACCACCGGCCAATGTTCTCCAACTTCTCCGCATGATTTCAAAACTGGTTCCACCCCTCAAGGCAACCCCGACCAGCCTTTTAATGTCTTAAGTCTGGCATTGGCTAGTGGTGCCACATTTGTTGCCCGTGGATATTCAGGGGACATTAACGGTCTTGCTGACTTAATTATCAAAGCCAACGACCACCAAGGCGTCTCGGTTGTTGAAATTCTTCAGCCATGTACTACCTTTGACAAAACCCACACCCATACCTATTTCCGTGAGAATTGTTACCAACTTCCTCCTGATTATAATCCGACCAATTTAAACCAAGCGTTTAGTAAAGCCATTGAGGTTGACGGTACTAAACTTCCCTTGGGTATTTTTTATCAGGTTCAAAAATCTACCGCCGAGTCGGAATTTCCTCAAATCTCTAGCCATCCTTTAGTCGACACCCCACCATCTATTCGCAATATTAATGACCTTTTTAAAAAATTACGTTAATATTAAACATTATGGACGAAGATAAAGAATTTATTATCGGTAAATATAAAATTAAAGTTATCCGTAGTCTCTGTATCGGCGCCGCCACTTGTGTCGCCATTTCCCCCAACGTTTTCGAACTCGATGACAAAAATATTGCAGTCCAAAAAATTGGCGGTGTTGATGTTCCCGAAAATATCCTCATGGCCGCCCAAGGTTGCCCCACCAAAGCCATTGTCATCACTGATATTGAAACTGGTCAACAAGTCTGGCCACAATAACTCACCTTCCAACTCAGAGTAAAACCTTCTATAATTAAAACCATATGCAAAAAAATACTTCTGGAAACGCCTCAACCGGCTTACTGATCGCCTTAGTTATTGCTCTCGTCGCCGTTGGTTTTGGTGCCTATACACTTTTAAATCAGTCAAACAAAAGTACCGACATGGCTGTCAATTCGCCTCCACCAACGTTTACCCCCATCCCCATGCCTACTGATGTCACCCAGCCAACCTCAGTTCCCAATAACCCCGCTTCAGTGGACACAAGCAACACCGCCCTTGATCAGGATTTACAGCAAATTTCAACAAAAATAAATGCCGCTGCCTCAGCCTCCGGTCAAGTTGACACTTCAATTCAAAATCAATCAGCCGATACCGTAACCATTCAATAAAATTTTAAATAATAACAAATATGAAATTAAATATACGTCAAAAAGTCACTACCAGTTTCCTAATCTCATTGCTGATAACGGCCACTGTCAGTCCGGCATTTGCTCAATCAGTAACCTCCACAACACTAAAAAACGCTGCTAACCAACAAGCAAGAATTGAAAAGTTGATTGCCCGAGGTGATACGGAAGTGGCCAAGAGATTAGCCGATCTTACCGCTGTTATCGCCAAAATAAATGCACTTGTCAAACTTTCCGACAGCCAAAAAAATACCATTACCGTCAGTCTTCAAAATAATATTGCCAGCCTCACCGCCGTTAAAGCCAAAATCGATGCTGATACCGATCTAGTCACCTTAAGATCGGATGTTATGTCTATTTTAACTGCCAACCGAACATATCTTTTAATACTTCCTCAGGCCCATATTGTTGCCGCCAGTGATCGTATTCAAGATGTTGTCGATGCCATGTCAGTGTTAACTACCAAGCTTCAAGCCCGTATAACTCAGGCCCAAGCTGCAGGTAAAGATATCACTGCACTTCAAGCCAATCTCACTGATATGCAAACTAAACTTTCCGATGCCCAAACTCAATCACAATCTGCCCTTAACCTGGTTATTTCCCTGGTTCCCGATGCTGGAGACAAAGCCGTCCTAACCTCCAACAATCAGGCTATTAAAACTGCTCACAGCGATATCAAAGCAGCCAATGCTGACATCAAAGCCGCTTTTACTGATGCCAGATCTATTGTTGCCTCTCTTAAAGCAATGAAGTAATGCTCAAATGAGTATTTTTAATGTCTTATAAATACCGAACCCGAGAAAATTAAAAAAATACCAATTGAGTTGAGTAGGTATGACATAAGTATGAATTTGCCCGTGCTGAATTTTGTCAGGCCAATCAAACTAACTCCCAGCTCATCAGGAAGGGGTGATGCAATAATTATGGCTCCAACGACCGGTAACATCCAATTGAAATATTTTGTATGAAATAATTTTTTTAAATGTCTCTTTCTATCCATCCGATTATAGAGATCCTCGATCTCTTGGGTTAGGTTATCTTTAACAAAATGAAAAATTGTTATATCTCCAATTACTGCTCCCAAACCTGCGATCAGGCCGATTTTCAAGGGCGACAAGGTTTCTGTCAGCGTCAGTAATACTAAAGCGCTGGTCGCTACCGTAAAAGTGGATACAAAAAACATCCCTGCAATAAATGCACCAACATATCCCAGACCATTTAAGTGTAGAAGAAACGTATGCAATCCTTCAACTCTAGATAATAGAATTGCCAAAATAATTCCCAAAAATGCAATCGTCAGATTCTTATACTTCCAATGGTGTTTATAACTACTCATATAAACATCTTACTCTTAGCACGCTCTTTAGGCTAATAGGGTTGGCTTCAGAAAAGAATAGTATAGTTGGCGGAGAGAGAGGGACTCGAACCCCCATGGCCTTGCGACCGGCAACTTTCGAGGTTGCTGCCTTACCAATTCGGCGCATCTCTCCCAAGTATTCTGTGCGCCTACTGAGAATCGAACTCAGATCAACGGTTCCGCAAACCGCTATTCTATCCATTAAACTATGGGCGCATATTGTAAATTAAACTACCTGCCCTTCCGAATCCTAAGCTAAGGAGGGTGGGCGCAAATACAGAACAATTATACCCGATAAAGCCCAATATTGGCGAATTTACTTAGTTTTTGGACGATCTTCCAGGGGCATCTTACTTCCCAACCATGCGGACGCTTTGTCAACGAACCGTGGTGATGCCTCCATTAAAGGTAGGTATTTAAGTAAAATCGACTTTAACTTAGCTTCCTCAACATTCTCTAGGATCATTGAAATTTGTGGAGGAAATCGCAATTTAGTCTCCAAAAACAATGCTCTCTGATCAATCGACTTACCAAACCAAAAACGTGACAATTCGTTCCATGGATGAAAAGAGTCCCCAAAGTAAACCCCACGATTGGTAATTTTGTTTCTGATTCTTTCCGGCGGAACGGTCGAAACAACATACCCGTAAAAGAGGAGTGCTAATCCTACCAAAATCAAAAAGAACTCTTTAACAAAGATAAAAATAACCGAAACCAACACTAATATTGCAATCGCCGTTATCCAGAAATCTTTATCCCTCGTTTTAAAAGCTCTATTAGGTGCCTCCCAGGAAATTGCCTCTTTTTCTTCACGCAAATCTTCTAGCGTTTGTTGTAGTGTTGATAAATCAACATCCTCTGGGACATTAAGTATCTTTTTTGGCATCTAGATTACTATAAAGCATTTTGCCGAAATTTGGTATACTTTGACTGTTTGGAAGGATGCGGCGAATGGTAAGCCACAGGTTTGCTAAACCTGCGCTCGAAAGGGCTTGGGGGTTCGACTCCCCCTCCTTCCGCAGCGAATGAAGAATATTATTAAGATAATAAAAGCTATTTTTATTTTCTTTTGGTTTGTTGCTGCCTTCTTTGGCTTTTTTGATTTATTTATGGTTTTTGTTTTGAATCATCATGAAGATAAATTTATTATGGTATTACCAACAAATATTGCTTGGATTGTCTTTACTCTTTTATTTGGAACAGTAATTATTATTCATAAAATAAAAAATAGAAATAAAGTTAGGTTATAAGGACAGTTAAGTTCCAAACACACCATCTCCGCTATCAATACCGAAAGTTCACCTTTACCCCAATGGTTTTTGCTTTAAAAAAATTCTTACAAAATTCCGCTGCTTTATAAGGTGGATAAGCTTTACAGCTAAAAATATCTAAATAAGCCGAATTTGAATTATTAGCAAAATGCCCCGAAATTAACGACGTTTCAATCAGTTGTGTCATTGAGTAACCAGATACTCGGGGGTTATCGCCAAAATTAGCACAGATGCATTCCCCATATTTTTTCATTTCAATTAAGGTGACTAATTCATTCACAAATTGTTTTATTTTTTCCGCCGATCTGATTAGATCAGGATCACATTCTTTAAGATCTACACAAGTTGACATGCCCCATGGACTTTCGGCCTCATAACGGCTAATAATTTTTTGGTCTTCTGTAGAGTAATCAATTTCGGGCATTCATTATAATAAAAATATAACAGTATTCATTGTAGAATATTCCATGACAACAATCTATATCTTCCGTCACGGACAGTCTGAGTGTAACCTTAGCAAGACCTTTACTGGCTGGCTTGATAGTAAACTCACTCCATTAGGAATCGAGCAGGCCAAAGCCCTCAGTATCTTACTTAAAGATAAAAAAATCAATCTAGCATACACTACCCGGCTTTCTCGCGCCCAAGATACGCTCAAAGAAGTTTTGGTTTATCACCCCGAATGTCAGCAAACTATTATCGACGATCGTCTTATAGAACGATCATATGGCATTTTATCCGGCCACACCCACGCCGAGACAATCGAGAAATATGGTCAGGCTCAATTCGATTTATGGCATCGCGGATGGGAAGATAAGGCTGAAAGTGGTGAATCGTTTGCCGACGTTGAAATCCGTGTCCAATCATTTATCACTGATCTTAAAGAGAAATACACAAGTCAAAATCTGGGAATTGCCATTTCTGCTCACGGTAATTCTATCCGATTATTTAGAAAGATAATGGAAAATGCTACTATCGAAGACACGGTAAGTTGGACGATACCATACGATAAATATTTTGAATACACAATATAATCTTCAAACTTCAATTACGAATTACGATTTTTAGTTCTAATTGTCGACTGTATCTTCCCAATTATCCTTAATAATTCTTCACAATCATTTAAAATAGACACGGCCTCTTCTCTTGACAATAGATCACTATCCCTCATTAATTTTATCCAATAACCAGTCTCCCTAGCCTCTTTATAAGCAATTGTTAGCTTTGAAAAAAAATCACTTTCCGATTGTCCACCGATGGCTTCTTCAATATTTGCTCCAATTGAAGTTCCACTCCTTAATAGTTGTTTTGATAAGACAAACTCCTTTTTATTTTCAGTCAAATACCGATATAACTTAATGATTCGTAAAGCAAAACTATATGACTTACCAACTAATAAATTATCTTTCGTAATTCGTAATTAACTAATTGTAGATTGATTAATTTCTTCCTCAATTCTCATCAGTCGGTTATATTTGCACACTCTTTCCCCCCTGGTTGGTCCGACTTTAATATACTCACTTCCCACTGCTACTGCCAAATCTACCATAAAAGTATCGTTGGTTTCTCCTCCCCCTCGATGCGATGGGACGGTCCAAAAATTATTCTTAGCAGCTAGCATACAACAATTCACTGTTTCTGTTAAGGTTCCAGTCTGATTTAATTTAATTAAAATCGCCGTTGCCGCTTTTAAGTCAATCGCTTTTTGCCATAATTTAGTATTAGTTACTGTCAAATCATCTGCAATTAAGGGAAATTTACCATTAATCATGGTAACTAATTTTGGCCAATTATCCCAATCAAATTCCGACAGCATATCCTCCCAACTCACAAAAGGATATTTGTCTATCCATTTCGAATAATATGCTATCAATTCTTCAGAAGTTAAAATCTTGTTTTCAATTGATAATTGATAATTGATAATTGAAGATTCTGAATTTGCTTTTGCAAATTCAGATGCTGCCGCATCAATCGATATGCCTGCGTCCGTCCCCGGTTTGTATCCTGCTGCTTCTATCGCTTTCACCAAAAATTCAATTGGTTGTTCATTGGATGTAAGTCCATTTGGCGCAAACGCTCCTTCGTTGCCAACATTCGTTGACAAGTTATTTGCCTTTAATATTTTTTTTAAAGCTTCATAAATTTCCATCTCCAATCTGACATTTTCTGCCGCTGTCCTTTCGCCTATGGTGGCGACTAAATATTCCTGTAAATCGGTTGTTTCGTCAGCGTGTTTACCACCCTCAATCATTACTATCATTGGCTTTGGTAACTTCTTTATCTCGCCAACGATGCCATATACGTTCCGTAAATACCGATATAACGGTAATTTTTGATTATCTGCCTCGGCCCGCGCTATTGCTAGTGACACTCCCAAAATTGCATTTCCTCCTAATCTATTTTTATTTTCAGTACCATCAGCTGCAATCATTATCTCATCAATTTTTAACTGATCTCCTGCCTCATGTCCTATTAATAATCGTCCTATTTCATCGTTAATATTACCAACTGCTTTCAACATTCCCTTCCCGTTATATCGTTTTTGGTCACCATCCAGCAAAACGAATGCTTCCTTACTTCCAGCGGATGCTCCATAACTAACCGATGCTTCGCCCATAGCCCCGCTTTCCAGAGTCACGGTTACCTCCAGTGACGGCGACCCTCCTGAAGCTAATATTTCCCGCGCATAGATTGATTTGATCTTCGACATAAGTAACTAATTATAAACGTATTTTTTCATTAACACCCCACTTTGGTGGATAGAAATAGTCAATTCTTAATGATTGCGGTTGATATTTAGTTTTAATGCTCACTCGATTACTTTTTAATTCCGGAAATCTAACCCGGGCATATTTATCGGTTTCACAAAACAATCCCTGGGCATCAATCGCCTTCAATTTTCTTCCCCACAAATTTCGAAAATCCAAGCCTAGTCTATTAAATTCTTTATCCTGATTTTCCACCATAAACATAATAATTTCTTCATTGCTCATTGCTCCTTTATTTTTAAAACACTTATTAATTCCTCTTATTGCTCCCGGTCCAGCCATCGTAAAATCATCTTCGTCAAAATCAAAAAGAGGGGAGTAATTGAGATCTATGGCAATTTGATACGCCATAAAATTCCCAATTAAAGGCAATAGTTTTAGGTTATTGAATAATTCCCTCAAACTTTTTGACGCCAATATATTAATATAAATATTTTCTTCAAATATCTTTTCTAAAAGCGCCAAATGATTTTCATATTTTTTCTCATAACCAAATACTTTGTTTGCGCATAATATAAAAGCATTCCCATAAAGTACTCCGCATTCCTCTTTTATTGCTTTAAGTGCCTTTCTATAAGTACCAAAATCAAAATTACTAAATGTAACCGTCCCAATTTTTTCTTCCAAAGCCGTCCATGTCTCGTTTTTATTAAGCAGTCGAAATAACAATATTCTTAATAACAAGTCTTTTCCATCAAAATTACCACTATAAATAACCTTTTTGATCAAAAACTGCGACACCCGATCAGACGCCCGATAGGTATTACAAAATTTATAGGTTAAAAAAATCGGATCAGTTGTTAGGGGAGTAACACCTCTAATTTTATTAAAAAAAATATGCTGTCGTTCTGCTGCCAAATACCAATAAGTATCAAAAATTTCCTGTCGAACTATCATTGCTAACGGCGCCTACCCGCATTTCCTAAAACTCTTCCATTTTCCATGGTTTCTGAACCAGTAAGCAACCCCTCTGGAACCCCCTGTCTTATGAGTCTCTGTTGATCTCGTAAATATCTTGTCGGTGTCCCTTCTTCAAAACACATTCTTATTGACCTCACAGAACGTTTTCTTTTACGCTCGACAACTTTTGCCGTTCTCTCCATTTACCCTATTATATACTATGTCGCTGGCCTTCCCAACTTTCGTTTTATCCACTTCTTCAACCAAAAATCCTTATACTGCCTCCATATGTTTTGTGAGGGTAATACCACCAAATTACATTGCGCCTGATTATCCAATTCTGAAAATCGTTTATCCAACCACCGTTGATCAACTGGATAATAGATTTGAATATACTCATCAATATAGTAAATAGCTCCATAAAGTTTAAGTAAATCTGCCACCATTTTTCGATAATCCAATCCTGCCGCTTTATATCCCCACGGCCAATATTCCCAAAAAAGTATTGGCTTATCCCGTGAAATAATTTTATATGCACCCGAAATTACTGCCGGTTCATAGCCCTGAACATCAATTTTAATCATAGCAATTTTTAGTAACTTCAAATAATTATCAAGATTTACCACTTCCGCTTGCTCACTTACTACGTTTTGGTTTTTAGATGAATAAACTCGCTGATCTCCGTAATTATTTTTCGACCGAAAAATACTAACGGTTCCCTTACATTGCCCCACGGCTTTTTGTTCAGCCACAATATTTTTTATGTTATTTTCAGCGATATTCTTTTGCAGCAACTTAAAATTTTGACTATCGGGCTCAAAGGCATAAACAGTTTTAGCTGTTTTTGCAAAGAGAACAGAATCATAGCCAATATTTGCTCCGATATCTAAAACAGTATCACCCGGATTAATAGAGTCCAAAAAGAGCTTTGTTAAATATGGATCATACTTATCGATTGCAATTCGTTGTCCGATAGTCCTATCGTTTTCGTAAAACCAAAACCGGCAACCCCTGGTAACGCTCGATCTCCGCAACTTCATCAATCATATTATCTACCCACTTGATCCCAGCTGCCAACTCGTTATAATATTAGCAGTCAAATCTTTTGACTGCTACGAGTCATTAAGTCCGCCTTCGACGGACGTAATTAATTATCCATTAATTTTATCTATGCCAAAAACAAGCACTCCGTCCATTACTCCTGTCCCTGGTTATGTCTTAGTCAAACCAAAAAAGAAAGAAAAAGTTACCGCTTCCGGTATTTTACTTCCTCCCTCACACGAAGAGAAACCTCAAGAGGGTGAAGTATTAGCTATCGGTTCCGAATTTGTTACTGATTACGGCACCAAAAAAAATGCCCCCTGTAAAGTTGGAGACACGGTTATCTATCGTGAGTGGGGTGGCAAAGAATATAAACTTGAAGAAACTGACTATCTTATCCTTAAGTTTGAGGATATTATGGCCACTATTAACTAATTATTTTTAAAAATTAAACAATAACATGGCAAAACAACTAAAATTTCAACAGGATGCCCGCCAGGCACTCCTGCGTGGTGTTAATATTTTGGCCGACGCCGTTACTACCACCCTCGGCCCCAAAGGTCGCAATGTCGGTATCGATAAAAAATATGGCGGACCAACTATTATTCATGATGGTGTCACCGTCGCCAAAGAAATTGAACTTAAGGACCCCTATGAAAATATGGGTGCTCAGCTTTTAAAAGAAGCCGCTTCCAAGACTAATGATATTGCTGGAGATGGCACCACCACCGCCACCCTTTTGGCCCAAGCTATAGTCAACAAGGGTCTCCAAAATGTAACCGCCGGTTCCAACCCTATGATGATTCGTAAGGGTTTGGAGAAAGCTCTTAAAGCGGTTCTGGCTCAGCTAGATAAAGACAAAAAAGGAATTGATATCAAAGACAAAGAAGAGATTACCCAAGTGGCTACCATTTCTTCTGCCGATACTGAGATTGGCCAAAAAATCGCCGATGCTGTTGTCAAAGTTGGTCGCGATGGATTGATTACTGCCGAAGAGGGGAAAGGTCTTGGCATCGAAACCAAAGAAACTTCCGGTATGGAATTTGATAACGGTTTTTTGTCGCCCTACTTTGCCACTAACACCGAATCAATGGAAGCAGTCATCAATAATCCATATATTATTATTACCGACAAAAAGATCAGCTCCATTCAGGAAATATTGCCCTTTTTGGAGAAGCTCGTTAAACTCACTAAAAATTTCGTCATTATTGCCGACGATGTTGATGGTGAAGCACTAGCTGTTCTAGTGGTTAATAAATTAAAAGGCACGTTCAATTGTTTAGCTGTGAAAGCTCCTGGTTTTGGCGACCGTCGCAAAGCCATGCTCGAAGATATTGCGGTGTTAACAGGTGGTACTGTTATTTCCGATGATACCGGTGCTAAATTTGATTCTATTGACCCTGCTGAATTCTGCGGTCGAGCGGATTCAGTTACAGCCGACAAAGACAAAACCCGTGTTCTAGGTGGCGCCGGCAATAATACTGATGTTGACTCCCGTGTCAAACAGCTACGCGTTCAGATGGAAAAATCAACCAGTGATTATGACAAAGAAAAATTTCAAGAAAGAATAGCCAAGCTTGCAGGCGGAGCCATTGTTCTCGAGGTTGGTGGTGCTACTGAGGTTGAAATGAAAGAACGGCTTGAAAGAGTCAAGGATGCCATCGATGCTACCAAAGCGGCTGTCGAGGAAGGTATTCTTCCTGGTGGCGGCGTTGCCCTCCTTAAAGCCCAAAAAGTCCTTCTCAATATGAAAGGCGATACCGAGGAAGAAACAGTTGGCATAAACATTTTAAAATTCGCCCTTGAACAACCAATCAGAAAGTTGGCCTACAATTGTGGTGAAGATAGTGGCCATATTCTCAATAAAATTATGGAAAATCTAGCCAATGATCCCAAAAGTGACTATGGTTATAATGCTGCTACTGGTGAGTTTGGCTCCATGACCAAATTCGGTATTTTGGATCCAGCTAAAGTCACCAAATCAGCGCTCATTAATGCTGTCTCTGTTGGTACCATGATTCTGACAACTGATGTCTTGATCACTGATGCTCCAGAAAAGAAATCAGGCCCGGCAATGCCCCCAGGAGGAATGGGCGGTATGGATGGCATGATGTAATTGAGTCTTTTGAGAGCATCACACAAAACCCCCGCAATGGCGGGGGTTTTGGTAATATCCAGTTGCTTTTCTTTAAGCTAAATCTCATACTCATCTCATGAATGACACAATTCAAGTTCCTCAACCACCCGCCACTAATAATCATCAATTTGGATACGCCGGAACTTTTAGGCGTTTGGCGGCCATCACCGTCGATGGTTTACTTATAGCACTTGTTGCTTCATCACTTGGCTATTCTTTTTCTTCATCTACCAAAGGAGCTTTTACGTCCAATAGTTTTGCTTTACCCAGTTTTATTTTAACTATCGCTTACTACCTATTTTTTTGGGTTAAAGAAAATGGCCAGACACTGGGAAAACGATTTATGGGAATTCGTATCGTCAGAGTAGATAATCAACCGCTTGATATCGGTACTGCCGTCATCCGTTATATTGGCTATTTTATTTCCTCGTTAGTGTTCTGTTTAGGTTATCTATGGGCAATATTTGATCCTCAAAAACAGGCCTGGCATGATAAAATGGCCAGAACTATAGTAATCAATGTTGATGCCAATAAAAGAACCGGTCGAATGGTACTTATGAGTTTATTACTATTCCTTCTGCCGTTAATTTTAAGCCTTCTTTTTGCTTTGGGTATTGCCGCAGCTATCCTTGCTCCGAAGCTGGTTAAAAACCCCCAACTAACCGAAACTTTCAAGCAGGCGCTACCGACTGCCACCGTTGTCGACACTGCTGTTTTTGAAGATGAAGTATTTCAAAAGGTAAACGAGCAACGTCTTGCCAACAATCTCAAACCAGTTGCACTTGACAACCATCTTTGTGCTTACGGTCAGCGCCGCCTTGAGCAGCTTAAGGCCTTTGGTAAGTATGATGACGGCAAGGGCTTTTACGAAGACATGGCCAATAAGGAAATTAATGATGCTTATTTCTCAGATTATGGAACAGTTGCCGAGCTTCCCTACAACCTTTCCCCAATAACTCAAAGCAATGAATTAATCAACACTTGGCGACTTGGGAAAAACAACATTTTATCAGACCAAAAAGCAAATAATGCTTGTGTCCGTTCCAATGGCGAAATTCTAATTCTGATTAGTGGCAACAAAATAAAGTAACCACATCCTAGACCATTATCCTATTCTAAGCTAAAATACCCTCAGTCCTATAATTGACCCGGTAGCCCGCCCAACGGTTATTGTGGGTTAAGTCCGTCTACTGACGGATCAAGCGGTTACTAAAAGTAGGTACAATAGTCTATGACCCGGTAGCCCCGCCCGACGGCTGTTTAGGGTCAAGCGGTTACTAAAAGTCGGTACAATAGTCAATGACCCGGTAGTCAAGCGGTTAGACAGCGGTCTGCAAAACCGTATAGAAGGGTTCAACTCCCTTCCGGGTCTCAAAAATTATCCTAAAATAAGGCTTTTTATATCTTTAGTATATTTTTCAAAAATCTTCCTATTTTTTTCTCTCCCAAAAGGACTGGCAGGGGAAGGGTGGTAAATCGGCAACAGCATTATTTGCCTACCCCCAATTTCGACCTTTTTCAAAACACCCATTTCAACTACATCACCTAAAATATCTCCAATGATTTGAGCCGGTATAACACCCAAAGTAATTATTATGTGGAAATCACCTCTATTTACCTGTTTCTCAAATATTGGCCAACATTTTTTACAACAATCACCAAGAATTTTTCTATTGTTACCGATAAAACACTTTGATAATTCAGTAAATCCGCACTTACTGACATCTAAATCATACATACTCAACAACTCATTTAGTCTCTTTCCGGTTGCCAACAGTTTCCCTTCCGGTGAGTAAAACGCCTTTCCGGATTTTCTCCAGCCATTTTCAGCAGGTGATTCGCCAACAATCAACAGTCTCTCACCTAAACCACCACCTGTTTGAAAATACTTATCCAATGGAAAATTGTCTGTATCTAAACAAAAATGCTCTTCTTTTATAATTTTCATGAAACCATTATCTACTTTATATAAATTTGTGCCAAATATGTTTTTGAGTGGGGAGAATATCTCTCTTGGAACTCAAACTTGAAGCCTTCTTTTTCTACCATTTCTCTAATTTCATTTTCCTTATAATATCTAAAAAACCTTTTTTCTCCGGGCATATTTTCTCGCTCAACTTCTCCCTCAAAGACACCCTCTATAAGTCCAATTAAAAAGACCCCGCCTGGTTTTATGGATTTATAGACTTTCTTTAGTACCTCTTTCACCTCTTCTTTTTTTATATGAAGCAGAGAGGTATAAGACCAAACTCCATCAAAACTACTATCATCAAGCATTAGATTATTAAAATCAGATTCAATAGTTTTAAATCCAAGTTGTTGGGTAATTTTCACCATTTCAATTGATCCGTCACAACAAATCACATCAAGGCCCTCATTTTTTAAAATCAACGCATCTCTTCCTGACCCACTTCCCAAATCTAAAATTCTTTTACCACCCAATCTTTTGCAAAACTCATTTATTGTCGTCTTTGGAAAATTATTCCAAAAGGTAGTTACCTCATCATCATATGCTTTTGCATACTTGTTGTACGTTTGAATAGTTGCTTGATCCATAAGAACATTCTACCGCTACTCTTTATTCCCAAGAGCACACCCAATAAACTATAACACGAATCATGACAACAATCATTGGCAATATCACCCAACAGCAACAAATCGGTAAATAATAAACAGAAAATACTATTTATTCACCGCTCTATTCGGCTTTTTTATGTAATCCTCCACAATTTTTTTATGGCTGTGCCACCCGATTAGTGGCAGATCATCCAAATCAAACCAGCCTATCTCACTATTTTCACCGTTATCGTTATTTTTAACATCGTTATCTTTTGTGGTCACTCGATAAAAAAAACCAAATTGTCCCATACTTCTTGGATCATCGTCAACTTGAATAACATCAAGTAATCTTAGGCTAGCTACTTCCAAACCTACTTCCTCTTTCACTTCCCTCACCACCGTATCAGCAGGGTGTTCTCCAAAATCCACAAATCCCGCCGGAAACATCCACGTCCCTTTGTATGGTTCCCGATTTCTCTTAACGAGTAGTATTTTCCCGTTGTTGACAATCGCTGCACAGGAAGACGCTGCCACGTGTGGATAATACGTCCACTTACAGTCACCGCAATACTTACGGGCTTTTCCTTCTTCTTCTCGCTCATCTAACCGTTTACCACAAAAAGGACAGTGAATAAAATCGGGGGGTTCTATTTGTAATTTCATAACTAATTTTACACTTTTACCCTCTATGCTTCCTTGACAAAACCTCACATAAGCCTAAAATAATATAGGTTAGAATTAACATTTACACAAAACATGTTTGACAAAGATCAAAAAATTTCCCGAAGACAATTTCTTAAAGGTGCCGGCATTGCAAGTCTAGGCGTTGCTGCCACTGCTCTAGGTGGTGCCGCTGCGCATTTTATTCCAGGCAGGGAATCAACCCAACCACAAACCACCTTGCCTCAAAATGAAACAGATCAAAATGTTGGAATTGAGCAACTTGTAATCAATATGCAATTGGCCGAAAAAAAAGCCCAAAGAGAAATTGACGCAGCCTTAGCCCGTGGTGAAAAACTACCTGTTAGAAATTATTTTCTTGAACCAGGGAAAGTTTACTATACCAAACAATCTGAATTTACCGTCGCTACTAATGTCGAGCAAGATGAAAAATCAGTTTCAGACATCAATCCAAAGGGAGATATTGTTGCTTTTATTGGCAATGGTATAAGCCCAGAAGTCCGCATTGATACCCCATTGATTCCGTTTGAAGGTACACTCCAACAATTTGTTGGATGTCTTGACTATACTGAAGCCAAGCTATATGAAGGCCAGGAACAGGAAAGAAGAAAGCATAATGAGTCATCTTCGCGTACTTATCCGATTTTAAGTTTAGTTGAGTTTGGTACTGATGCCAAAAATAATGGTAGCCAAGAAATTACGGCAAAAAGTCTTAATATTTGGATTGATAAATTTAGTCAACCACAGGCAAATAGTAAATAAGTTATTTCTTTTTCGGCAACTCCCCGTGAAAAATCACTTTACCAAGGGCCATCTTAAACGGTCTCCCCTCCATTGCCTCTAAAATAATCTTATTTAGATTCTCTCTGTATTCAGCCGTTTCTGTTTTTTCAAAATCGACTATCAACTCCGGCGCCTCTGTTTTTAAATAAGCAAATAACCTCTCTTTAATATTTTTTTGTAAATTAATATGTTCAAACCAGACTTCAGAAATTCCTACCCTCGTGAGCTCATCTAAAATATTCATTATATTTTCTTTAGTCGCCGAGGAGGGGAGCAATGGTCCCACAAAAGCATACGTTTTAATTCCCGCCTTATAGAGATCCTCTAAGGCCTTGATCCGCGCGCTCGCTGGTGGCGCCGCCACCTCCAAAAATCGCGACACTTTGTCATCTAAGGTCGTTATTGTAAATCCAACTTTAGAGTCAATAAACTTACTCAATATATCAATATCACGCGTTACTAATGGTGATTTAGTTTGAATACAAATCTCTCCTTCATACTTAAAATCTGCCAAGACTTCCAGACAACTTCTAGTTAGTCTGTACTTTGCCTCCAATCCCATGTAAGGGTCAGTTACCGAAGAAAAAAAGATCGTTCCAAAATTTTTTGATTGGCATTTTTTTTCAAATGCACTTAATTCCTTCTGTAATAACTCGGGGGCATGTATCTTAACATCCACATATTCACCCCAAACTTCATCCGGATGTTTCCATCGTCCAATTTGTGCTGCGTAACAATACATACACCCAAAACTACAGCCATTATAGGGATTTATTACCCAATCAGCACCTGGCAACCCCGATTTGGTTAGAATGGTTTTTGCTTCAATTTCTCGCAAATGCTTCAGTTGTAACATCATCATTCTAGTTCAAAAGTAATCGGATAGTGATCGGAAGTGTAATCAAACAGCGCCCCCGTCAGTACTTTAAATTCTCTCAACCGCACTAGGTTATTATAAAAGGCATAGTCCAAGCGTAATAATGGTTTGACAGTGTTCACTGGAAATAGTCTACTGGGTATAGTCCGTCTCCGCTTTATGTCATCTGCATCAACGAACCCTTGTTGTTTAATAAGTGCCGTCACTTCGCCTCGCTCCATTTGGAAAAGCGCTTTCTCCATCGACTTTAGTGAGGGGAAACGGGCAAACATATGCAGGATCTCACTGCCGTATTTAGACCAATCTCCTTGATCAATACTATTAAAATCACCTGTCAGAACACTAGGGTTGTTTTTATTAATATGAGTAAAAAGTTTATTCAACTGCTCCAGACGAATATCTTCGTCCTTATCGTTTAAATAAGTCGAAAAAATATCAATTTTTTTGCCCTCAATCGGCACCACACTCTTAATTGCATACCGGCTCCCCAGTGATATTTTTTCAAATTCAACATCAGCAATATGTGTCATCACCACCATACCATTATCCCAACCTTTCTTTTGCAAATAATCATCTTCAAGGATAATTCTAAAAATATATTCATATCCAAATAGTTTTTTTAACTGTTCATCACTAAAAATATCATTCCATCGAAAAGTGTCAATTAAAGTTACAAAGTCAGCTTTTGTTACTTTCAAGGCTCCTACTAACAAATCAATTCGCTGGGGTATCCGACCTTCATCCCCGTAACTGTTAAACCCTCCACTCATAATGTTATAAGATAACATCTTCATTCATCAATTTTACCATCACGCCGCTTTTCTAAGTTCCATTTCGACATTTTCATTAAAGGATTCTGTCGGTTTTGGGAGATTGAAGCTATCTCTCCACATACTCTCTAGTTCAAGTCTTCTCTTTGGGTTAATACATCCCTCAAGCATTCCTGCTAATTTCTCCTCAGTAATTTGTCGATACGCTTCAGCTCGGTGTTTATAAGTATCTGCGGCAGGATGACTGCCTCTTAATAGAGGGTTTCTTAATCGTTGATGGGCAGTTCTCCAGTATTCAGCCGATCTCATAAAAATTACTTTAAAAAAGTATCCTTATGATTTTTACGAAGTACTTCGTAAGTCCAATAAGTCAAATAACCAAAAATTGCCCCCTCCAACACTAACACTCCCATAAAAACCTCGCCGACAGTAGTTAGTAATGTTCCATACCACCAATAATCAGTTATTATCCGGGCTAACGAATAGCCCATCAATGGAAGCAAGGCTACCATTCCAACCCATACCATTTGTGAACGATCCTTGGTTGCTCGCAACGTCCGTAAAGTCAAAAATGGCTGATAGGTAAGCAGGTATAAATTACATGCAGCTCCCCACGCCTCACGGATGGTCAGTAATATTCCGAGCTTGGCTATTTTTTTGGTACGTTTGAATAATGCCATTGGCTTTTAAATGCCGACTTAGCCCGAATCAACTTTGATTCTGCCGCTTTAATGGTTAATTTTAGTCGCAAAGCAATCGCCTTGATTGGTAACTGCTCTACATATTTCAGTCGTAAAATTTTGGCATATCCTTCGTTAAGGTCAGTAAGTACTGCTTTAATTTCACCACTAAGCTCTTTTTTAATACTCTCTTCTTCTGGCCCCAATGCCTTATCCGCCACCTCTTCAAAAATGGGACTAACCGAAAACAAAATTGTTTTTAATTTTTTCTTTCGATAAAAATCTATTATTTTATGTTTTGCAATTCCGCATATCCAGGTAAATTCATTTGATTGTCGATTAAAACCAGGCAAAGAATTGTATGCAGCCAATAAAATATCATTGACCAATTCCTCCGCATCTTCTTCATTCGCTACTTTTTGACCAACGAATTTACGAACCGACCAATAATACTTTTTATAAAAAGTATCCATTAGACCACTATTGTAGCAAGTCCTGTTTACGGATGACTAATTACTCTCTATACTTAACTGTGTTCCTTACTGCCCAAAAATATCCACAGCTTGTTCGTTTAAGCTATGAACTGCGACTAGACATCCTTAACCTTATTTACTCCTCTGGGGGAGGCCATATTGGCGGTTCATTATCTTCACTTGATCTGATAATCGCCACCTATTTTTCCGATATTTTTAAAAATAACCACTTTGTCCTGTCTGCAGGGCATATTTGTCCTGCTCTCTATGTCACTCTAGCCAAAAAAGGCTATTTTCCTAAATCTAAGCTCAACACTTATACTGAATTAGGTTCGATTCTCCAAGGACATGTCTCCACCGATGTTCCTGGAGTCGAATATTCCTCAGGTGCTTTGGGTCAAGGCTTGTCATTTAGTTGTGGACTAGCCTTGGGTGATCGCAACCATCAGACGGTTTGTTTAACTTCCGATGGGGAGCATCAAGAAGGCCAAGTTTGGGAAGCGGCTATGTTTGCCAACAAATACAAGTTAGGAAATCTCATCAATATTGTCGATCATAATAAATACCAAATTGACGGTTCCGTTGCCGACATAATGCCACTTGATGATCTCGCCGCCAAATATATCCGTTTTGGTTGGACGGTCACGGTTATTGACGGTCACGATTTTAATCAAATCTGTTCTGCATTTGAAAAAGCCAGAGATTCAGACTATCCCAATTGTATTATTGCCAATACTATCCTCGGTAAAGGTATTCCTACTATGCAGTATGACTACCATTATCATGATGTCAAAGCCTTACCTGAAACAATATATCATCGTGCCAAAGCTGATTTTGAATCAATTATAAAAAAAATGGATCCTACCTATGACTTCACCGCTTAAATCAATTCGTGCCTCATTTGGTCAAACATTGGTAACGCTTGCTAAAACCAATACGAATCTCTACGTTGTCAGTATTGATCTTAAATCATCACTTTTTTTAACTGAATTTGCCAAAAAATTTCCCCATCGTTTTATCGAATGCGGAGTTGCCGAAAATAATGCCGCCGGAGTTGCAGCTGGTCTTGCCAAAACAGGCAAAACCGTTTTTCTGGCATCTTTTGCCTGTTTTTCTCCGGCAATCAATTGGGCTGTTATTAATCAGTCAATTTGTCAAAACGATTTGGACGTTAAAATCGTTGGTTCCCATGCCGGGTTGATGTCCGGTGATCTCGGTGCCTCACATCAGATGCTCGAAGATATCGCCCTAATGCGCACCCTCCCAAACATGGAAGTTTTCGCCCCACTCGATGCCTCCGAAACGGAGTTAATAGTCAAAACAATTGCCCATAGTCATCACCCGGCTTATCTAAGACTTGTCCGTCCCGAAAGCCCCGATACTCATCTCACCAAAAAATTCACTATCGGAAAATCTCTCGTTATTCAAAGCGGCACTAAGATTACGGTTTGCGGTTACGGCCCGATTCTTACCCAACTTTTAGATCCTAAATATCAAAACGACCACCTTGAAATTATAAATTGTTCCAGTCTAAAACCGCTTGATGATAAAGTTATCCTTAAAAGCCTCAAAAAAACCGGTCGTCTTCTTGTTATCGAAGATCATCAACAGAATGGGGGACTTGGCGACGCTCTTGCTCACTTGGTGTTAAAGCAGAATTTACGCGTAAAATTCCAACATCTCGCCGTCAATAATCAATTCGGACAATCTGGGAAGGATTATCATCAACTATGGAATTATTACGGCCTCGGTCCTGCTTTTATAAATGATGCCATTAAAAAGTTATTACCTTCCTCTCACTCATGAAAAAACTTTCTGAAGTAATTAATCAATATCGTCAAGAACACCATGCAATCCCTGCCTTTAATATCGACACCTTCGAGATATTTCAAGCTATCGAAGCCGCAGTTAAAGAAACCAATCTTCCCTGTATTGTCCAACTATCAGCCGGCGAAGATGCTTTCATTGAAGCTGAAAGACTTTTCCTGTTGGTTCAAAAATCTCGACTCAACGATTTACCTATCTACCTCAATATGGATCATGGAAATAATATTTCCCGTCTCAAACAAACCTTAAAATTGGGTTTTGACATGGTTCATTTTGATGGTTCAAAGTTAGACCTTGCTCTTAATCAACTTTTAGCCAAAGATTTGGTTGAATATGCCCATTATTTTCACAGTTTAGTTGAAGTAGAATTTGATGCTATTCATTTAGTCGACAACCACGACGCCACCGTTTTTACCGACCCTCAAACTGCCAAAAAATTTGTCGACACTACCAGGCCGGATTTCTTTGCCGTCTCTATCGGCAACAAACATGGTGCTATTGATAATCAGCCGGAATATATTAATCTTGAACTTCTCAAAACAATTGCTACCACTCTTCCCGATACCTATTTAACACTTCATGGTGGCTCTGGTATTGACCCACACCAGGTCCAGCAAGCCATCGCTTCCGGTATTGTCAAAATCAATATTAATACTGATTTACGCCATGCCTTCCGACGATCACTTAATCAAGCTGTCACCACTATTAATTCGGAAAAGGCCTACGAGCTTATGGCTCCGGTTGTTGCTGCCGTCAAAGAAGTTGCTAAAAATAAACTTTTAGACTTTCAGGCTTTAAAACTTTAGACTATTACTATGCTTGATGTTATTACTATTGGTGCCGCCACCGTTGATATCTTTATAAAATCAAAAAAATTTGTCGTCAAAAAAGATCCCGAATATCTTACCGGTCAGTCGTTGTCCGTCGCCTATTCATCAAAAAACGAAATTGATCAAAGTCTCATCTGTTCCGGTGGTGGTGCCACTAACGCTGCGGTTTCATTTTCTCGGCTCGAATTAAAATCATCATGTCTCTCGCTAATTGGTGATGATCCGCTTAGTAACTATATTTACCTTGATTTATCAAAAAATAAAGTTAATCGTGCGCTATTGGCTACAGAGCATAACACCTCGGATTTCTCTGTCATTATGATAGCCTCAGATGGTGGTCGAACGATTTTTACTAATCGTGGAACTACCTGTCTTGAGAATAAACATTTTCACTGGTCAAAACTTCCTCTTCCCCAATGGTTTTATATTACTTCACTTGAAGGTAACCTTAACTTACTCGAAAAAATTATCGGTTTTGCCAAAGAAAATAATATCAAAATTAGCCTTAATCCAGGCAATCGCGAACTTGATCAATTAAAATATTTACATCCTCTTATCAAACAGGTTGATTTTCTTTTGCTCAACAAAACCGAGGCTCAAGTACTTATTAAAAGTACCTACGATGACCCTGATTTTTGGCAAAAACTAAAATCTCTCGGCTGTCCTCTTATTGCTGTTACTAAAGGCCGTCAAGGAGCTCATATTCTTTCCGTATCAGGAGATTATTTTTCACCAATTATTAATACTCACCCCGTTGACGAAACTGGTGCCGGCGACGCCTTTGGTTCTACTTTTGTAGCCTCCCTCATTCATGGCAACGATATCCCTACTTCCTTACACTGGGCCATCAAAAATTCAGCCTCAGTAGTTTCCAATATTGGTGCCAAACCAGGTCTCTTAACGCTTAAACAAATTACCCATGCTTCCTAAAAAAGAAAAAACATCAAAAACAAAACAGCTCGAACTGGCCACAGACGGACCCTCAAAAAAGATTGACCAGACCAAAAAACAACAAAGAAGTCGTCTTTTTGTTACCATCACCCTTGCTTTGACGATCATTCTTAGTCTAAGTTTTATCGTCTATCGACAAATAAAACATTTTCAATCCACGGGCCAAACGATCATCGCCCAGATTCAGCTTAAGCTTCCTCACTTTCAAAAAATTATTCCCGACACATCAACAAATTACCCTATCCAAATAGACCAAATAATTAGCCTAAGCCAGGGAGCTTGGTCAATTTACACCCAGCGCATATCCCCACACCGATCTAATCTAACTTGGACTCGCGGCGCGCCTGTTGCTATCGACGATATCCATAAATTAC
>JAKAFM010000011.1 GCA_021817905.1 bacterium | reverse complement strand
GATCCTCAAATAAAGGCAGGCCCATGATCCGTCGGTTGACGGACGGAGGTCTTCGATCCTCAAATAAAGGCAGGCCCATGAGGATTCGAACCTCAAATAAAGGTTTTGGAGACCTTGGTGATAGCCATTTCACTATGGGCCTATGGATTGTTAATGAGATTACTCGTTATTATAGCAATAATTAGAAATCAGTCTTTAGGAGACTTTCTTTTTGAGGGTTAATTTTTTGCGTCGACGATGGAGCGGACGCGAATCGAATTTGACCGTAAGGTAATTGCCAATAAAGGCACCAGCGGCCGAGGGGAGTAAATACCACCAATTCCTAACAAATTCGGTAATAATGATGCCATTGATTAGGGTGGTAAACAGACTATAGCTGGCGGCTTGGAAGGCTCGACCTTGAGCAACTCGGCGGATAGTAAAGGCCCAAACAATGTCAAGAATGAGGCTACCCAAAAAGACAGAAACAAAAGTAATTGGATCAAAAGGTAGCATGATTTCAGTCTAGCATATGAAGGTGGACCTGAGGGGACTCGAACCCCTGACCTGTCCGGTGTCCACCGGACCGCTTAGGTAAATACTTTATTGATTGCTTTTTGGTTGATAATTTTTTGGAGGAATTTTTTGTCTTTTTGAGACTTTAACCAATATTCAGCTTTTCTCGCCATGTGGATAGAGTAATATTTTTGAGAAAAAATTAATATGAATGGTTTTGATTCGGAAGTATACTTACTTTTTCCTGAGTTATGTTCTTCGAATCGTCTTTTAAGATTAGTGGTGCTACCAATATAGAAACGGTTATTTTTTAGTGATTGAAGAATATAGACGAAACCTTCGATTTCCGACATTGGTGGACCTGAGGGGACTCGAACCCCTGACCTTCCCCATGCCATGGGGACGCGCTACCAACTACGCTACAGGCCCTAGCTTAGAAATTTCTAATTCAAAATTTTTAATTTCTAACAACAAATGTAAAAGTGGACGAAGTTATTATAACAAGTATGGGAAAAAGATAGAAGATTAGGCGAAGGTGCTTATATCTGTACCTGGCGGAAAGGTTTGTGGACGGGTATCGGCTTTTTTCCGTTCTTGTTTCGCTTGATACATCTTTTTATCGGCGGCGACAACGGCTTCACTTATGTTGGAGAATTCAGATTGTGGTCCCCACGACGCAGAACCAAATGAAACTTTGATATTTCTTTCTATAAAATATTTATTTAAGCGATCGACCACTTTTTCGTTTTCTTCGGTTGAGGTATTGGGAAGCAGAGCCACAAATTCATCACCTCCACGACGAAAAATAAGATCAGATGTTCGAAGATTAGTAAAAAGGGCATTGGCGAGATTTTTGATTATTTGATCGCCGGCATCGTGGTTTTTATTTTCATCATTAACTTTTTTTAGATTATCGAGATCAAAAAATAAACAGACACCATTATTTTGATTAAGTTCAGGAGGAGTGTTGGTAATAATAGCTTCAAATGCGTGCTGGTTAAAGGCATTGGTTTGGGGATCAATCAGCGTGTGATCCTGATTTTTAATGGTGGCTGATCGGCCAATGAGACGGACTAATTTGGATTCTTCTCCGGTTTCCGGGTTGGTGACGGTAGCTCTTTGCGTTTGCCAAGAGGTAAATTTGTAGCCAAACTCACTCATGGCTAAGGAATAAAAAAGATTGTTGCTAGGTTTAGATTGATCGAGGGCTGGATTAGCAAGACGGTCAATGAAGGCGACAACGACGGGATTCTTGAGGGCTTCGAGACCTATCTCATTGGAGTAGACATATTTTTTGGAGTAGTCCACGAAAATTTCCGGTTCAGGGGCGGCAATATGACCAATATCAATATTTGGTAAATAGGGCTTTAGTTCAATATGTTGACTAAAACGATCGGTCATTATCTGACACCATGGTGTTGGATGGGCATGGGGAATTTTTTCCCTTTATTAAAGCCCCCGAAGCTGGGTTTTTGAAAAATTGGAGGTTTTTGAGGAACCTGAACCGGTTTGGAAACACTGGGAGGTGTCGTTTTTGAGGAATCAGGTTTTTGGGTGTTTATATTTTTCATAGTATGGCTTTATTATAACCAAATTGTGTCTTTAATGGTATTGGCATGGGTAAGAATCATAGCGAGGCGGTCGATACCAAGCCCGATTCCGGAACAGGGTGGTAGTTGGCCGCAGGCGGCGATAAAGTCATAATCGATAGGGTGGGTAGGTAGCTTATTTTTAAGACGGTATGCTTGTTCGGCTTCCATTGCGGATTTGATAGTAGTGGCGTTAATATTTTCGGTGTTTCCATTGCCAATTTCGACACCATGAAGATAGACTTCAAAGCGCTGGGCGTAGGGGGTGGCGGCGATGGGAGTAGCAAGAGGGGAAAGAAGTGCAGGATAATCAAAAATAAACACCAGTTTGTCTTTAGGAAGTTGGGGTTCGATTTTGTTTAAAAAAAGCTGGTTGAAATCGGCTTCCGAAAAATCGGGGGCAGCCAAATAGTTGTCTAAATTTATATCGGCAAAATTTTGAAAAAGCTGTTTGAGTGTAAAATTTACTCTTTGTACTTTTTTTATGCCTAAACCTCGATTAATATGATTAATTAATTTGTGGGTTTTTGAGGCAACTTCCTGGTAGGTAACCGCGGTTTGGTACCACTCTAACATGAGAAACTCGTAATTATGATATATTCCTGTACTTTCCAAGTTTCTAAAGCATTTTGCCAGGCAAAAACAGTTACCTATTCCGGCGGCTAAAAGCTTCTTTAATGCTGATTCTGGTGATAATTGTAAGTATAATATATCCTTATTTTCTTCTATCTTTGTATTAAAAGAATATAAATTTTGTTCAGTTGGAAGTGATGAAGAGAGCAATGGAATATCCACTTCCTGAAAGTGTTTTTTTTTGAAAAACTGCCTCGTACTATCAATAATTTTTTGACGGGTGATGATGGTTTGAAGTGACACTAGGAGTTAAATAATGTAACGACGTCGGTGCAATGTTCGACTGCCAGTTCGCGTTTGTAACCGCAGAGAAAATCCTGATCACAACAGCCACCACATATTTTGTCGGCAGGTGAACCAATTTTTGCAGTGCTCGCGCCCTCGCTTTGCTCGGATGACTGCGCGCTTAAAAATTGTTCACCTTTCCGTAAAACACATGATAAGCAAGGATTAAGCGATTGGGTGAAGGCGTCGACATAGACTTGGGGATTATCGGTCATAAGACCTATGGGCCGGGGAGTTTCGCAGCAGCCATAAATTTTTCCGTTTGATTGGAGAGAAAGTTGGAAACATCCAAAGTCTTTGGCTGGTATCGTTTTGTAATTTCGTTTAATATTGAGTATCTGTTCTTTGGTTAAACCGGGTGATTGGGTATCAACTGCTAGAGGGTGTTTATCCGTATAAAATTTTGTTTTAACGGTAATAAAGTTGTTTTTAACGTTTTCAATAGAAAAGGTATCAATAAATTCATATGATTGAGGAGTGACTAGATACATAATTTCAACAGGGAAGCCGAGGGTACGGGCGTGTTTGACAAAGTTTACCGATTTTTGAAAATTGCCGCGACCACGATTAGCGTCATGAATGGCTTTTGGGCCATCAAAGGAGACTAGTAATTGGCAGTTTTTTGGATCGGTAATTTGATCAAGATGATCGATAGTACCATTAGTTATTATAGATATGAAGATGTTTTTATAAAGGAGAGTGTTGATCAGGGGTATAAAGGTAGGGAGGGTGAAGACTTCACCACCGCAAAATAAAATTGATTTGAGATTTAGCTGGTTGGTGTTGAGGTAACTAGAATAGGCGGAAACAAAGTTTAGTATTTGCTCATTGGTTAAAATATGCTTGGTTTTGTTGGTATAGCAGATCTGACAATTAAGGTTGCAGAGTTCCAGCGGTGAGATATAGATATTTTCGAGGGCGGAATGAAAAAAGGGAGCAATAGCCATTATTTTAGTTTCTGAGTTTCTTTGTGCTCGGTGCGCTTTTGACACCAATGACAATACTTCATGAGTTTTAGCTTTTCGGTGGTGTTGGTTTTGTTACGTTCGGTAAGGTAGTTTTGGGCATTGCAGGTGCCGCAAAGCAAGGCAACGAGAAGACGCGGCGATTTTTTTGATTTGGCCATGGGGATAGTTTAGCAAGTTTATGGCGTTAATCAAGATCTTGAAGAAATTAGGGAAGAAATGGTCTTGGCTAGGATGGTGCTAAAAAAGTTGGCACCGTTTAATGAGGGGTGAAGGTGGTCTTTGGTGGAAATGTAGTCGGGATTGCCATCGCCATTAATAAGGCTGGGATGGTAAGCATCTGCCAAGGGGATATTTTTTGTAGTGGCAAATTTGATGGCATTATTAAGATATAGTTTGATGGTAGCGGTTTTTTCGATCTTTTCGGTGGAGGTTAAATTAAGGCCGGCGATGCCGTTACCAAAAATGGTGGTGTTAGGAGCAATGGTGGCGGCGATTATAATTTTGCAGCTGGGAAGTTTTTGTTTGATGGTATCAACGATGTTGGTCAGGGCGGTTTGCTGACGGTTTAATCCCTGGGGAGTATTACCAAAATTATTGTAAGCAAATGATTCGATGACAATAACGTCGGGAGACTGGGAAATAAGGCTAGGAACATGTTGGTTATTGTAGTCGTAATCGGAGATAAGACGGGTCTGGGCATATTCAATATTACTGGCGCCATAGCCATAATTCAGAATATTAAGCTGATAATTGGAAAGGTAGGGGGCTAGTGCGGTAGCTAGAGAAGGCGCGCCGGGGCCAAGGGTGTCGATCATAGAATCGCCAAGGAGAGCAATTTTAATGACTCGTTTGGTGCTGGGAATAGCAGTGGAATCACCTAAAACTTGAGGAGCGGGAGACGTGGTTGGTGTTGGCGCCGGGTCGAGGGTGTCAGTGGTTGGAACCTGGTCGGTATAGGACGATGGCTGATAGGCCATCATTAGTTGATAGGAAAGGGGGATGTCTTGAGCACGAATTGAGATGGCTGAACCTAGAAAGTAGGCAGTTAAAAGACAAAAAGCCAATGATATTAAAATCCAGCGATGAAGCATTACCTAGTATAGCTGCTATTGTTTGATTTTTTTAATCTGTTTTTCAACCTGTTCGCGTAATCCGGTAATAGTGGCGGTTAAATCAGGATGGATGTTTTTGGCGTAGATACTGACTTTTCCAGGAAGCTGAAGATCGAAGTTGGCCTGGTAATCTCCGTAACTGAGGCGCTGAAGATGGAAGTCAGCGGCAAGGTTGTCACTATCGAGTTTGCCAAGTAATTTGGCGGTCGGTTTTTCAAATTTGTTAATAATGATGAGCTTAACTTTATCGGATAAAATCATATTCTCGACGCTGACTTGGAGATTCATAGGCAATGATAGTTAATAGATAACCTACTTTATTTTAACCTAAAAATTGTCGCTGGTGAGTCTTTCTATGGGGCGGCGGTTGGAGTTGGACTATTGGTTGATAATAAGGTGGCTTGAAACCAATTAAAATTTAGCGCATAAGTATTACCGGTGTTATTTTGAACATTAAAATGAAGTGTTTGAGAGCCACCGTTTAAATAGACAACGGGTCCATTGATGGTGGTCCATGTTTGCCAACCTCCGGTTTTGGGAATGGGGGTGTTGTAAATGGCGTGAGTAGTATAGTCGATAAAAGAAAGTCCGGCACCGGTGTATGGACTGGCGACACGGTATTGTAACTGGTATTTTCCGGGAATATTAACATAGACTTGGTAGTCAAAGGTGGCCCCTTGGGTAATGTAGGCAAGAGCTTGGCCGCCGCCAATATCGGAAGTATTTTGTTTGGCGGCATTGGAGATGGCACTATATTGTTCGGCTTCGATTTTGCCGGGAATTATATTTCCCGTAGTTCGTGTTGGATAAGCTGTTGGCAACAATACTGGAGATGGGGTAGGTTTGTTACCGGCTTGAGGACAGGAGTAGGTATACTTTTGAATATCGGCAATATCGAGGGTGTTGTTGCAGTCGTAGTCATATTGAGCACAGGCCCCGGTGACAGGCTGATTCCAGCAGTTTGTAACAATTGCCAGGTCAATGCCATTTATTTGGCCATCTTTGTTAACATCGCAATACACTGGTTTGGGACAGGTGCTGGAAACTGGAACGATGGTAGGGGTGACGTTGACAGGTGGACAATAATGCTGGCTAAGATTACCGATGGCCTCACAAATGCCTGGTTGAGGAAGAATAGTGGTAGTTCCTAAAACTACCGGTGTACTAACAGCTTTTTTTTTGGCGATTGAATCGGCAACTTGTAGGGTAGTTAGAGAAAAGATAGAAAGAATAAGTATGACAAAGAGTTTGGCATCGTAGTTATTCATGTATTAATAGTGGGGATTATTGGATTTTTTGTCAAGTGATCATTTTTGTGGAATGTGAGTAGTCTGGGATAGTTTTTACTTTGGGCGGAGGGGATAGGAGTCGAACCTACATGCCCTTGCGAGCGCTTGTTTTCAAAACAAGTTCCTTACCATTCGGAGCACCCCTCCTTGCTTGAGCACCTGAATTATACCAACTTATGGAGAATGTTGAACGGAAAATTTTAGGGCAGGTACTTTGATAGCGCGAGAAAAATAATATGGCTCAAGTATTGATCCAAGTGGTTGGGGAAGTTGAGCGTCCCGGATGTGGTGATAATGGCGCAACAAACCAAAAAAGGTCGAAACTTTTAATGCTTCAAAAGCAGGGCGATAATCTGATAGTTCGGTAGTATGAGGATTGATATGATATTGCGACAATAGTTCAGAGGGAAATAAAATTAAACCAACGGAAAGATCTTTATCTACATCTTTGAGACTGTCATAATTTGTCCAATAATAAAGTAAAAGTTTGTAATTAATTGATCGGGAGGGTATTGGGGCTGTAGGGTTGATGAGGGTGCGAAGTCCGTCGAAAGCTGGAGCATTAGTAGTAATATGACGTTGGAAAAGTTTGGCACGGGAAAGTGGTTGTTGAGTTGCCATGATATGGCAATCGATTTTCATGCCATCTAATATTTCTGTACTTAAATAGGCAAGTCGGCGACGTTGAATAGGGAGAAGGTTTTCGGTGCCGCAATAGAATTCCTGCTGAAGTTTAGTTATGGGTTGATTGTTGTACTGACCATGGAGGCGGAGCCAATTTTGCTCGTTGGTAAGGAATTCCGATATGTTGGTGCTCCTTTGACCGGAGTCAACCTGATCGTCGATTTGTCGAAGATAGGTACACAGGTGGACGAAACTCTCGGCGGTATTAGGTTTAAAGACTTTTAGAAACGGCCGAATATGTTTAAGCGAAGAAGTTTCGTTAAATGAGGATCTAATCGTTTCTGTTGACATTTGTTCGTATTATATAGCAGAAATTGATATTTTAACCATTGAATAGCCGGTTTATAAATTAATGATTTTAGGTTACAATAACTATGTTTTCAAAGGGACAATGCCCAGATAGCTCAGTTGGTAGAGCATCCCCTTGGTAAGGGGAAGGTCAAGGATTCGAGTTCCTTTCTGGGCTCATGGTTGGATATGTTTATATCCTAAGATCTTTGGGTAATGATAAGTATTACATTGGAAGTACTCAGAATATTGTTAGAAGAATCCGTGAACACGAACTTGGGAAATCAAGTTATGTGAGTCGGTTTATAGGAACTTTTGAAATGGTTTTTTGTCAACAATATATTAATATTGGTATGGCAAGAAAAGTGGAAAAATGGTTAAAATTGCAAAAAGATAGGGATTTTATTGAAAGAGTCATTACGGATGGAGTAATTAAAAAAAATGTTAATTAGGTCAAGGACTTGCTCCGGTGTCCACCGGAGTGAAAGTTCCTTTCTGGGCTCAAAAATATTACACTATTGGCCTATTATTGGATAAAAAGTTGATTAAGTGTTAGAATAATTGATCGTTGCAGCTTAGGATGAGAACGTATATACTAACTAGTAGTTAATTAGTCATAGTTTCATGCTAACCATAAAAAACCTTCGGGTTTTCACAGAAAATAAGGAGATAATTAAAGGGATAGACCTGGATGCAAAACCCGGGGAGGTGGTGGCAATTATGGGTCCTAACGGAAGCGGTAAGACAACTTTGGCATACGCATTAACGGGACATCCAAATTATCAAATAACAAATGACAAATTTCTAATTTCTAAAATTGAGCTTAATGGGGATGATTTGACTGATCTCGAACCGCATGAGCGATCACTTAAAGGATTGTTTATGGTTAATCAATATCCGGTGGCTATTCCTGGTTTAACGACCCAGAGCTATTTGTGGCAATTGTATAAGAAACATAATGTTGGAGTAAAAACATCGCTTTTGGAATTTCGAAAATGGATTACCCAACAGGCAGAAAAATTAGGATTAGACCCAGAATTGTTGCGCCGGGGGTTAAATGATGGTTTTTCTGGCGGAGAAAAGAAAAAAGTGGAAGTTTTGCAAATGTTGGTAAGCAATCCAAAGTATGTAGTGTTGGATGAAGTTGATTCAGGTCTTGATATTGACGCTTTGAGAAAAATAGCACAAACAGTGGCAAAAATGGCTAAAGATCTTAAGGTGGGAATTTTATTGATTACCCACCATCGCGATATTTTTGCTTATTTAAAGCCTTCGGTTGTTCATGTGATTAGAGATGGGGTGATAAGTAGAACAGGGGATATGTCGTTAGTTGATGAAATTGAAAGTACAGGTTATGAAGGAAATCAGTAATGACAAAAATTAAGCCGGTGACAACTGACTATAAGTATGGTTTTCATGTTAAGGAAAACTATGTCTTTAAGTCGGGTATCGGATTATCACCGGAAATCGTAGAAACAATATCGGGGATGAAAAATGAGCCGGAATGGATGCTTGAAAAACGAAAAATTGGATTGGCACAGTTTGATAAAAAGCCGTTGCCCTTGTGGGGTGGAGATGTGTCGACGATTGATTTTGGTTCGATTCATTATTTTGTGCGCTCTTCAGAAAAAGAAGGAAAGAATTGGGAAGAGATACCGGCGGAAATTAAAGAGACGTATGATAAATTGGGAATTCCGGAAGCAGAGAAACAATATTTGGGTGGAGTTAAGGCTCAATATGAGTCAGAAGTAATTTATGGTTCATTGCAAAAGAAATTAGCAGACGCAGGGGTTATTTTTTTGGGTACAGATGAAGCACTTAAACAATACCCCGATATTTTTAGAGAATATTTTGGCAAAATTGTGCCACCAGGAGATAATAAATTTGCGGCACTTAATACGGCGGTGTGGTCGGGTGGGTCATTTATCTATATTCCAAAAGGGGTTAAGGTGGATCTGCCACTTCAGGCATATTTTCGGATTAATTCGGCCAATATGGGACAGTTTGAACGGACTTTGATTATTGTCGACGAGGGGGCATACGTGCATTACACTGAGGGGTGTACGGCGCCGATTTATTCAACAGATAGTTTACATTCGGCAGTGGTAGAAATTTATGTAAAAAAGGGGGCACGGTGCCGTTATACCACTATCCAAAACTGGTCGACGAATGTTTATAATTTAGTGACCAAACGGGCATGGGTAGAAGAAGATGGGATAATGGAGTGGGTGGATGGGAATTTGGGGAGTAAGTTGACGATGAAATATCCGAGCGTGGTGTTGGCGGGCAAGCGAGCCCACGGAGAAATATTGTCAATTGCGGTAGCTAACAAAGGCCAGCACCAAGATGCCGGTGGAAAATGTATTCATTTGGCACCGGAAACAACTTCACGAATTATTTCTAAATCGATTAGTTTGAACGGCGGCCGATCGAGCTATCGGGGGCTCGTTCAAATTAATAGAGGAGCTACTCATGGTAAATCAAAAGTGGTTTGTGATGCTTTGATTTTGGATGGAAAAAGCCGAAGTGATACTTATCCAACTAATAAATTATTTGAAGGGTCGGGGCAGATAGAGCATGAAGCGACGGTAAGTAAAATTGGAGAGGAACAGTTGTTTTACTTAAAAAGCCGGGGGTTTAGCCAGGAAGAAGCGGAAACCATGATTGTCAATGGTTTTATTGAGCCGATTGTGAAAGAGTTGCCGATGGAATATGCCGTGGAACTAAACCGGTTAATTGGTATGCAGATGGAAGGGAGTGTGGGATGAATACTATAACAAAAGTTTATAAAGTCGGAAAGTTTCAAAGTCAAAAGATTGAGGAAGTGTTTGTATTTGATACACCCAATAAGCAACAGCATTATTTAATGAAAGCGGTGGTTGAGGATGGCGGCTTGCTAGAACTTTATGGCAAAATAAAAGTGATGCAGACAGCAGTTGGAACTGACACTTTTTTAAGACAACGAGTTTTGTTGTTGGGCGAGAAGTCGAGAGCAGTTGTGGTGCCGGAGTTAGAAATACAAACTAATGAAGTTAAGGCAGGACATGCAGCTAGTATCGGGCGAATTGATGAAGAGCAATTATTTTATTTGATGAGTCGGGGATTATCAAAATCTGAGGCAACAAAATTACTGGTTAAAGCATTTTTGGATGAATCTTAAAAGGTATTTTCCTATTTATAAGAAATATCCGAAATTGGCTTATTTGGATTCCAGTGCAACAGCATTAAAACCGCAAGTAGTGGTTGAGGCGATGACTGATTATTTGAGCCATTATTCAGCTAATATTCATCGCGGACTTTATCAGATGTCGGAACAAGCAAGTAGTGCGTATGATGAGACACGGAAATTGATAGCGGAGTTTTTGGGAACTAAAGATGAGGGAGAAATTGTTTTTACTCGGGGGACGACTGAAGGAATTAATTTGATAGCCCGGACTTGGGGAGAGACATATATCAAGCCCGGAGATGAAATTGTGACTACTCAAATGGAGCACCATGTCAATATTGTCCCTTGGCAAGTGTTGGCGAATAAGACGGGAGCGAAATTGCGCTTCGCTAAAATAAATGACCACTATTTAATTTCTAACGATCAGTGGGAACAGCTAATTAACAAAAAAACAAAATTGGTGGCGATAACTCATGAAAGCAATGTCTTGGGAACGATTAATCCGATTGCCGAAATTACGGCGAAAATAAAGGCAATTAACCCGACGTGTGTGGTGGTGGTTGATGGGGCGCAAATTGTGGCTCATCAGCCAGTAAATGTAGTTGAATTAGGTTGTGATTTTTATGTGTTTTCGGGACATAAGATGTATGCATCAACCGGAGTTGGAGTGTTGTGGGGCAAGCGGGAATTGTTAGAAGCGATGCCGACATTTATGCAAGGTGGAGCAATGATTCGTGAGGTTGGCTGGCAAGAAACTGTTTATGCTCCTTTGCCTGATAAATTTGAAGCAGGAACCATGCCGATTGCTGAAGTAATTAGTTTGGGGGCGGCAATACGATTTATGAAATCTATTGGTTGGAAAACGATCCAAGAACAGGAGGGAAAAATATCAGCATTAGTACAAAAGCGTTTAGGAGAAATTGACGGATTGAAAATTTTCGGACCGAGCGACCTCGCTAATCGCGGGGGGGTATTTTCTTTTGCAATGGAAGGGGTTCATGCTCACGATATTGCTCAGATTTTGGATGAGACAGGGGTGTGTGTGCGGGCGGGACACCATTGTGCCATGCCATTGCACGGGCTTTTAAAAGTTGATTCGTCAACTCGGGTGTCAGTGGGAATGTATAGTGATGAAAAGGACATTGAGGGACTTATTGTAGGATTACAACAGGTTAAAAAAATCTTTTACCATGGATGATTTATATCGGGATTTAATCATTGATCATTACCAGCATCCGAACCATCGGGGGAGTTTAGCTGACGGGGTGAGTGCTAATGAAGCCAATTTAATGTGTGGTGATACGTTAAAAATAATGGTGAAAATGGAAAACGGAAAAATTACGGATGCCAAGTTTGAAGGTGGCGGATGCGCGATATCGATTGCAGCCGTGGATATGTTGCTGGACTATGTTAAAGGGAAGCGATTGAGTGATGTTCAAAAAATGAGCGGAACTGAAATTGAAAAAATGTTAGGAGTGGAGCTTACACCATCACGAAAAAAATGTGCCTATTTGGGGTTGGAAGTGATCAAAAAAATAGGGCTATAAACTGGTAGAATGGGTAATGGAAGGTAAATTACTTTTGGGACCGACCAGTAATCTTTTTGAATCAAAAGGGGTATTGAATCCGGCAGCAGTGAGGGTGGGAGAAGAAGTTTATTTGTATTATCGGGCGGTGGCGGATAATTTGGTTTCATCAATTGGTTTTTGTCGGTTAAAAAATAATGAAATAATTGAGCGGTGGAATAAACCGATATTAGAGCCGGAGTTTGATTATGAAATTATGGGAATGGAGGATCCGCGAATTACCTTGTTGGATGGGGTTTATTATATGATTTATACTGCTTATGATGGTTTGGATGCTCGGGTAGCGTATGCAATTAGTACGGACTTGTTTCATTGGGAAAAAAAAGGATTAATTAGTCCGTCAATAAGTTACGACGAGGCGGAAGATATTTTTAGAACTTCCGGGGAACTTGATTTGCGATATAAATTCTATGAACGGACTTATCGAGGGATTAATGGTGATCAGATTATGTTGTGGGAAAAAGATGTGGTTTTGTTTCCCAAAAGATTTGATGGATTGATGATGTTTTTTCACCGAATTTTGCCGGGAATACAAGTTTGTTATGTTGATTCATTCGAACGTCTTAATGAGGAATACTGGCGAGACTATTTGAAGCACTTAGAGGAGTACGTGGTAATGGATCCAAAATCGTTTTTTGAGTCGGCGTATATTGGGGCAGGGTGTCCTCCTTTAGAAACTGAGCGAGGGTGGTTGTTTATTTATCATGCGGTAGTGGTTGATAGCGTTAGAGGTAAGATTTATCGGGCGGGAGCGGCGCTTTTGGATAAAGATGACCCGACAAAGGTTTTGGCCCGGTTGCCAACTCCTTTGTTTGAACCGGAAGCTGATTATGAACGAAATGGAAATGTCGATAATGTGGTGTTTCCGACGGGAATAATCGAGGAAAATGGAGTTGTATATATCTACTATGGTTGCGCTGATCGAAATATAGGGGTAAAATGGGTAAGTATTACTGATTTGTTGGATAGGTTTTTATGAATAATTTTGGGTCCGGATTAGTGAAGAAACGTAAAGCCGTTCGAGCAATTTTTGTGTCGTCATATATTCCACGAAAATGCGGAATTGCGACTTATACTAAGGATTTAACGAATGCGATTAATATGTTAAACCCTTATGCTCTTTGTGAAATTACGGCTATGCATCGGGATAAAGAGACCTTAAGCTATCCATGGGAAGTTAAGTTTAGAGTCGAGGAACAAAATCTTGATTCTTATATTCACGCGGCTGATTATGTAAATAATTCATCGGCCGAAATTGTGATAATCGAGCATGAGTTTGGCTTATTTGGAGGACATTGTGGAGAATATATATTACATTTTGCAGAACGGGTACAAAGGCCAATTGTGGTTACCTGTCACACGATTAGAGAAGAAGTTGATGATGATTACGGAATGGTTTTTCAGCGAATAGCTCGGAGGGCGAATGCATTGGTGGTGATGATGGATGACAGTGCAGAAAAATTAGTAAAGAGATATGGAATTCCTGAAGATAAAATTGTAGTTATTCCTCACGGGACCTCTGACTTACCTTATGCGTCGACGGAATCTTTTAAAAAAATTAAACGAATTGGAACGAAACGGTTGGTAATGGGTAATATTAATTTATTGTCTTCAAATAAGGGGGTGGAATATGCCATTGAAGCAATGGCAGAAATTGTGAAAGAGATTCCTGATGCCTTGTATGTGATTGTTGGTCAGACACATCCCGGAGTGGTTGAATTTGAAGGGGAAAAATATCGGAATATGCTTAGAAAGAAGGTTAAGGATTTGAAATTAGAGAAAAATGTTCGATTTGTAAACGAATATTTGTCACTGAAAGATCTTTTGGGATGGTTAAAGACTATGGATATATATGTGACGCCGTATTTGGATCCACAGCAATCATCTTCAGGTGCATTGGCCTATGCTGTTGGGGCAGGAAAACTTTGCATATCGACTCCTTATCTGTATGCTAGGGAGGTCTTAAAAGATGATCGGGGAGTATTAGTGCCTTTTAAGAATGGAAAAGCGATTGCCGAGGCGGTAGTGAGGTTATGGAAGGACACTGAGGCGCGTGAGGCAATGCAGAAACGGACATATGATTTTGGTCGATTGATGACCTGGTCAAGTGTGGCACTTCAACACCTTGATATGTTTGAAGCAGTCATCAAGAACTATAAAACTACATGAGTCAAAAACAAATTGTTGATCGATTGAGTAAATTAAAACAGCTAACGTCTCAATGGGGAATCTACCAACATGGAAAATTAGATCAACCTGATCCTACGTTTGGCTATGCACTTGATGATCAGGCGCGGGCGTTGATAATTGCGTTTTGTTTTGAGGATAGTGCGTTGATGAAGCTATATTTAAATTTTATTAATAATGCCGGTGGGGGCGATGTTTTTTATCATTATTTTTATGACAACAAGGAGGGGATAGCCCCTGATATACGTTATTTAGCGAGTGAAGACGCATTGGGAATGGCGGGGTGGGCGCTGATGACCACAAAACTTGCAGATGATGCTGCACCGCTTCTTACATTTATCTTGAAACAAGCTGAAGATTGGGTTTATGTGCGCTCGATGGCTTATTTGCTATTAGGTTTAACTGAGGTTGCCGATGGCCCCTTAGAAGATATGTTGGTAACAAAGATTCTCGATGGGTATCAATCTTTGAATGACTGGAGATGGTTTGAAAAAAAATTGGTCTATGGGGATGCCGTTATCCCTTGGGCCTTATGGCGTCGGGCGAGAGTACGTGGCGATCAAAAATCTTTACAAGTGGCGACTGAGACGACAAAATTTTTATTGGATGTTTGCCGTGAAGGTAATATTCCGGCGCCGATTGGTAATAAAGGATGGTATCACTACGGACATAAAAAAAGTCTTTATGATCAGCAACCAATAGATGCTGCCTATATGGTTTGTTGTTTGGAGGAAGCATTAATAGCAACCGGTGATCATTTTTATTTGGATGAGGCGAAGCGCTGGTGGAGTTGGTTTTGGGGAAATAATACTAAGGGAGTGGTGTTGATTGATAAAAATAATGGCTGTTATGATGGGGTGACTGACAGCCCCGAGAAAGTTAATTTAAACCAGGGGGCAGAATCGACGATTTGTTATTTGATGGCCTATTTAGCGGCTAGGCGATTGGGGTTGGTCAAATAAATCAATAAATTTTTGGGCAATGATTTCTGGGGCAAAGGTGGTAAGCGCATGTTTGAGGGCGTTTTGGCCCATCTGTTGGCGTAATGATTGATTAGTAATAAGCGTGTGAAGGCGGGCGGATAAATCGGTAATGTCGGCTTTGACATAGTTTTTTTCGGTAAAGTCGCGTTTTGCATGGTAACCAGTGACCTGATCGATTACGGTTTCTTGGGTAGCCGTGGTTGCTAGCGAGATAACTGGTTTACCGCACATTTGAGCTTCAACGTGGGGAAGCCCAAAGCCTTCAATGCGTGATGGAGCGGCGTAAATATCACAAATATTCATAAGGGCGCGCATATATTCAATGGAGTATTCTGCAGAAATATAACGAATACGATCAATGATTCCTAGTTTTTGAGCTAAGTCGAGTTCTTCAATGGAGCGTTTAAAAACAACTGACCCCGGCCAACTTTTGATCATATAGATCCAGGGGATTGAGCGATCAAGTAAGGCTAAGGCTTGGATAACTTCTTGGGCGCCTTTTTTGGTGGCGTCACCGCCGGTGGTATAGATAACGGGAATATGTTGTTGGTGAATTTTTATCATGTCCCATTGATTAAGTGGATTAGCATTGCTGATAGGGATGGAGATATATCCCAGAAAAGGTTGCAACTGTTGTTCTGACATGGGATACCATAATTGCGGATTGACGGCTTCAGGGATTACTTTAATGATGGATTCTTTAATGCCGCTGTGGATAAAATTATTTTTGCAGTGAAGGCTGGGAGTAATGACCAATCCGAATTGATTATAGTCGTTGACGTGAGCGGTAATAATATCTTCATCGGAAACTATCCAAGGAATTGTCTGACAACCAAGTGATTGGGGGGTGGCTACGAACAAATCAAACTCAGTCCAATTACCAACCCCAATACAAACTGTTGGCTGATACTTTTTTATTTTGGCGGTTAACTCATTGGTATTGTTAGCCTTGATTAACTGATGTTCAATGTCGAGATTTTTGAAACCTTGGGCCAAAGCTTCAGCTTGATTAACATAACTATATGCAAGATAGGCGGGGACAATTAGGAGGATTTTCATATAGTTAAGGATAGCATGTACAGCTGAGAGGGTAGATTTGTTAGAATGGACAGATGAAGGATCTGAGTTTGTTGACAACGGCAGATTTATTACCTATTAAAATGATATTTTTTGATGCTGATGGGGTGACTAAACGGAAGGGAACAGATTTTGAGAAAATTGAAGGTAAATGGGTAATGAAAACATGGGGTTTGACTGAAGTGATGAAAAGTGGGTTGGAGAAATTGAGACAATATTATATAGTTTGTATCACTAGTGGACGGAGTATGAGCTATTTGTTAGATGTCTATGGAACTTTGGTAAGTAATCGATTTTATTTACAGTCGGAAATTGGTATGTTTTGTTATAAGGATGGCAAAAATTGTAATACTTGTGATTTGACGAGTGAAGAGATATCGGTGCTTGGTGAGATTAAACTGGGTCTAAAAAAAGTATTGGCCATAGAGGGTGTAAAGGGCTTTGAGCCAAAGGAAAGGATTATAACTTTGCATTGCCGCCATGAGATCCCTGAAGTTTTAGCGGTGGTGGCCGAAGCTGATCCTCGGGGTTTGATGCATTGTTGGTGGAACGGTGAAGCGTATGATATTTTGCCTAAAAGAGTTGATAAGGGAGTGGGTGAAAAGTGGTTGTGTCAAAGTTTGGGGATTAAGCTAAGTGAAGTGATGGTTGTGGGCAATGGGATTAATGATCAGGAGCAAGGGCAAAAGGTGGGAATAAGTGTTACTACTGATCCGGATCATCTGGTAGCTGATTTTGAAGTGAGAGGTGAAGAACGAGGTGGAGATGCATTAGTGCAGCAAATTTTGCATTTAAGAGCCTGAGGTCAGATTTGGACCCGTCAAAGATCGGGCAAGCTGTCGACCAGAATGTTTTGATTGAGCCTGAGGTCAGATTTGGACTGACGACCTGCTGTTTACAAAACAGCTGCTCTACCACTGAGCTACTCAGGCACGTGTAAGTTTCAAAACGATTATAACAGAATGTTAGAATAAGACGGTATGAAACGAATATTGGTACTGACAGATCATATGCCATGGGGACACCGGTCAATCGCTTTGGCGATATTTGCCTATCTTAAAGACCAGGAAAAGACAATGGGGTGGAGGGTTGATTATGCACAAGCTAAGGCAGAAACAGGGCTTGGTGGAGATCTTTATAATCTTGTCTATCGTTATGTGCCGTCGGCTCATGTCTTGATGCATAAAGCTTCGTTTAGCAAAACATTTCAAAAGCTGGCAGAAGAAGTTCCAATGGCGAGTTTGCCGGCAGTAAAAAAGGTAGTTAATAAGTATAAGCCAGATATTATTATTTCGACCTATTTTTTACATTCACACTGTTTAATAAAATGGCGAGAACAGGCAGGACTTCATTTTAAAGTGTGGACGGTAGTGGCTGATCCCTGGACTATTAATGGAGTTTCGTTGCTTGAGAAAGCGGATATGAATATTGTTTATGATGAAGTAGTGGCTCGCGAAGCAAGAAAACTGGGGATTCCGCCATCAAAAATTTTGAAAACAGGGTGGTGGACACGACCGGAAATGTATTTGCCCTACGATAAAGATGCTTCCCGACGCAAATTAGGGATGGAGGGAACTTACCCAATAATTTTTATTGGTGGCGGGAGTTTAGGAACAAGCGCATTGCCAAAAATATTGCCGGTTTTACCTTTTGTTAAGAATGAAGTGGGAATTATTTTTAATTGTGGGACTGACAAGATGACTTACCAATTAGTGGAGTATTATCAGAAATTACTGCACAGTGTAATGGGGGACAAACTAAAAGTTCATATTAAAAATTATTCCTGGATTGAGCGGATCAATGAGGTCTTGGCGGCTTGTGATATAGTTTTTGGAAAAGCAGGTCCTAATTTTTTATTTGATGTGGTGGCAATGGGTAAACCATTTGTGGCGATAACTCATATAAATGGTCAGGAGAATGGTAATTTGGATTTGATCCGCAAAAAGAAACTTGGTTGGGTGAAAGAGGATCCAGCAGATTTAAACCATTTTTTCTTTGATTATATTAAACGTCCGGAGTTTTATAACCAAATGTATACTTCGACGATAATGGCAGAAGCAGCGAAAAATAAAATGGCTTTGGAGAAGATAAAAAATGCCCTATCAGGAGAAGAGCTTCAATAGCGGCTTTTCCACGCTATTTACAACGTGGGAGAGACTGTTTCTCGAAGTTTCCCTCGGGAAAACTTTATCTGCCTCTCTATTTTGAAGGTTAGCTAGAAAAAACACCCTCTTGAAGATTCTCGTTGATAGGACACTTAATTATACCTCGGAAATCTCACTTTATTCTTGTCATAGTTTGCTCTATAATAGGCACTATGATTACGATACCTAAAAAAGTTGAATACTCGGTTTTATTGATTTCTAATCTGGCTCAAAATCCGGATAAAACTACTTCTTTGCGGGAGGTTTCCAAAAAAACAGCGTTACCTTACCGCTTTTTGGGTCAACTCGCATCTTATTTGAAACAGGGTGGAGTATTGGAAAGTAAGGAAGGTGTAGGAGGAGGATATCGACTGAAAGCGGGCTGGAGAGATAAAAGTTTTTATGATTTGTTGGTGATTTTGGAGGAAGATAAACATTTGGTTACTTGTCTTAATCCAAATGGAAAATGTGTGCGAATGGGAAAATGTAGTATGCAAAAGATTTGGGGTGATCTTGAAAAGACCTTTATTCGGGAGTTACAGGCGCTTAAATTGTCGAGCGTATAAAATTTTATGACTAAACAAAAAAAAGAACCGGCTATAACCCGAATGACCTTGATTGCAGATATTGTTGAGAAATGGCCAGAGGTGGCTGAGGTGTTAGTGGAGGACTATGGTTTTCACTGTATTGGTTGTTTTGCATCATCATCAGAGTGTATTGATGATGGAGCTAAGGTTCACGGAATGAGTGATGACGAAATAAAGGTAATGTTGGAAAATATCAACGAACTAGTGGAGCAGAAACCAGTTTTGGCTTAATTTTAGTTGGTGACGTTGATGTTGAAGCTTTGACCGGAGCCACCGTTAAAGACGCAGCTTGAAGGGTTGGCGGGATTAAGACATGTTTGGCCGTCCATGTAAAAGGCGACGTAATAGTTACCCACACGTTGAGGAGGCGTGACTTTAATGCCGGTATTGGTCGCTTCCGTGTTTGGTTCAACAAATTGGGTTAATGTCGTTTTAGCACTGGTTAATACTCCATTGCTGAAATATTTGATAATGCCACTAGTATCACTTACCCACATAGTGACATTGTAAAGTCGTTTGCCGGTGCGGTTAACGGCGCGCAAAGTAGTACTGATACCGCAATTTGGATCTCCGAGCTTGCAGGTAATCGATGTTTGGGGATTGCTAAGATAGAAATCGAAACTACCAGAAACAGGTTGGGCAACAGGGGTTACCGTGGCTGAAATGGGAGATGTACAGTAATTACTAAATTGGGTGCTAGCAACTGGTGAGCCAAGCGTAGGGATTCCAGAAACGTAGGGGGTTAGATACGCTCTAAAGGTGAAAAGTCGACCATCTCCAACAAGAGGCATGATCTTGGCTGCACGAATATCAGAGACATAATTTCTGGGATTTTCATGGATTCCGTTAATACCAACTCCGGTTCCGAGCCAGGCATAGTTAATTGATTCATGGGTTTTTTCGTCGGTAATAGTAAACCAAACTCCCGAGTTGGGGATAGGATTATTGATTTGGCCATCAATAATGGCATTGATGGTGTTACTGACACCACAACCAACCGTGGTGGTTTTAAGATAACTTAATAGGGAAGGGGTGGGAGTCGGAGTAGTCGGCGCAGGGGCTGGAGATGGAGGGCAGTATTGTTGCTGTAATTGAGAGAGAGCAGCGCAAGGAATTATGCCATTATTGCTATTGGCTGGTAGTGGAAGTGTTACCCGACTGCCGCCGATAGGGTTTGTAATGGGTGCGGGGACCATAGCTAAGGTGTGGGCCTGAAGTGAGGAATCGCCCAAAACAGAAGGTTGACTGATCTGTTTGAACATCATGCTAACAGTTTGAAGTGCGGCCAACGAGAAAAGGGCCAAAGTAAGGATAGTGATTTGTTTTCGGTCGTGGTGGTTCATGAACTAATCATGCGAGTTTAAATGACGATTGTCAATGGACTATTTAGGGGGCAGCGAGTGTTGGGGTTGGACGGACGGGTAAGGTAGTGCCAATGCCGCCTATTCTGGGTGTGGGTGAGGGGAAAGGAACCCGAGTCGGGAAGACAGTTGAGCCGATTGTTTGGGCACAATATTGGGCCTGTAATTGACTGATAACTGAGCAAGGAATATTGTTCATAACTTGGGGTGGAAGGGCATTAGTGGGAACAGCGCCAAAGGAGGAGGGCTTGGGAAGAATTGGACCGGGATTGCTGATTACGGAAGAACACTGATACGTACCGGTTTGACAGGAAGTTCCTGATGGCTGGAATGTACAGGGTCCTCCACAATTTTGCTGAGTGCAACATTTGACGGCGGAAACAGTTTCTCCAAGGACTGAGGATTGGCTATTATATTTGATGGCAAGGCTAAGTGCTTGAAGAGAGGCTAATGAGAAGAGAGCGATGATAAGAACAGTAATAAGGCTACGGTCATGGTGTTTCATAGTACTATTATAATGAGCTGCCTGTAGATGCTAGTCAAGAGGTAAAGTCAATAAAAGTTGGAAAGCAGTAGGTGAAGTAAAAAACTAGTAGTTGGAGTCAGAATTAGTTGTAAGATGTTAGATTGACCTATTGGAAGAAAAATAAGGAGTAGTAATAAAGGAAGGCTATAGCGGGAGAGTGCTTCTTGCCAGGCGATTGAAGTTTCGATGGGAAGGAGATTGAGAAGGACTTTTGAACCATCTAAGGGCCAAAGAGGTATGAGGTTAAAGATGCACAAGGTAACATTGATCAAGACAACCATAAAAAGGACGGTGTTGAGTTGGGGTATAATGGTTGTTCTAATAATTACGGCACCCAGGGTGGCAAAAAAAAGGTTGCTGGCTGGCCCGGCAAGGGCAATAAGTGTTTCATCGCGACGGGGGTTTTTGAGATTATAAGGGTCAATTGGGACTGGTTTGGCCCAGCCAATAGTGGGAAGGCCTGTTAGTGCACTTAAAAGAGGAAGAAGGATGGTGCCAATGAGATCGGCATGCGCTAAAGGGTTGAGGGTTAATCGACCGGCAGCACGGGGAGTGGGGTCACCAAGATGGTCAGCTACCAAGGCATGAGAGAATTCGTGGACAGTAATGGCGATAATTAAAGCAATAATTGAGAGAAGTGACAACATGTGTTATTATTATACCCTATGAGAACATGTAGCTTATGCGCGAAAAGAACAACCATCGGGAGAAATAGATCCCATGCACAAAATAGAACGCCACGGACTATTTTGGCAAATATCCAGAAGGTGACCTTAACTTTGGATGGGCAAAAATTGAGCGGTTCTTTTTGTACCAAGTGTCTCAAACGATTGAGAATGGAGACTAAAAAAGCGGTGGCTACTAAGTAACACACCGCTTTTTTTGAACTTGCCGCATTATTTTCTCTTTGATTTCTTAGCGACTTTCTTTTTGGCGACTTTCTTGACTACTTTTTTCTTGGCAGGCATGGGTTTTTCCTTTTGTTTTACAAATATTAACACCTCTATTTAAAAGAATATTTTAGTGATTGTCAAATAAATATATACGGTATTATCGGCAATATATAATTGTGGATAATTCGGTTATGTCGGAAAATAATGAGAAAACAGTGTTTTTAAAAAGTGAAATATTTTGGAATTTCTGGTTAATTATGAGGGTTGTTGAGCCGATAATAGTTCTTTATTTGTTGCCATTGACATGGTTTTTTTCCCTCTATTTGGACTAAAACTGGTTGTTCATTATATGAGAATACTTTCATATTTAAAGGTTTGTTCTGTCGATCCAAGACTGTTGTCCAGGCAACAGGCCATGGATTCATGGCACGGACAAATCGGCTAATTTTGTCATTTTCCCACTGCCAATCTATTTGGGCAGTACTTTTGGTAAATTTTGGATAGTAGGTTTTTTGGAGATGGTCTTGAGGGGTAAGTTGGTCGGGGTGGTGTATATAGTCTAAAAGAACTGAAGAGAGATGAGAGGCGGCTTGTGAAAAGGCTTTGCTATAAAAAGATTCTGATGTTTCGTTATTATCGATGGTGAATGGGAGTTGGGTAATGATCGGACCGTGATCAGGAAGGGTATCAATCTGAAAAAAGGTAACCGCGGAGGTGGTTTCGTGATTGATTATTTGCCAGGGTCCGGGGGTTGCCCCTCGATATTTTGGCAGTGGTGAGGGGTGAATATTAATGATTTTATAACGGGGAATATCGATCATTTTTTGATTAAAAAAGGGAGGGCCGTAGGCAACACACAAGGCGACATCAGGCTTTAGTTTTTCAAATTTGGCGATAAAATCAGGAGTAAAGTCTGTCGGTTGAAGTAATGGTAGCTGATGACGATAAGCACACTCGGCAACCGGATTGGCAGTAATTGCTTGGGAACGTCCAGTTGGCTTATCAGGTTTAGTGATGATGGCGGTAACGGTGAAATCGGTTAAGGTGAGGAGCTTTTCAAGAATTATTACTGAATAGGTTGAGGAACCAAAGAAAGCAATAGAATATGCCATGATGGTTGAATTATAGCTTAAAAGCCAAGGTTTGATAAAATACGACATGAAACCGATTGTTTTATACCCGAACGCCGTACTACGGGTAAAAACTAAAATAATAGATCAAATCGATGGCCAATTGGTGACCGATATTGATCAGTTAACCGAAGTGTTGTTGGCAAATGAAAACGGGGCGGGGCTGGCGGCAGTGCAGTTGGGAATTACTAGACGCTTTTTTGGCATCAAAAATAGTACATTAAAAAAAGTTGATCTTTTTATTAATCCAACTATCGTTGGTACTTATGGTAACAGGGATTGGATCAAGATTAAGGGGGTGGCAAAGGGTGGCGAGGGTAAAATAGCTGATGAAGATTTTTTGGAGGGGTGTTTGTCGTTTCCTGATCTGTATGGGATGGTGAAACGGTGGCTTAAAATTAGGGCTCATTGGGAGGAATTGGTGGCTGGAAAACTAGTGGTTCATGAGACGGATTTGAATGGGTTTGAGGCAATTGTTTTTCAACACGAGTTGGATCATTTGGACGGAATCCTTTTTATTGACCATATTAAGCGAGATGGCGGCAAATTATTCCACCAAATTGGTGAAAAGATGGAAGAAATCAGTCTAAAAAGTCTAAAGTCTGAAAGTTCTAAAGTTTGAGTTTGGCTATTTTTTGGAGATATTCTTGGGCGTCGGTGTTGTTGGGGGCAATGAGTAAGGTTTGAGTAAAATATTTTTTGGCTAAGGAGTAGTCTTTCTTTTGATAATAGAGTTGACCAAGGGCAAAAGCAGCATAATCATAATTGGCTTTAAGTTCGAGGGCTTTTTGGTAAGCAGCGATGGCTTTATCGTCATCGGAGATTGTTTGCCAAAATTTGCCTAAGATGTAAAAACTTTTGGCATCAGTTGGAGCGAGGCGGGTGGCAATGATTACAGAATCAATAGCTTTGGAAAAGTAATGGCTATCGAAGGTTGAAAGGTAATAATACATTTGAGATTGTTCCTTGTAAAAATTGATGTTGGCGGGAGAAATTTTGAGAGCTTTGGTAGAACTGGCAATGGCCATTGAGGCATACTTGAGGGCTTGAGAATGATTTTTTTGTTGTTCAGAAAGCAGAGCGTTTTTGGTGAGAATGTCGGCTTGTTTCATGAGGTAGATTGGTTCATCGGGGATAGTGGTGACGGCGGCGTTGATTTTAGTTAAAGCATCAGTGTAGTACGAATTATTAAGATAACTGTCGGCGATATTATAATTAATATCGGCTGATAACATGCCAACTATTTTGGAGAGTAGGTAAAGCATAATACCTATCAGACCAATTGAGAGGAGGAGACGATTTTTGTGATTGGTAGTAATAGGCGCTGGAGAGGGAGCTAAAAATGCCGGTAATAAAAAGAAATAAAGTGAGGTGATGACGACTGAAAAACCGGTGGCGTTGGTAATAAAGAGGGTGCTTAATGATGACAAGAGGGTGAAATAAAAAATATTC
>JAKAFM010000028.1 GCA_021817905.1 bacterium | reverse complement strand
TTGTTTTTAAGAGGGCGATAAAGGTAGGCCTTACCAACCAATTCCCTTTTTAAAATCTTTTTATCGGTCATACGCTTGAGTTCAGTCATGATGGTAGTGTAGGCATGTTTTTGACCAAGATTAAGACGAACATCACCTGCTTTGAGCGGTTTTTTTGAAGCCCATAAAATGTTCATGATGCGCTGTTCGAGTGAACCTAGCATTTTGGTTGACATATACTATGAGTGTAGTAGGTAGGGAGTTAAATTGCAACTCCGAGTGTTTTTAGGCGGTTAATAAAGCCAGCGAAGTCTTGATAGGTAAAACTATTGATTCCCAATTTTTGAGCGGCAGTGACATTGTCAACCCTATCGTCGGAATATGCAATTTCACTGGGATGATAGCCGGTAGCAGTAATTAGTGCCTGAAATATTTTGGGGTCCGGTTTTATGACACCAACTTGATAGGAAAAAATATGAATGTCAAAATTTTTAAGAAAATTGAATTTTTGGTTAAGTACCCGAATACGAGTAGGATAATTGTTGGTGCAAATACAGGTTTTGTAGCCTAGTGACCTAATTTTTTTGACTATTTCCACTACTTGGGGATCAACCTGATAACAGTCGGCTAAAAATTGAAAAATTTCTTCATTGGTAAGAGTGATTCCAAGTTCTAACTTAACATATGCCCAAAAATCATCTTCAGAACATTCCCCTCTTCTGAATTGCTTATTTTCGAGGGAGTGATGAAAAACTTGATCAATAGCAATCGGATCAGTAACTTTTTTGGGAAGTTTTGACTTAAAGGACTTAAAACTTTCGGAGGTGAAATAAACTCCGTCGAGGTCAAAAGTGATGGCTTTGATCATGGATGTATTATACCGATATTTGATCAACGGTATAATTAAGGGGTGATGTGGTGAATGGCGGAATATTATATTTGGAAGGTCATAAGTTGACCTGAACTATACTATAAGTAATGACTGACGAGGAGATTGTTCGATTAGTACAATTAGGAGAGAAAGAAAAGTATGGGGAAATCGTGGAGCGATATGAAAGGCAGTTATTAATCTATGTACGAAGGCTTATAAATCAGCGAGAGGAAGAAGTGGAAGATTTGGTACAGGATGTTTTTATAAGTGCCTACGTTAACATTCAAGGATTTGATCATAAACTTAAGTTCTCAAGTTGGATATATCGGATTGCTCACAACAAAGCAATTGATTATTTTAAAAAGAAAAGGATTAAAAATATGGTGGTCATTGATGAGGATAATGAAGAATGGTTGGTAAAGGAGGAAAAATTACAGGAGGTGTTGGCAATTGAAGAGGAATCGAGAGAAAAATTAAAAGGGATGATTGAAAAATTGAATGTAGCTTATAAAGATGTCATCATGCTCTACTTTTTTGAGAATAAAAGTTATGAAGAAATTTCAGATATTTTGAAAATCCCTACAGGGAATGTTGGGGTAAACTTGATGAGAGCAAAGAAGCAATTAAAAAAATTACTAATTTCTAATGTCAAATGAAAAATAATAATAGCATCAAGAAAATAGTAATGGAAAAAATTGAGAACGATGAGGTAAAAATGAAGCCGAGATGGCAGTTTAAAGCGATGGTTTATGGAATGAAAAGCGGGGTGATAATTTTTTTGCTAGCGGGGGCACTATCGTTATTGACGATGGTCTATTTGGCGCAGAAATATACACCGTTGGAATTACTGGATTACGGAGACGTTGGAAGAGAAATATTACTATCGGATTTTCCCTATCTGTTTTTGGGAGGGGTGTTAATGGCCTGCCTTGGAGCAGGAATACTTTATTCTAAAATTGGCGATCATTACAAGAAAACAACAAAGATGGTGATGCTATTGGTTGCAGGGGCGATAACAATTGTGTCAATGGTGCTATTTATCTTAGCGAAGATCGGTGTTAAGTTGGTTTAATTGAGTATCAATCGACGGGTCAGTTGACTGTAATTGATCGAGGAGTTCCTGGTCTGTTTGTTTGGAAGTGTTGGTAGTTGGCGCGGCAGAATCTCCGGCTGAGGGAGCAGTAAAGGAACTTGATTTAGCGGGAGGAGTAACTGTTTGATTGCAGGCGGCCAAAAGAAAGAGACTGGTACCAAGTAGTAATAATGAGACTCTGTTGGTCACATTTAATGATAGCAAATGCTATTTATTGGGAGCACGGATCATTAAGCGAATAGCGTCAATAAGAACTTGGCGCAGGTCGGAGAGATCAGTTTGAACTTTAGTGGCAGCGGAACGAATAGAGGGCATAATCGAGGCGGGAAGTGACGAACCTAAAGCCTGATTGGCTGACTGAGTGAAGCTGGCTAAGTCAGTCTGAAAAGTGTTGGCGAGTGAGTCAAAAGTGGTTAATTTGGCTACTGCTTGGGTCTCGTCTTGAGTAGCGGAACGAGTTTGAATTCTGGCAGCTACGATATTTCTGATATTGGCAAGGTTGGTATAACGTTTATTAAAATTATTAGTCAAATTAGTAATGGTATTTTGGGCACGTTCACGGCGAAATTCAGTCTTGGTCGGATTAGGGGTAACCGTAATACTGGGATAACGGGTAAACCGACGGTCTTCTTTTTCAAAATTGCGACCAATGTCACGGCCTAGGCGTCGAAATTCATGACTAAAACCTCGAAAAAACCCAGGGAGTGTAGTAGCGGTAGGAACTGGAACAACAGTAGGGGTGGCGATTACTGTGGGGGTGGGAGTGTTGTCTTCAGCTTTGACTGGATACGCGAAGCAAAGGGTAAGAATAAAGAGACTGAGGAGAACATATTTTTTGTTGGTCATATATAGTAATACGAAAAAAGTTGCAAAATATTACAACTTACTTTTGGCAGTGTGAACAATAGAAGGTTCCCCGACCACCCAGATTCAAACGAAGAATTGGCTGGCCACAGATTGGACATGGTTCTTTTTGTCGTTGATAGACTCGAAAATGGTATTGATGGCTGCCGATGGTTCCATCGGGATGTAGATAAAGATTATCCTTGGCGGTGGAACCGCCATGGTTAATTGATTCGTTAATGAGATCAATAGTAGCGCGATGGAGTATTCTAATCCGAGGAGCGGGAATTGATTTGGCTGGGTGGCGTGGATCAATTTTGGCGATAAAAAGAGCGTCGTTGGCGTAGATGTTACCGAGTCCGGCAAACTTATTTTGATCTAAAAGAACTACCTTAATTGGACGAGAAGTGGTTTTGAGTTGAGCAGTAAAATATTGGAGGGTATAGCGAGGATCAAGAATGTCGATGCCAACTTTTGATTGGGATTCGACAAGCTCATCCCTACTAAGTACTTTGACCCAACCGAATTTGCGCTGGTCATTAAAGTAGAGAGTAGAGTGGTTGCTGAAGGTAAAAATGAGTCTGGTTGATTTGCTAGGAAATTTAGTAGTAAACATGTCTTTGGTAGGATGACCCATATACAAACCCTTCCCTATTCCTTCCTTTGACACGGCAGGGAGATAAATCAGTTGGCCGGTCATTTTAAGATGGACAAGAAGAATCTGGTGATTCGAGAGATGAATAGAAAGCTGCTTGCCAAGACGAGTAAAATGAGTAATTTTCTGACCAATAACACCACAAGGATCACCGATAAAAGATTTCGCGGTAAGTATTTCGAGTTTAGTGATGGTATGACCAGTTATTTTTTGTTCTAAGAGTCGTTTTACTGTCTCAACTTCGGGAAGTTCGGGCATGGAGTATTTTACATCAGGTCATCGAGGTCAAGGACGGCGATGGTTTTGTTTTTGGCAAGGTGCTCGAGAGCGATGCTCATGTCGGTCAGACTATCTTTGATATCAGAAAATGAATTTAAGTATGTTTGCGTGGAGGTGATGTAGCCCATGATAAGCACGAGGTTGGAAATATCTTTTTGACCATTAATAACTTCAAAAATGAGAAACATTAAAATTAATGCATAGAAAAAGACAGCTGAATTTTGAAGTAAGGCCCATTCGGTAAAGTTCCATTTGGCTAGGCGGTTGTAATGTCTGGTATAACTTTTTTGTTCTAGATCAATATCGTTACTATCCTGGAGTTTGGCAAAATAGACTTCGGTCTTAGTGTTTTGAATATCTCGTAAATATCGATAATGTTGAGTAGTATAGGTGTCAATAAAATAATAAATAATAATATAGGCGATTTCCAATATAAAAATGCGAAAATCAACAAAAAGTAAAATAATAGGAATAGTAATTAATGAGACGAACGAGTCAATACCGGGCTGGCGGATGAGACGAAGCATTAAACCTGTTGCGTCGGCAAAATTGCGGATGGCCTGAATAGATTCGTGACGTTGTTCTCGAGACTCAGCTTTTATATCAGTAAGAAAATAATTATGAACAGCGAAAGTGACGTTACTAATATGGTATTCGAGACGACTGATGGAAATGAGGCGAGAAACATTGTCGAGAATGCGAACAGTGAACAGTATGCCGATATAAGTAAAGACCTGATCAACTGAGGCTTTATTTTCGATTAGTTTTATGGCTAAAGAAAATATATAGACAGTGATTAAAGGCAGGAGCGCTGAAATAAACCTGATAAAGAGCCAGAAGAAAAAAGCTGATTCTTGTCTGAGGATTCTTAAGATGAAGAGAATAAGTTTGCGAGTGTGGGCATTCACTGTATTTATTATTGATGACAAATGAGGATTTAGCAATTTGGTGAAGTTTACTTCACTTGTTTTTGCCATATCACACACTATAATCATCTTATGATGATAAAAACAGAACTTCATGAAATACAACGAAATATATTGGTGGCATTACTTATCAATAAGAGCTGCCATTTTTCAAAACTAAATAGTGATAAATTACCAACTGATCAGTTTAGTTTTCATATTCGAGAATTGATTAAAGGTAATTTAATTACAAAACTGGATGATGGTAGTTATCAATTAACAACTGAAGGGAAAGAGTTTGCCAACCGTTTCGACACTGATAGTAAGCATGTCGAGAGGCAACCGAAATCAGGGGTGGTGCTTTTGGTAACCGAAGGAAGCAAAATTTTGGTTCATCAGCGGTTAAAACACCCTTATTATGGTTTTCATGGTTTTATTAGTGGCAAAATCCGTTTTGGGGAAAGCGTAGCGGAAACGGCAAAGCGAGAACTGGCTGAAGAAAGCGGACTGACAGGAAAAGTGCAACTTATAGGGATTGAGCACAAAACTGATTGTGACGAAGCGGGAACTGTCTTGGAAGATAAATTCTTTTATATTTTTCAAGTGAGTGAGACACGGGGAAAGTTACAGGAACAATTTGATCAGGGCAAGAATATTTGGGTGGAGCGCGATCGGGTGCTAAAACTACCTGATTTGTTTAATGATATTGAACAAATGCTGGGACTGCTTGATAAAAAAGACATTAGCTTTTTTGAAAATAGGTTTAAAGTTAGTGGCTTTTGAGATGATAAAATTGGTCATGGAAGATAAAACAGTTTATGACAGTATTATTGTCGGTTCAGGGCCGGCAGGGTTAACAGCAGCGATTTATCAGGTGCGAGCAAATTTGAAAACAATAGTGTTGGCTGGTAACCAACCCGGAGGTCAACTAACGATCACGACATATGTTGATAATTATCCAGGATTTCCCACTGGTATAGGAGGGGTAAAGCTGATGATGGAT
>JAKAFM010000027.1 GCA_021817905.1 bacterium | reverse complement strand
ACACAACTGAGAACAGGCTTATGAATAGGGATATTACTCTACATTGCTGAAAAACGGGCGAAGGCGAGGAATATTCCTAGAAACAGCACGACCATTATGGTGGGGGCAAATTGGGATATATAATTGGTTTGGTTGGGCTTAAAGAATTTAAGGGTTAAGGAATTAGTAACAACCGAAACCGATGATAAGGCCATAGCCAGGCCGGCGAGTTCAGGCTTTAGAACAATACCGGCAAAAACAAGCGCACGAGCGGCGATAGGAATACCGAGAATGTTATAAAAAAGAGCAAAGAACATGTTTTGTTTAATCTTGCCAACAGTTTGGCGAGAGAGATCAATAGCAGAGAGAACACCAGTTAGGTCGTTGGTCATTATGATAATGCTGCCAGACTCCATGGCAACATCTGCCCCAGAGGCCATAGCGATGCCAAGATCGGCTTGAGTGAGGGCGGGAGCATCGTTGATGCCGTCCCCTACCATAGCAACCTTGAGCCCTGATGATTGCAATTTTTGGACTTCTTCGGCTTTGTTTTGGGGTAAAACTTCGGAGAGGACACGATCAATACCAACTTGTGAGGCAATAGCGGCGGCGGTGCGACGATTGTCACCAGTGATCATATAGACCATAATGCCCATAGCTTTAAGTTTTTTAACAACAGTGGCAGAATTTGGTTTGAGCTGGTCGGCGACGGCAACAAGGGCGAGGGTTTTCTTTTTGGAAGATAACACCATGACAGTTTTGCCTCGGGACTGTAATTTTTCAATTTCTGGGGTAGTAGTTTCTGGTTTCGAGACTAGGTATTCCTGACCATTGATGGTGGCGGAAACGCCATGTCCGGGAATGGCAGAAAAATGACTCATTTTTAATTTCAAATGACCAACTTTGGATTTAGTATAGGTAACAATGGCGGAAGCAAGAGGGTGCTCTGATTTTGATTCGATAGTGAAAAGAATGGAGGCAATGTATGAATCTGATTTATCTGAGTAATTAACGAAGTCAGTAACCTCGGGCTGACCATTGGTTAATGTCCCGGTTTTATCAAAAACAATGGCGTTAATTTTCTGGGCCATTTCCAGAGGCTCACCACCTTTGATAAGGATGCCGAACTCAGCACCCTTGCCGGTTCCGACCATGATAGCAGTGGGGGTGGCTAAACCAAGAGCGCAAGGACAGGCAATAACGATAACAGAAACAAACGCTAACAAGGAAAAGTTTAGGGTGGCACCCAAAATAAAATACCAAATTACAAATGCCAAAATAGCACTAATAATAACGGTAGGAACAAAGACGGCGGCAATACGGTCAGCAAAGTCTTGAATAGGGGCTTTTGAGCCTTGAGCGTCCTCGATTAGTTTAATAATATGGGCGAGGGCGGTGTCGGCACCAACCTTGGTGGCCTTAAATTCAAAAGATCCCGTTTTATTGATTGAGGCAGTGTAGACCGGTGAACCAGCCTGCTTTTCAACTGGAAGACTTTCTCCAGTTAATATCGATTCATCAACTGCGGAATAACCGGAGACGACCTGACCATCGACTGGGAGACGATCACCAGGGCGAATGACAATAATGTCACCGACAATTACCTGTTCAACTGGAATCTCGAGCTGAACTTGATCACGGATAACTCGGGCATGGGATGGGGCTAAACCCATAAGTTTTTCCAAAGCTTGCGAAGTTTTGCCTTTGGCGCGAGCCTCGAGCCACTTACCAAGCGAAACAAAGGTGATTAAAAAAACTACAACTTCAAAATAAAGGTTGGGGATTTTATCTCCATTAAGACCAAACAAAGAACCAGTATGGGCATAATAGCTTAATAATTCAATCAGGCTATAGATAAAAGCAGTGCCAGTGCCGATAGCGATTAGTGAATCCATCGAAAAAGTTTTGACTTTTAAGGCGGACCAAAAACCAGCAAAAAAATTATTGCCAACATAGACCAGTGCAGGGACAGCCAAAATAAGGGAAAATATTCCCGACATGGGCATAATGGTTTCGCGGAGCGGCGCATCGGGGACAAAGTCATAAATCATAAAAAGAATTAAAGGGAGACTAAGCAGGAATCCAAAGAAAAACTTATGCGACCAATACTTCATTTCACGTTGACGCTTCTGGCGCTCGTGGTCAGATCCCCCTTCAGTGCTAAGGACAGCACTATAACCGGTTTTTTGGATCGTTGAGAGAAGGTCGTTGATGGTTGTTAATGCAGGATCATAAACTATATGGGCTTTTTCGGTGGCGTAGTTAATGTTGGCTTCGGCGACACCAGGTATTTTTTGGACTGATTTCTTGATTAAGAGGGCGCAGCTGGCACAATGCATGCCAGTAATATCGAGATTTTGAACCGAGGTGCTCACGATTTAACTCGTTTGGGGGGTGTACCCATTTTCTTTTATAACTGTAGACATTTGAGCAGTCGTTACCTTGGAGGGATCATAGATCACGGTAACATTTTTAGTGGCTAAATCAGCATTAACAGCCGATATACCAGGAAGCTCTTCAAGACTTATTTTAATTACTTTTGGGCATGATTCACAATGCATATCAGGAATGGTAAAAGTAGTAGTTTGGGTTGACATAGATGGTAATTAATTAACAACGTTAAATGAACCAGTATACATTCCCATACCGCAACTGAAGCGATAATTGCCAGTGTTTGAGGCAATAAACTCTTTGGTAACAGGAACGTTGGGAGCAAGATCGAGTCGGTCAGGAAGGATGCCGTTGGCAACTATACTACTAGCACAACCAGCATTGGCGGTGGCGGTGATCTGCCAAGAAACAGGTACGCCAGCGCGAATTTTAAAATTATTGGGGGTAAAACCATTGGCGGAAGCCTGCATTTTGATGACCTGTTTGCCGTTTACGATAGGAGGCAAATCGGCAGCAGCAACCTGAGTGGCAGCGGTAGTGGCGAATAAAAATGAAACATTAGGAAGTCCAAGAACAGTTAATTGATTATTAATATTATAAAGTGCAAGGAATAGAACTAAATAGCCAGCGATTGAAGAAAATTTGGCTGAAGTATTCGGATTACTGTGGAGTTTGACACTGCTATAACCGACAGCAAGCAGTCCGGGGATGGTCCCTAGGGCAAAACCTCCCATAATTAAGGCACCGGATATAGGATTACCGGAAGCAAGTGCCAAAGTTTGAGCAGTGATAGTAAAACCGCAAGGTAAAAAGAAAGTGAGGGCGCCCATAAAAAATGGTGCAAGTCGCCCTTTAAAATTTGATTCATCTGCCAACCCAACCGTAAGTGACTTGGGGAGGCGTATTTGAAATTGAGCAAGCGATCGGATACCTAACATCTGGAGCCCTAAGACAACCATAACTATAGAAATAAGAACAATCAGGCTAGCGGTAAAAAGAGGAGAAAGCTTAAAAAAAGTGCCGACATATCCCAAAATCGCACCAAAAAGGATAAAACCCAGAACTCGACCGGTATTAAATAAAAAATGAGGTTGAAGTTTAGTTAAAGTACTATCGGTATTACCATATCTCGACACCCACTGTTTACTTACCGAGAGAACAATACCACCAACCAAAGCGGCGCAACTGCTAAAACCGGCCAAGAGCCCGAAGACAAGAAAAAGTGGGAGTGATGAGTTAGTGTTGACGGAGACAAGAGTGGTTAGACCAGTTTTGTTAAGCAACAGGAATCCTATAATAATAAGCGCAGCAATAAAAAAGGTGGAGGTATTGTCTTGAGGAAGGGCACAGGTAGCATTGGCGGAGATATATTTTGATTTTTTGAAGGCGTTATAGGAAAACTGATAGCCATCATCGGCAAACATTTTGTTTAAAAATGAAGGGGTGATAATATCCCCTTTCTGGTGTTTAACGGTGATAATGTTTTTTGACAACTGAGCATCAACCATAACAACTGAATTTTGTTTAATCAGGCGCTTTTCAATTAAAATTTCGCAGGAGGCACAGTGCATGCCTTGAACGTAAAAGGTAGATTCAACTAATGGCTGATTTGGCTTCATACTACGATTGTAGTAGCATTGAGGGTGACTGTCAATGGAGACAGTTGGTGTCATGAAAGATAGTAGATAAACAGCTAGTAAGATGGCGGCACTGGACAAAAACCGTGGTCTGAGTGGTGGCAGTAAATAAGATTAAAATAAGTGCCATAATAGCAATGTTTCCAGCAACTACACGACGAGAATCAAGCGTTTCGTTTTTAATAAGACTGACGAGACGGACTGAGGTGGCGGAAAAGTAGCTGGCGATGATTGATAATTGACTGTTGGACAAGAGCATTTTCTGAAGAGCGGTAAGTAATGGGCGGTTTGAGTTAAGAATTGTTTTGGCAACTTCATCAGCAGTGGTCTCGACGAGTAAGGCGTAGTGATTAAAAATAGATTTTTTTCCTGGATAATATGGTGTAATTGCATTAAAAAAGGAGATAATCAAACCTTTTAAGGGATCATGGTTGATTTGATGGGTTTGTTCGTGTAAAACGATAGCTTTTAATTCAGAGGAAGTGCTTTGGAAATAGAGTGCTTTGGAAAGATAAATTTTGGGAAACAAGTAACCAGCAGTAAAAGCACTAAGATGGGTGGAGTTATAAATAAGGTAATCTGACTGACGATTGACGGTTGAGATGTTATTTAGAAATTGATTGGTTGAGTATATTTTCTTAAGGGTAGCAAGGGTACCGAGGCAAATTTTTAGACAAGCATAAAGAATACCGATGCCGACAACAATGTTGGTAGAAAAAGTGAGGTAATTTTGGATATTTCCGAGGGTCAGGCATTGCATGAGAAAACTGGAAAAAATTTTAGGGAAGATAAGAAAAAGAACGGTTAGGTAACCAAGGGAGTTAACAGTAATAAGCCAAAAAACAAGATTTTGTTGGTAAAACAAATGTTTATTTGGCATCATTAAGGTAAGTTTGGAGCAATTTTAAATCTTCTGGGTTATTTTTGATAGTGTCAACAAACTGTGAGATAGCGAGCGGTCCATAGGAATCAACGAGATTAATGTAGTGGGTACAGAGACAAGTTTTAGCGAAACCGGCTTTGTTTTTAAGAGGGCGATAAAGGTAGGCCTTACCAACCAATTCCCTTTTTAAAATCTTTTTATCGGTCATACGCTTGAGTTCGGTCATGATGGTAGTGTAGGCATGTTTTTGACCAAGACCGAGACGAACATCACCTGCTTTGAGCGGTTTTTTGGAAGCCCACAAAATGTTCATAATGCGCTGCTCAAGTGAACCTAGCATTTTGGTTGACATATACTATGAGTGTAGTAGGTGTAAAGTTAAAATGCAACTCCGAGTGTTTTTAGGTGATTAACAAAGTCAGGTGGTAGTGTTGGTGGTGGTTGACGCAAAATCAAATGTGATATATAATTTTGTCATGCCTTCGAAATACGGCGTTGAGACTGTTGCAGAAAGAGATGCAAGGCTTCGCGCAGCAAAGGCGGCTGAAGAGGCAAAAGTAGCCGCAAATGAGGCTTTGAGGAAGCGTGAGTTTGAAGCGGTAAGGGAAAAATTAAGAAATGAGGCTTATCTTGTGCAGGATGTAGTTGGAGATGTGACTAGAGCTTTAGGTGTTCCACCATCAAGTATAGAAATAAGTGTTACGGAGAGAGTGCCTGATAGGAGAGGGGGTATGGGTATTGTTATTACTCAGAAAAGTAAACCCGAGGGGGGAAGATATAGCGAAGATGCAGCGCCAGATATAGCAAGGATACTCCAGGAGAAACTGGGGGTGAGAGCAGGGTGTGTAAATGAGGCTAACGAGAAAGAAGAGCGGCGAAGAAAAGAAGAGGAAGCTGAAGAAAGAAGAAGGTGGGAAGAAATAAGAAATAGGCTCTATGATCCTCATGATGGTTCGCATAATAATTCTTACGGAGAAAATAGTTGGTAGGAAAATAAGTCTTAAGGATGTTTATCTGGTGGGGGTCTTTTGTTCTGGAATATCTACTGAGTGTGTGAAACGATGAAGGGTGGTGAGGTGTATTGAATGCCTCTGGTATTTAGTGGTAAAAAATTATTGGGGGAATTTTTGTTTGCTGGTGAGGGAGAAGTAGCAGAATATCATATTTGGGAGGTCAAAAGTTGACCTGAACTATACTATAAGTAATGACTGACGAGGAGATTGTTCGATTAGTACAATTAGGAGAGAAAGAAAAGTATGGGGAAATCGTGGAGCGATACGAAAG
>JAKAFM010000026.1 GCA_021817905.1 bacterium | reverse complement strand
ATCGGAAAGCTTAAAGAGAATGATACAAAGAGTGAAAGAGAACTTGGACAGCTGGCTATCGACGAAATGACGAAAGCACACGAGATTTTGAAAACGATTAAGGACAATGAGAAGCTAAAACAAAATCGTTTTTATCGGGATGGAATACAAAACTTTGAAGCCTACGCATTAAACAATGGAAGTATCGAGTCAAGTGCTGGTCCGGTCGGAGGGCGTTATCATTGTTTGATAGAAGCCTTGATGAGCTTGCCGGTCAATGAGGACCCAAAGCTTAAAGAATTTGAGCGTCAGTTTGGAGAGACGGATGATAAAGGGACCATTATTAGATGGACTTTTGCTCCAAGTTATGAGCTGTGGGATGAAGAAACCAAGCGTATTAAAAGGTTATTGCCTACCAAAGTCTGGCACAGTTGGGATAAATTATCTTTGTTTTTTGAGGTGTTTAATAACTACGAAAAAATTCGAGATGAAAAGATAAAGAAAAACGAAATGCTTGGAGCTGTTGGGTTAAATATGATTTTTGAAGAGCTTAATAGCGTAATGAGCTATAAACAGGACTCAAAAAGATATTTAAGAGAATTTGATGTCGGCGAATACAAGGTCCATCTTGGCCGTGTTTTTGACTTCACCAAGGAGTTATTGCTTAGTGACCAAGTCAAGACAACATCACAAAAAGTGACTAATAATGACAAACCCGAAATTCCTTTTTCGTTTAGCGAAGTTGGCGTTCTTACCATAGGTTCCTCAAAACCACTGCCTTTCAAGAAGGATACTAGGACGTTTTCTATATTGAAACTCTTAATAAAGAAACCTAAGGGATTTTATTATGGTGAAATTGTGGATGAAGTGGAAGGTGCAAATGCGAGCGGGATTAAAAATCCTAAAAATATATACTATGAAATTTGTAGAGGGATAGCTTCAAGACTTGCTGGTATTGGTATACTCGATTTTTTGATTTTTGACTTTAATACGGCAAAAATTAACCCACTGTATAAAAGAATTTCCTAGCTACAACTTTCCGGGTACGGAACGTATCCGGTTAGGTACGAAACACACTCTCTAAACTTGGCTCAATGGAATTAGAGAGTGTTATCAAGCAAAAACCATCATCGGATAAAGTCCCGGATATTGCAGGGTCCATTTTGTTCGATGAAGAGCAGAAGCGAATAACTGATTTCTTTTCCATTCTTATAAAAATTGATAAAAGGCTGAAAGGCCAGGAGGCAAAACAATGAAAAGTCAAAAAAAAGAAAAAGCTCGTATATTGAGGATTACTGACGATGAATATGACAGATATTATCAATCACTAAGAGAAAAGATTACTGACACCGACACCCGACTAGCCATGTTACAAGAAGCCGAAGACAACTATTATGTAACAGCAAAATACCTGCTGGAACTGACAAATCGTGCTTATGACCTTTTCGTAAGTTCCGAAGCCGAAGAAAGAAGGCAATTGATGAAGCTGGTACTTCGGAACCTTAAACTGGATAACAAAAAGCTTGTATTTGAAGCTCAAAAACCATTCGACACACTACTGAAATGTAACGACAGTAAACTATGGCTCCCCCGCCTGGACTCGAACCAAGAACCTTCTCCTTAACAGGGAGCCGCTCTACCGATTGAGCTACAGGGGAATATCGGTTGCGCCTGATTATAACAAATTTAAACCAGGCTGACATTAAGGTAAAAAACTGAAAGAAAATTAGGCAACGAAGGGCATAATTTGATACAATATGTGCCATGAAATTAATTTTGGTTCGGCACGCAGAAAAAGATGTTAACGGCTTATTATCTGACAAAGGTAAATGGCAAACAAAACGATTAGCGACGTATTTGTCGGATGAAAAAATAACGGCATTGTTTTGCTCCCCTTCTCCCCGATGCGAACAAACCATGGACGAGATTATAAAAAATCGAGATGAATTGAGTGACATTCGTTTTTCTAAGTTAATTGACCTAAAAACTAAAGGAGAGACGTATAGCGAACTTAATCGAAGAGTATCGAGATTTGTGGAAGACCTGCATTTGGAATTTGGTGAAGATGATACTATTTTGGTGGTATCGCACAATTTAGTGATTCGAATGTTTGTGTATTATTTGGCAAAAGAAGAGGCAATGATTAATGAAGCATCGGTGACTATATTTACGGTCAACGAAAAAGATTCCAAAAAAATAGTAATTAACGAAACAGGGTTTTTGGAATAATTATTCTAAGTAATCCTGCAGTTTCTTGCGGCGGGAAGGATGACGAAGTTTGCGTAGTGCTTTGGCTTCGATTTGACGAATGCGCTCACGGGTGACATTAAATATTTTGCCAACTTCTTCGAGAGTTTTTGGAGTTTCACCCATAAGACCAAAACGGAGCGAGAGAACCTTGGCTTCGCGTTCATCAAGAGAAGAAAGTACTTCTTCGATGGATTCACGCAATAACCCACGAGACGTTTCTTCGTAAGGAGAGAGTTGGGTAGTGTCTTCAATAAAGTCACCGAGAAATGAATCTTCGTCGTCGCCGACGGGAGTAGCCAGAGAAGTTGTGTCCTGGGAGATACGGTAAATTTCTTCAACTTTGTCGACGGTAATACCAACTTCTTTGGCGATTTCACCAATTTCTGGCTCACGGCCAAGTTTTTGAGTCAGAGCCCGAGTAGCTTTGTAAACCTTGTTGATAGTTTCTACCATGTGAACAGGAATACGAATCGTCTTGGCCTGATCGGCAATAGCCCGAGTAATAGCTTGGCGAATCCACCAAGTGGCATAAGTAGAAAATTTGAAACCCCGTTTCCAATCAAATTTTTCAACGGCCCGCATTAAACCCTGGTTTCCTTCTTGAACTAAATCCAAAAAGGTTAAGCCACGACCGATATATTTTTTGGCAATCGAGACGACAAGACGCAAATTGGCATTAATTAAGGCTTCACGGGCATTTTTGGAACCTTTCTCGATAGATTTGGCTAAATCAACTTCTTGAGCAAAGGTAAGAAGATCGATTTTACCAATCTCCTTAAGATACATCCGAACCGAGTCAATACTACCCTTTTGACTAAGCATGGTTAACAAATCAGAGGGCTGAGCTTCATTGGCACCAATCGATGATTCGCCAATGGTTATCTTGTCAAAAACGTCAATACCTTTCTCAAAGAGCCCATCGAATAAATTATCAATTTCCTCAACATATTTTTCAGGATTGGGAATCAATTCAAGGATTTCGTCGAAGGTTAAATAGTGCTGCTTTTTAGCAACTGTCAAGAGTCGTTGCCTTATTTTTCCAAAATCTACCTTGATTGGCATTGGTATATTGTATATGAAAGAGGTGTTTTTAGCTAGGGACCGGATGATTCCACCTGTGACAGTAGCCGAAGTAATTTATTATATTCCAATACTGTAGTTGATAACAAGTCAATATCGTCCTGATTTTCCAAAAGAGCGATTTTTTGACTGAGGACTTTGAGCTTATCTTTGATGGCCATAGTCTTGAGGGTGGTGATTACTTTGACAATTTCGACACGGCGTTGATCACTAGTAAAATTATATGATAGTCCCTTAAGATAGATTGATTCGAATGTTGGTTTGAGCTCGGCAGGAAGTGATTGGTGAAAAAGTTCGACAGTTTCTGATGAAGCGAGAAGCAGATCAATAAGCTTTTGAATTAGTGGAATGTCCTGGAAAAGGTCGGGGGTATCTTTGAGGAGTTTTTGTGAGACTTTATGGGGATTTTTGGCAGAAAAGATGAGCGAACACAGGTATTCGAGTTGGTTAACCTTTTTGGTGGCAAGCGGAATTGGGGAGGTAGCGGTGGAAATCTGTTTGGGAGTGTTTGGGGATGTATAGTGGGTGATTTCTTGTTTTATCGACTCAGGAGTGGAGCCGATTTCCAGAGCTAATTTGCGAATGTAATCGTCTTTGATGACGGCATTGGTTATTTTGGCAAGAAACGGAAGAACAATTTCGAGAATGTTTTTTTTGCCTTTGATAGTAGTAGGATCATTACCAGCAACAGTTGATTGGATAATAAAATCCCAAATAGGTAGCGCTTTTTTAAGCTGTTGATCAAAAAAAGCGGGGTCGGCTTTGATGGCTTCGTCGGGATCCTTAAACTTGTCACCAAGTGATAAAACTTTAATATCAAAACCCATGGTGTCGGCCAACTCAATACTGCGACGGGCAGCGGAAGAACCGGCAAAATCGGAATCGAGAGCAAGAATGAGGGTATCGGTGTAGCGGTGCAGCAATTCGAGCTGCTCTTTGGTAAAAGCAGTACCCTTGATGGCAACAATGTTTTTTACGCCGTGTTGAAAGGGGGCAATCATGTCGAATTCGCCTTCAACAATAATGACGTATTTTTGTTCACGGATGGCATCTTTGGCAAAGTTAAGTCCAAAGAGAAGATGGCTTTTGTGATAAAGGTCGGTTTCAGGAGAATTGATATATTTTGCCTGATTAGTATCGGCTCCGGGAAGCACACGCCCAGAAAATCCTAAAACCCGGTCACGATAATCCAATAAAGGAAAAGTCAGCCGACCGGAAAAGCGATCATAAACGCCAGATTTGCCGTAACGGTTGACTCCAAAGGTACCAGTGGCTACTAAATCATGGAGATGATACTTTTTTTTGTCGATCAAATAGGTAGAAATATACTGAGAGTCGCGGGGGGCAAAACCGATTTTAAATTGTTCAATACTTTGTTTGGTTATGCCACGGTTGCTAACATATTCTAGGGCTGATTTCCCCAAGGGGTGAGAGATGAGCATAAAATGATAAAAACGGGCAACTTCGTTATTAATTTCTAAAAGCTTCTTTTTTTGAAGCTCGGCAGTAGTAGCCTGGGTATTTTTTACAAGCTGAACACCAGCCATTTTGGCTAATTCTTCAAGGGCTTCTTTGAAATCGATTTTTTCGTATTCTTCCACAAACGAGAACATGTCACCGGCCTTGCTGCAACCAAAACATTTATAAATCTGGAGCTCTTCGGAAACCATAAATGAGGGGGTTTTTTCGCCATGAAATGGACAACAGGCCGTGTAATGCCGGCCCTTCTTTTTTAAGGGAATATAGCTACCAATAACATTGACGATATTGAGCTTGCGCTTGATTTCTTCAACCTGGTTTTCCACAATTTATTATAACAGAAATAATCAAACCTGCCCCATTTATCCCTTAAAAATAGAGATATTTAATGGTCGCGATTGATAATAAAATTGATTCCGGATTCAAGTTGATCGCGGTACGGTTGTTTCTCTAAGAACTGAAGGTTGGAATGTAGTAAATTTACTGCATCATCAGCCATTTTTTTAGCTAATTGGTTACCATATTCTAGACTGCCATATTGATTCATCATTTTTATAACGGTGTCAATATGTTCTTTTGTTTTTTGGGAACGTTCAAGTTTGAGAATTTGAAGCAATTTATTTTTATCGTCGGGATTAGCTGCATGTAATAGGTGTACAAGCATTAGGGTACGCTTACCTTCGTAGATATCGTTGCCATATTGCGTTTTTTGACCGCCAAAAGTTGAGGTTAAATCCAAAAGGTCGTCTTTGATTTGAAAAGCAATACCTAATATCCGTCCAAAGCGGTAAATTAACTCCAATTGTGATTGATTGGCTCCAGCAAGGATGGCTCCAAGACGCATGGGACCGCCGATAGTATAGTAACCGGTTTTGCTTTCCATGATGAGCATTAAGTCTTCGTTGGTCATATCCAATTTGTTTTCCCGGAACCATTTAATTTCTATAGTTTGACCAATGACAGTTCGATTAAGCATGGTAAAAAATTCATCCATAATCTCAAATGTTTTGGTGGTACCAATAACGGTTTCATTATCTCTTAATATTTTCCACATTAAATTGTGCAGTCCATCACCGGCATTGATGGCAAGCTCTATGCCAAACAGGCGGTGAAGTGTTGGCAAACCACGGCGTGATAAGGAATCATCTTCAATATCATCATGGTTTAAAATCCAATCTTCGGATACTTGCATAGCCGCAGCAGTTTTTAAGGCTTTGGTGGCGGAGTAACCCATACTTTGGGCGGTCAGCAGTAGAAGGGTAGGACGAAGATATTTCCCCTGACGTTTTGGATATTCGTTGATAATTGAATAGGCATAGTCAAAGAGTGGTTGGTAATGGGAATCGATTTTGCAATAGTCTGGAAACTGACTGTTTATTTTAAGATATTTTTCAATTTCTGGCCAAACGAGGGCTTTGTTTTGATTGAGAATTTCCTTGAAATCCATGGCGTATTATACCGTTTCCTACTGGAGAGTTGTAGGTTGATAGCTTATACTTTTGAGTATGGCAGAGCACCAAGAAAGAAAAAGTGGTCAAGAGGAGCGTGTTTACGTCACTAAAGAGAATACCCAGATAAAGCTGAGACAAATTGGCACGGAAGCA